>JAJDAG010000172.1 GCA_029262005.1 Candidatus Zhuqueibacterota bacterium | reverse complement strand
CGATAAATATGGCTGTGCCTCACCGAGCTCTTTTGACAATAGGCGGAATATTTCCCAATCCGGTTTTGATTCACCCAGTGGTTCCACGGCTTTATTTAATCGCTGAACACGCCCCGAAAAATTAGTAAAAGTACCCTCCTTCTCAACAAATGTCGCGCCGGGCAAAACAATATCCGCGAGTCTGGAAGTTGCATTTTCATTGCTTCCGGCAAAAACCAGCAACTTCAATTTGGAAAATGCCTCGTGAACATCTTTCTCCGAAAAGTAATCGCTCAGATTGTGATAGAAAATAAAGAGTGCCTTGATTTTGCCACTCGTTGCGGCCGTGAGCATTTCTTTCACACTCAGTCCGCCAAAACTCTTTGCAGTCAAACCCAGTTCACTGGCACCGCGCGTGTTTGGATTCTTGTCAGCCTTTACGAGAAAATCGTCCTCGACCCCTTTCTGCAGCGGCTCAACCGAACAGTCGAGATGCTTCACCCCTAGCTGCTCTTTGAACAACTTGCGGGCGGCAAATAAACCTTCATTGGTCATTTGCGGCGACAAAATGACAGCGATGGAGTCAGCGCCGTGTTTCTCCCTAATTTTCGTAATCGACTCACAAATATCAGCAATGCCAGAGTCCCATTTCAATTCAATGAAACTCCCTTCTTGACGTTTCAGGGGTGTCAGCAATCGGGACTCGTCGTCCACCGAAGTGAAACCGTAGCGACCGGCGTCGCACATCCACCACTGATTTACCTCGGCATTGTAGCGTGGTTTCAGTCGTGCTATTCGCCGCCCTTCCGCTTTATAAGTGCGTTTGTCATTATGATGCACAAAAATATTACAGCCAGTACTGCAGCCGGGACAAACAGAGGGCGTCTCGGATAAATACCAAACGCGTGTCTTAAACCGAAAGTCACGATCTGTTAACGCCCCAACAGGACAAATGTCAACGGTGTTTCCTGAGTAACTGTTATCCAGTTTCTGTCCGGGATAAGGTTGCAATTCCGCGCGGTCCCCACGATTAAAAATACCAAGCTCATTTGTCCCGCTAATTTCATCGCAGAAGCGAACGCAGCGCGAACAGAGAATACAGCGCTCTGAGTCGAGCATGACATGCGCGCCGATTGGCCACGCCTTGCTCTTCTTGATTTTGTTCTCAATCATTTGACTGTCGTGCAGGCCGTGCTGCATATAATAATCTTGCAGCCCACATTCCCCGGCCTGGTCACACACCGGACAATCGAGCGGGTGATTCACCAGCAAAAACTCCATCACAGCCTGCCTTGCCTGTAGCACTTTTTCGTTTTTTGTCTGAACCACCATGCCGTCTGTCACCGGTGTGTAGCAGGCAGCCTGCAGCTTTGGCATGCGCTCAATTTCAACCAGACAAATCCGGCAAACCCCAACGATTGTTAAACCGGGATGGTAGCAGTAACCGGGGATATCAATACCAAGTTGCTCTGCTGCCTGCATAACAGTTGTACCTTTTTCGACTTCAGTTTCAATGCCATCAATCGTAACTTTGAGCATGAATTTTCCTTAATTCAACAGCATTAGGGAATCTCGTTGCTTGCTTGCGCCGGCGCCATCCACTGGAATTCTCTTTTCAAAATCCTCCCTGAATTTTGTAATGTAACTTTTTAAGGGCAGCGCTACAGCATCCCCCAGCGGACAAATAGTATTGCCCATTATATTGCCTGCAATTCGAAACAAATTGTCGATATCCTCCGGACGGCCGTGGCCGTCGAGCATACGTTTAAGGATACGCTCGGCCCACCCCGTTCCTTCACGGCAAGGTGTGCATTGCCCACACGACTCGTGGCGATAGAAACGGGTGACGACATAAAGTGCGCGCACAATGTCCGTGTCCTCATCCATGACAATAACACCTGCCGAGCCGAGCATTGCGTCAATTTCCGCAAGCGAATCACAGTCCATATTTACATCAATTTCATCGGGAGTCAGAATTGGTGAAGAAGAGCCACCCGGGATCACGGCTTTCAATCCTTTGCCGTTCAGAACGCCACCGGCATGATTGTAAATAATTTCGCGCAGCGGCGTGCCAACGGGCAATTCATAAACGCCGGGCTTGTTCACATGACCACTGACGCCAAACAGTCTTAATCCGCCACTCCGTTCGCAACCCAGATCCGCAAACCACTTAGCGCCACGCTCAATAATTGCCGGCACATAGGCAATTGTTTCAACATTATTGACGATGGTCGGACACCCAAAAACGCCCTCAATAGCTGGAAACGGCGGCTTCATTCGTGGGAAGCCTTTTTTGCCTTCGAGCGACTCTAACAAAGCTGTTTCCTCACCGCAAATGTAAGCACCGGCGCCACGGTGAACAACAATATCCAGATCATATTTTGAACCAAAAATACCTTCGCCTAAAAATCCGCGCTTGCGGGCTGCCTCTATTTCTTTGACAAGGCGCTCGGCCTGACGAACATACTCACCGCGAATATAAATAAAACACTGATGCGCACCAATTGCGTAGGCAGCGAGCATAATGCCTTCAAAAAGGCCATGCGTAAAATGGTCTATGATGTAGCGATCTTTAAACGTACCAGGCTCGCTTTCATCCGCGTTGACAATCAGATATTTGGGCTTGGAACTGTCTTTCGGGATGAACGACCATTTGCGTCCTGCAGGAAAACCAGCGCCGCCAAGCCCTCTGAGGTTTGACTTGAGAACTTCGTCAATGACAGCAGCCGGCTTCATCTTCTTGAGCGTTTTTTGAATGGTCTTATAGCCGCCATGTTTCATGTAGACATCAATGGTGTGGCTATCACGAATATCAAAAAATTTTGAGATTATTTTTTCTGCCATCGTCTGAATATTTGTTGCTTTGTTATTGACCTAACCCAGATAAACTGGAAAAGCCAAATCACAAAAAATACAAAGTCTAAATAAATTCCAAATTTGCAAATTTCAAACTCAAAACTTGTCTTCGTGCCCGGCCCTGAATCTTTGGCTTAAGCATTCGAGGTGGCTGAATGCAGGCAACCAGACAATTGGGATTCTTGACATTGGATTTTGTAATTTATTTGATCTTTGCTATTTGTGATTTTCTGCCAAAAAGTGACAAGAAAATACTTGTCAGTTACTAAAACGTTCGTGTTTTTCGTGGTTTAGTTTTTTTGCTCGCATACATACTGTGATTTAGAGTACTTTACATCATTTCAGTTTCCTGAAAATTTTGTCCACACTCTTTTGACTGAGCTTGCCGTAATAATCTTCGTTAACCTGCATCATTGGTGCGGTTTCGCAAGCGCCCAGACACTCTACTTCAGACAAAGTGAATTTTGAATCCGGACTGGTTGCACCGACTTCCAGAGTGAGTTTTTCGGTGAGATAGTCGCGTATTTTTGTGCAGCCAAGCAGGTCGCAGGAAATGCCTCGACAAATCTGGAAATGATACTTGCCCCGGGGCTGCTGCGCAAACATCGTGTAGAATGTGACAACCTCGCGCACCTTAACCGCGGGAACCGTCAGCAATTCACCAACATAAACTTCCACTTCCGGTGAAATGCAGCCAAATTCTTTTTCTGCAAGATGCAGCGTGGGAAGCATGGCAGCCCGTTTTTCCGGGTATCTGCCAACAATTGTATTGAATTCTTTTTTTGCTTTTTTGCTGAATTCTATTTTTTTCACCGATCAAGCTCCCCTGCAATCATATTGATGGAGCCAAACGCGGGAATAATATCTGCGAGTTGGCAGCCTTCAATCATTTTGCTGAAGCCGGCTACAAAAGCAAAACAGGGCGGTCTGCAGCGAACTCTGTAAGCTTTGTCGCTGCCATCGCTGACGATGTAAAATCCGAGTTCGCCGTTTGCGCCTTCCACCGGGAAGTAGGCTTCTCCTTTGGGCGGGCAAATGCCGTGACCGTCCATGATGAGCATAAAATGATTAATCAGCCCTTCAATGCTGGCGTAGGTCTTTTCTTTCGCCGGCAGACTGACGCGTTTATCTGCGTGCCGCACCTCGGCGTGTTCCGACTCGCCGGCGCCAAGCAACGTGGGATCGGTAACTGCCACCTGCAGGAGCAGGCCCTCTGTCTGACCGAACTTACCAAGATCCGCCATTTTTTCAGCCGGAATTTCTTTACCGGTAAAATCAACCATTACATTGCCGACCGGAATTTTTTCAAATGCCTGTTCAATAATGCGACAGCTTTGTTCAATCTCTTCCATGCGCACCAGATAGCGGTCCAAAATATCGCCATTCTCGCCAACCGGCACATCAAAATCGATGCGGTCATAATTGCTGTAAGGAAAGGTTTTGCGCACATCATAATCAACGCCGCAAGCGCGAAGCATTGGGCCGGTAAAACTGTATGAAATCGCGTCCGCAGTTGAAATCGCACCAATGCCCTGCACTCGGTCAACAAAAATACGGTTGCGGCTCAGAAGTCTGTGTACCTGCTTTAGTTCAGCGCGCACTTTTTTAAGCTGATCATGCACGCGCGACTCGAAGCCGGCAGGCAAATCTGCCTTGACGCCACCCACACGCACGTACGAAACGGTGATACGCGCTCCGGTGACTTCTTCGATGAGCTGGTACATAGCCTCGCGCGCTTGCATAAAATAGAGGAATGGGGTCATGGCGCCTAGCTCCATCGCCATTGCGCCGATGCAGGTTAAATGATCAGCAATGCGGGAAATTTCGCTCATGATTACGCGAATGTATTTGCAGCGCTCGGTAACCTCAATGCCGAGCAGCTTTTCCACGGCCAAAGCGTAGCCAACATTGTTGATAATTGGCGACACGTAATTCAGCCGATCGGTGTAGGGGAAAACACCAGTGTAACTGATGTTCTCCGCGTGTTTCTCAAAAGCCCGGTGCAGGTAGCCAATGCCGACATCCGAGCCAACGACCTTCTCCCCATCCAGCTCAAGCACAATTTTGACTACGCCGTGCATGGCCGGATGCGATGGCCCCATATTCAAAAACATATGCCTGACGCTGAGCCCGTTTTCTTCGGACACGTATTCTTCCATGGCTTGTTGGCTTTGCTCAAGCGTAGGGGTGATTTGACTGTTGTTGGTGCCTTCGGCAGTGACCAGCGGCTGGCGCTTGTCAATTGAATAATCTTTGCGCAGCGGATGTCCTTGAAACTCCTCGTACATAAGCAGGCGCCGCAAATCAGGGTGTCCCTTGAAACTTACACCAAACAAATCCCAGACTTCGCGTTCGTACCAATCGGCGATGTGCCACAAATCAGAAACCGTTTGCACTTGCGGGTCAGGTTCCGACACTTGCGCTTTGATAAAAATGCGTGCCTTTGTTTTGAATGAATGCAGCAGATAGACGATTTCAAAGCGTGGTTCGCCTTCACCATAATCAACGCAGGTCAAGTCCACAAGCAGGTCAAAATTGAGATCGGCATCATCACGGAGAAACTCCAGGATATCGTGGACGGCTTTTTTGTTAACTACCGCGCTGGTGTCACCGAGATGACAATTTGTCTCGCGGATGCAATCGCTGAATTTATTTTGAAGTAGTTTTAGAGCGTTTGGCACAATCTAGTACTCATGCTTCTG
Source organism: Candidatus Zhuqueibacterota bacterium (assembly GCA_029262005.1). GTDB lineage: Bacteria > Zhuqueibacterota > Zhuqueibacteria > Oceanimicrobiales > Oceanimicrobiaceae > JAJDAG01. The sequence continues at coordinate 28,201 of JAJDAG010000172.1, read as the reverse complement.
TTTCTGAATTTTCTCTTGCAAAAGCATCAAACCCTGAATCACTGTTTCAGGACGCGGCGGGCAGCCAGGAATATAAACATCGACCGGCAAAATGGTGTCAATGCCCTGCACCGTGGCATAGTTGTCGTAGAAGCCGCCGGTGCAGGTGCAAACGCCAAAGGCAATCACATATTTCGGTTCGCACATCTGATCGTAAACGCGGCGCAGAACGGGCGCAATTTTCTGGCTGACCGTACCAACGCACATGAGCATGTCCGCCTGACGTGGTGAAAACCTTGGAAACGCAGCGCCGAATCGGTCCAAATCATAATGCGATGCCGAGACGGACATGTATTCCATACCGCAGCAAGCGGTCACAAACGGATAGGGAAAAAGTGAGTACTTTCGAGCCCAGCCTATGGCTTCATCCAGTTTGGTCGTTACAACATTGTCCCCACCGAACAAACTTCTCAATCCCATTGCAAAGCTCCTCTTTTCCAGGCGTATGCCAGGCCCAGCAACAGAACTGCAATGAATAAACTCATCGATACCAAGCCTGTCCACCCCAGGCTTTGGAACACCACAGCCCAGGGGAACAGAAAGGCAATTTCAATGTCAAATAAAACAAACAGGATGGCAACGGTGTAGAATTTCACCGAAAAGCGGGCGCTGGTGGTTGCAATGGGAATGTTGCCGCACTCGAAAGGTTCACCCTTAACCGGATTTTCCCGTTTTGGGCCGAGCCAGTTTGACAAAAACAGCAGCAGCCCAACAACCAGGCCAACGCCGATAAGCATTACTAAAACAGCGATGAGTTCATTCATGCAGATGTCTTTCATAAAAAATTTGCACGACTCTCAGGCGAGAATTTTCAAACACGCAACTGCGCCATAAATCCATTAATGGTCGCATAGCTCTCCAAGTCCCAGATTGCCTTTTTGATTGCGTTTTGTTTGTCAGGGCCAAACAAAGACGAGCTCAAACCACTGAATTTAGTGTCCAAGTCCTGCTCAGTCATAGGTTCGCGCGGATCGCCTTTGGGGTAATCAAGCTGCGCAGTGAACTCAGCACCGCTCTTAAGCCGGACCTTGACTTTGGAAGGCTGCTTCGCCGGAAACATTTTTTCAAATTCCTCGCTGGCCTCGCCCTTTATTTTGCCAAGCACGGATTTGATAGCCGGATCCTGAATGCGTTCATCACTAAACTGATCACCTGTTATTTTGCGATCAACAATGGCGGCAGCGATGCAGTACGGCAGACTGTGATCGGCAGTCTCGCGGGATGAAGGATTGTATTTTTCATCGTCAAACAAAATATCCACAGCGCGAGCAATGGTGGTCACTATGACTTCCTCAATATCATCCGGTTTAATATCATTTTCAATGATTACTTTAAGCGTGGCGGAAATATGCGTGTGTGTTAAGGCCTCAGTGGGAAATCCCTTCATTGAACACTCGAGAATCTTAAAACTGTCGCCCAGCCCGCCAACCAGTTTTTCATTGTCCCAGTCAGGGCCGAGGGTTTGCATGAGGCCTTCTTTTCCTTCAAAAATTTGTTCAGTACCGCTGTAACCACGTTGCGCCATCAAAGCTGCCATAACGCCGCTTTGTGCAGCCATCGGATCAACCGTATTTTTCATCATGGTGAGTTTGCCTGCGGTCACAGCGCCAAGCGTCAGATTGTGTGCTCCGGAAATGCCGATGGCGTGAACCATTTGCTCCTCGTTCAGCCCAAGCAAATAACCGGCAACTATCGGCGAGACAAATTGCGTCAAAGTTGCATGGTGCCACTTACGCTCACGCACACCCGGCACAGCAAATTCACACAAACGCATTTCGAATTCGTAGGCCAAAACAATGGCGGTGATTACATCTTTGGCAGAACTGCCTTCCCGCTCACCAACGGCCAGCGCCACCGGAATAATATCGCTTGGGTGGCTGGGGTCTTCCTTCCAATAAATATCATTAAAATCAAGCGCGCGAATCATCAGGCTGTTTACAAAAGTGGCGTTGTAGGCCGGAATTTTATCACCGCTACCAATGATAGTGGCCTCGGCTTTACCGCCCATTTCATCATGAATTGATTTCACAATATCGACGTCATGTGTTTGATAGCCGCCATAAGCGCAACCGATTGAATCGTAGAGATAGCGTTTTACTTCGTTTACAACATCAGCAGGTAAATCTTCATATTTTAAAGATAATGCAAAACGTGCGATTTGTCTTGATAGAGAAGTCATAATCATTTATTTAATTTAAAATTAATAGTGCCTGATTTTCAGGTTGCACCTTGCCACTTGCAACCTGCTACAATTTTCGGACGACCTCTTCAGCAACATCCAAAGTGGATGAATTACCGCCCATGTCATAGGTCTTGACCTTTGCATCATTGATAACGCTGGAAATGGCCTTATCGAGCTTCTCACCCAATTGCAGTTCACCGAGCCAATCAAGCATTAGTTTGGTTGTTAAGAGCATTGCCATAGGATTCACTTTATACTGCCCGGCATATTTTGGGGCAGAACCATGGGTGGGTTCGAACACGGCGTAATTATCACCAATATTGCCACTGGAAGCAAACCCAAGGCCGCCAATGAGTTGCGCACAAAGGTCGGAAATAATATCGCCAAACATATTCGTTGCAACCAGAACGCCGTAGTTTTGTGGATTCTTGATGAGCCACATGCACATGGCGTCGATGTTGGTTTCCCACAAATCAATACCCGGGTAGTTCGCCGCAACCTTGCGCGCTTCCCGTACCACCAGGCCGCTCGTTTCGCGCAGCACGTTTGGTTTTTCGACGATGGTCACAGTTTTGTAGCCATGCTTCTTCGCATATTCAAACGCCTGGGTGACAATGCTCCGAGAAGCCTTGATCGTGTTTATACGCAATGAAACCGCGATTTCGTCCAGAGGTGTGTCGGCGAAACGTTTCATTTTGGCTGAATTGGCGCAAACAACGTCCATGACATCTTGCGGCAGCGGGTGAAATTCCACACCGACGTACATATCTTCGGTGTTTTCACGGAAGACCACCAGATCAATATCATCTCGGAAATTTAAAGGATTGCCCGAGTAGGCTTTGCACGGGCGTAGATTTGTGTGTAAATTGAATTCCTGGCGCAGGCGCACAATTGGGCTGGAGTAAGTCAGGCCTTTGTCTTGCAATTCAGGCGCCAATTCTTTTTGTGCCTCTTCCTTAGGCAGCGACGTAATCGCGCCAAAGAGACAGGCATCTGTGTTCTTGAGTAATTTAATGGTACGGTCAGGCAATGGATTGCCTTCGCTTTTCCAGAACTCCCAGCCGATGTCGCCGTGTTGGTATTCAGCGTCTAACTTTAACGCATCCAGGACGATTTTAGCAGCCTCCATAACGTCGTTGCCAACGCCGTCTCCCGGTAACCATGCTATTTTGTACTTTGCCATAAATTTCCTCTTTCGTTTACTTGGTTAAGCCACACCCATGCAGTTGCAGGGTGTTTAATTTCAATGAGTTGTAGATGCCTGGGCCAACCACCACTATCCTCCGCTCTATTTGCCTGAAACCGCGATCACGATTGTTGACAAATTGCGTCATCATGCCCCTGTTCTTTACTTCACCAAATCAAAATCAATAAAGTCGGCGTGATGCAAAATTATCGCTTCAGGCGACCGTGGAAAATGATCTCCCTCTTTCGAGTGCACGGCAACAACGTGCATGACTTCCTCGGGAATATCATATTTGAAGCAAAGGCCAACGCCACTGAAAGGATGGCGCAAATATTTGCCGTGCTTACTTTTGACCACGTTGCCGTTTTCTTTGTCGTACTCATAAAGCTTACCCACATCTGCAAGCATGGCCCCGGCAATTAAGTAATCCCGATTAACCGGTGTTTTCCGTTCGCCATAGGCTGTGGTGAGCACTTCATCACACGCAACACACATTTGGCAAACCGTACGCACATGTTCCAGATACTTTATTTTGCAGTTGTCTGCCAGAAGTGTAAATGGAATATTCAGCAACTCTTCGGCTGTCCAATTACGGTAGTTTGTCGCTTCTTCCCAGATGGCAATGGTGTTTTCACGCAGGTCCTCATCTTTAATGAGATTAAATTCGGGAATAAGTTCCAGCAGTTTGGCTTTCTCCATGTCAAGTAAATCCTTGTATTTTAGTTATTTATTTCTATTGAATTATGACTATTTTCTTCAGCACACCGCGGACCGAATATCTAAAGTGTTCTGTCTTCCGGTCCATCGTATTCGTGGTCTTTTGGATGAATAGAGCGCATCGGCTTGTGCCGCGTCTGCTCTTCGTGCACATGCGCCACCAGGCCAGGAAGCCGTGCAATCATAAAAAATGCATTGGCCAATTTCGGCGCAAAGTCCAACTGACACAAAACTGCGGCAATGGCGCCATCGACGTTAATCGGCAGCTTTTTCCCTGACTGTTTCTCAAGCTCAGACTCAACGGTTTTGGCTATCTCAATAAAATGATCACCGATTTCCAAATCCTTAGCCAAATCAAACAGGCGGGCGGAACGCGGGTCAGCAGTGTGAAGCCGGTGGCCAAACCCGGATATTCTGCGGCGCATTTCGCGGTACTCTGCAACAAGTTCTTTGCAGGCAACGGCAGCAGAAATCTCTCTCGCCCTCATTTTGTCATCGGCCTGCAGCAGAATGGCCATGCCGTCTTCGATTGCACCACCGTGAAAACGGGAAATAGCCAAAATCCCCGCTGCAACCGATGCGTTCAGCCCGGAACCAGTAGAGGCGACGGTCATTGCGGCCAACGCAGAAGGTGGCGTTGCGCCATGATCTATGGACGAAACGAGAATGGCATCCAGCATTTTGCCGGCATTTTCTGACGGCAACTCACCCTTCAAAGCCAGATAAACGGCCTGACCAAATGAGACTTCTCCCATCAGTTCTTCAATGCGGTAGCCCCGCAAACGCACTTCATTGGGTTTGATTTTAGTAATTGCTGTTTTCCAGTGTAAATCACTCATGTTGCAACACCTACTATAAGTTGTTTAAAAATTACTGTTTATTCCTATTTTATTGCAGTTTCCTTGAAGCCATGACTGTATTTCAAAGTTGCGTGTGTCAGGCCTCCCCCTGATTCGTTCGCTGGCCGCTTCACAAATCATGGGTAAAAGCACTTGTTTTGGTTTCAACTTTGCAAATTGAGATCGTCCAGGACTTCCCGGGTTACTTTTGGAATATCATCAAAATGCTCAACAATGTGTGCACCAACCTCTCGCAAACGTCGTACTTTACTTTCATGTGTGCCGCGGTTACCCTCGACAATGGCGCCGGCGTGTGAAAAACGTGTGCCGGATTTCGCCGCTTTCCCGCCGATAAAAGCGATCAGCGGTTTGGTGAATTTGCCTGATTCAATCAAGTCAGCAACCTGCTCTTCCTGGGTCGTGCCGATTTCGCCGAACATCACCACGGCATTTGTGTCATCATCGTCCTGAAATAATTTAATAACCTCCGGATGCGGCGTGCCAACGATGCCATCGCCGCCAACGTGAACAATGGAACTCAGTCCGATGCCACTGCGGCTTAGATAGTAAGAAATGGAAGAAGTGATACCTCCACTTCTGGATGTAACGCCGACATGTCCTTTCCGGAACCACTGCCGCGCCGTTTCCGCCCGACCGCCAATCATACCCAAAACCCCTTTGCCAACACTTAACAAACCCAAAGTATTGGGACCAACAAAACGAGCGCCGTTTTGTTCAGCAGCATGGGCAATTTCCAGCACATCGTACATGGGAACGCGATCCGGCACGATGACCAGCAGCTTTATACCGGCGTCAATGGCTTCCAAAGCGGCATTTTTTACCAGCGGCGCCGGCACAAAAATCACAGAAGTGTTAATGCCGGCAACGTTCTCTGTCGCTTCTTTAACCGTATCAAAAACTGGTACTTCCAGCACAGTTTGGTTACCCTTTCCAGGGGTGACGCCGGCCACAACTTTGGTGCCGTATTCCATCATCAATTTTGCGCGAGTTAACCCCTCGCGTCCGGTAATACCCTGGACAAGCACACGGTTTTCTTCGTTGATTAAAATGGCCATCAGTCTTCCTCCCCAACGTATTCGTCCAACCCGGCGATGGGCAATTCAATATAGGCGCCGCGTTTGCCGCGGTAAACACATTCCATTTCACACCCGAGGCATTCGATGCACTTTCCGGTTTTTGCTTCTTCCGTACTAATTGCGAGTACAGGGACATTGTTTTCCAACTTGAGAATTTCCGGAATGCAAGCCTCAACACAAGCGTGATGGTCACACTCCGCACAGACGCCATGGTCAAAAGTAATCTTGCCGGTAATGGTTTCAAAAGAGTACGGCTTGTCAAAATCAGGCTTTTCAAACTTCTCCCGCGCACCTGAATCAGGTTGGAAAGTCTCGACCAGATGCCGGAGGCGCTCTGCACAAAAATGCGCCGTGTCGTCTTTTTTATAGCCTTCAACCGGCGCAGGCAAGCCTTTAGTGCAGGTTTCAAGTATGTCGATGGCTTTATCCTCCAAATTGCCGCCCAACCTGATCACGGCTGGAATGGAGAGATTTTCTTCAATAAAAGCTTTGGCCAGACCGCGAGCCGAATGAAACTGCTCCTGACTCGCAACGCCAGATCCGGAGCCAAAATAGGCTACAATATTTTTTTGCGCCAAAATTATTCGCGCAGCACGATACACTTTTGAGGCAGCCGGGTTACCGCTGGTGTCGGTAAAATTAGCCAGCTTAAAACCCTGCGTGTGCGCCGCATCCATGGACATCATAGAGCCGCCGCCGCCTGCACCGTGAAAGCCGACATAGCCATCATTCTTCTTAAAACCACTTTCCATTTGGATAAAATAAAAAGTGCCGCGGTAGTCATTCTTTTCAACATCGTAAGCGATTTTGTCTAACTGAGAAGGTGGACGGTTTAACTCGCGCGCAATCTCGATACCCAGATCCGGGTGCCGAAAAACAGCGTAGTCATCAACAGTCACCCGGCAATCGGCGGCCATGATTTCACCGTTGGCGGTTAGAACCAGTGGGTTAATCTCCGCCGAACGTGCTTCGTATTTGCGCGCCACCTGCCATAACTTTACGAGAACCCCAGCCAACTGCATCTGCAATTTTCCGGAAATACCAGTGGCGCGAATGAGATTGCGGGCCTGGTAATCACGAAGGCCCTCTACAATATCTATGTTGACTTTCGCTACTTTGTCGGGGTGTGCTTCAGCGATTTCTTCAATTCCACTGCCGCCCATCGAGCTAAAAATCAGCACCGGGCATTTCGACGAATCGTCGATGACAATGCCGGCGTAAAACTCGCGCTCGATTTTGATTTGCTCTTCAACCAGGACGGTGTCGATGGTAAAATCCTGTACCTGCAACCCGAGAAGTTTTTCTGCTTTTGTTTTCGCTTCTTCTGCTGTTTTGGCAAATTGAATGCCGCCAAAGTCCGCCCGTTTTGTCGTCCAGACCTGGGCTTTAACCACGACCGGGGTCGCGAGTTCTGCTGTTACCTTGAATGCCTCGTCCGCCGTGCAGGCAATGCTGCCGCGCGGCGTTTTTACTTTAAACTGTTTTAACAGTTCTTTCCCTTGATATTCGTGTAGTCGTGCCACGCTCGATCTTTCAATTTAATTAATAATTCAAAATGAAACGTTTTGCGCTTCAAAAACAGTTAATGAACAGGATCTAAACCAGTGCCGTTGCCTGCAATCGTGAAACACTGCGCCGGCTAGCAACAATGAATTCAATCCTGAATATATTCGAAAAATGTGAAATAACCCTTTCTACAACATCGGCAAAATTCATTTGTTTTCCCACTAATTGCTGCATCGAGGTCACCGGTTTATCAACAATTCCGCACGGTATAATATTACTGAAATAACTCAAATCAGTATTCACATTAAGCGCAAAACCGTGCATCGTAACCCAGCGCGTGACTTTCACGCCGATGGCAGCGACCTTGGCGCCATCTACCCAGACGCCGGTGAGTCCCTCTTCCCTGCCGGCTTGAATTCCGTAATCAGACAGCAGGTCAATTATCACCTGCTCAAGCTCGCGCAAATAGCGGTGCATGTCCAAATAATGATCGTGCAAATCCAAAATCGGGTAGCCGACGATTTGACCGGGGCCGTGGTAGGTAATATCGCCTCCACGGTCGATTCGATAGACATTTACGCCCTGCTTTTGCAGTGCACTTTCCTCCGCGACCAAATGTGCCTCACGCGCAGTCTTGCCCAGCGTGTAAGTGTGCGGATGCTCAGTCATGATGAGCGTATCGCCGATCTCGCTTTTGACTCGCTGCTGGTGCAATTGTTTTTGCAAGTCCCAGGCTTGTTGGTAGTCAAGAAGTCCGGCATTGAGTAAAGTCCCTGCTTTCATACAGTCGCCTAATTGCTATACCCGGCACAACGGATTCGGAATGACAACAAACTTGAAGCCATCGGTCAAACTCTAAATATGAATCGCCTCACCCATGGCATCTGCCGCTGCCTCCATGACAGCCTCAGACAAAGTTGGGTGCGCATGTACAGACTTCATAACTTCGGTAACGGTTGTTTCCAGTGTTCTGGCCAGAACCAGCTCCGCAATCATGTCTGTGGCTTCTACCCCGATAATGTGGGCTCCGAGCAGTTCGCCGTACTTTTCATCAAATATCAACTTGACCAACCCTTCGATTTCGCCAACAGCGATAGACTTGCCGTTTGCACGAAACGGGAAACGTCCGACCTTTATTTTATGGCCCGTTTCAATAGCCTTTTCTTCGGTCAGGCCAACGCTGGCCACTTGCGGCTGGCAATAAGTGCAGCCGGGAATGTTGCCGTAATCCACCGGCGTCGGATTATGCCCCACTAATTTTTCAACCAGAAAAATGGCTTCAGCCGAGGCAACATGCGCCAGCAGCGGCGGCCCAATGACATCGCCTATGGCAAAAATGCCCGGCACATTCGTTTGATAGTTTTCATCTACCTTTATGAAACTACGATCCGTGACTACGCCAACATTTTCCAGACCAAGGCCGTCCGTAAAACCGCCAAAACCTACTGCCATTAAAGCAATATCACCTTTAATTTCCTCTGTGCCCTTTTTGCCGGAAACGGTAACGGTTACGCCGGCAGCCGTCGTCTTGACACTTTCAACCTTGCTCTCGGTAAAAAGTGCAACCTTGTTTTTCTTAAAATTTCTCTGCAAGGTTTTTGCAATTTCCGCGTCTTCCATGGGTAGAATGTGCGGCATCATTTCAACGATGCTGCATTTCACGCCAAAAGAATTATAAAAATAAGCAAATTCAACGCCAATCGGGCCACCGCCGATGATCACCACCGATTTTGGCAGCTTACTCAAAACCAACGCTTCCCGGCTGGAAATCACTTTTTTACCATCGATTTCAACGCCTGGTAGCGACCGGGTAAATCCACCGGTTGCCACCACGATATGTTTGGCATTAACGGTCAATTCGGCTTTGTCTTTAGTAAAAATTTCGACAATGCCTTTTCCCTTGATGACCCCGGTACCGGCAATATGCGCCACCTTGTTTTTTTTCAGCAAGAATGCAATGCCTTTGCTCAACTGCTCAGCCGCAGCACGACTGCGTTGCACGATTTTTTTGGCATCAAACTTTACTTCGCCGGTACTGATTCCGTAAGAGTCGGCCTCCTGAACCAAGCGGTAAACTTCCGCGCTTTTTAACAATGCTTTGCTGGGAATGCAGCCCCAGTTTAAACAAAGTCCGCCTAATTTGTCCCTTTCAATTACACATGACTTTAACCCCAACTGTGCCGCACGAATAGCCGCCACATAACCACCCGGCCCACCACCAATAACCGCGAGATCAAACTGCTCAGTTTTTGCTGCCATTTAGGATATTTCCCATAATTAAATCGCCATGATGACGTGAGTTCTCTATGAAGACTTTGCTACCGTCGGAGCCGGCCGTTATGACCCCGGCTACGTAAATGCCTGATATGTTGGTTTCGAGCGTCTTGGGATTATGAACCGGTTTTTGTTGTGCTTCGATCCCGATACCAAGTTTTCGGAAAAATGCCGTATCGGGATTATAACCGGTCAGAGCAAAAACAAAATCATTCTCAAACGCCGTTTGTTTCCCACTTCCATCTTCAATGATGATGCTATTTTCTCGAATTTCCTTAACCTCGGTATTGAAGTGTGCCGTAATTTTATTTTCCTTGATACGGTTACGGATGTCAGGCAGAATCCAGTATTTCACCGACTGACCAAAGTCATCATGCCGATGAATGAGCGTGACATCGGCGCCGGCTTTGTACAATTCAAGAGAAGCCTCGACCGCTGAATTTTTCCCGCCAATAACAACAACTTTCTTCTTATAGAATGAATGGGCTTCTGTGAAATAATGACTGACTTTGTTCAATTCTTCGCCTGGAATTCCCATCATATTGGGTCGATCATATTGGCCGGTAGCCAAAACGATATTGGCCGCAGTGTATGCCCGGCCATTGCCGGTTTGAATTGAAAAGCCGCCAGACTGCCCGGTCACTGCCTCCACGTTTTCAAACATCCTCAAGTTCAATTCGTAGTGCTCGGTCACGGCACGATAATATTTCAGGAGATCAGCACGCGCTGGTTTTTCATTTGAAATAATGAAAGGGATATTGCCGATCTCAAGCAATTCAGGCGTTGAAAAGAAGATCATTTGCGAAGGGAAATGGAAAATAGAGTTTACCAGGCAGCCCTTTTCGAGCAGCAGGTAGTTAAAGTCAAATTTCTTTGCTGCAATGGCGCAGGCAAGTCCACTGGGGCCCGCACCAATTATTACGACGTCAAACACCTCGTTATCTTCCGGCACTGAACAACACTGTCCTCTTTTAGATAAAAAAATTGCCTTGAGACAATTCAAATATTCAAGGATGCAAACTCAGAAAATACCAAATCTATCGCGCAAATGCAGCGCAAAATAAATTCGTACTATTACAAAACTTCACGCGGATCCGTAATCACACCCCGGATTGCCGTTGCCGCGGCAACGGCCGGGCTGACAAGATACACACTGGATTCAGTGGACCCGTTGCGCCCGACAAAATTGCGATTGGTGGTAAACACACCAACTTCGCCCGCTGCCATAACGCCCATATGCGCACCAAAACAAGCGCCACACGTTGGCGGCCCGATAGAAGCGCCCGCAGCATGAAAAATTTCGGCCAGCCCTTCTTTCAACATTTGGTGGTAAATACTTTCAGTTGCAGGCACAACAACCATGCGAGTTGTCTTGTTTATCTGCTTCCCTTTCAGCACTTGTGCGGCTATTCTTAAATCTTCAATTTTGCCGTTTGTGCAAGAGCCAATGTAAACTTGATCAACCGCAACCTGCTCAACCTCTTCTACAGTCACAACATTTCCAGGCAGATTTGGCCGCGCAACCATCGGCTGCATATCACTCACATCATAGTTGAGTTCCCGGCAATACGTTGCATCTTCATCGGGCTGAAAGAACATCCATTCGGCTTCCGGCTTTTTAGCCCGCCCGGTCAGGTACTCTCGGGTTGTTTCATCCGGCAGGACGACCCCGTTTTTTCCACCGCACTCAATCGTCATATTTGCAAAAACAAAACGATCGTACATCGGCATGTTTTCGATGGTTTCACCGCCAAATTCCAACGCCTTATAAGTGCCGCCTTCCAACCCGAGATCGCGGCAGACAAGGAGCATCATGTCTTTTGCAGAAACCCACTCCGGCAGTTTGCCGCTGAAACGAATTTTGATAGAATCGGGCACACGTAACCAGGTTTCCCCGAGCACCCAGGCGGCAGCCATATCAGTGCTGCCAACACCGGTAGCAAAACAGCCAAGTGCGCCATAAGTAGTACTGTGGGAATCGGCTCCTAAAACAACATCGCCAGGATGAACGAGCCCTTGTTCCGGCAACAGTTGATGGGAAATGCCGGAACGTCCCACTTCAAAATAATGCTCAATATTTTGCGCAGCAGCAAAGTTTCGCATAATTTTCGAAAATTCAGCCGACTTGATATCTTTCGCAGGTACAAGATGGTCGTGCACAAGTGGAATTTTTCCGGTGTCGAACACTTTGTCCGCACCCATATCTTCAAACACTTTAATAGTCAATGGCGATGAAATATCAGTGGCCATGGCCATGTCAATTTTTGCAATTATCAAATCACCGGGTGTCACACCCGCCAGTCCAGCTCTATTTGCCAGAATTTTTTCAGTTAAAGTCATTGCCATAAGCGCTCAGCGTCCTATAATTGGGGTCAATTATCTCTAATTGAAGCAGAAAAAATAATATGCATAAATAACACAAAGTTCAAGTGGTATTTTTAAATTGATGCGCTTAAAATGGAACAGAAGACTTTTTGCTTGCGCAAGGTCGCCGTCTGTATTTAGGAACTCATGTTAATTGTACTTTTCACGATATTTAAAGTATTGACTTCGAATTTTCGCCATCATACATTTCACCCATTGCAAAGCGAGACTATTGCGGCATTTTAGAAAAAATCAAAGTATCTCATTAACATATAAACGAGGAAAACAATGTCATTCCCAAACCCATTTTACCGATGGAGACCCCACCCCTGGCACGGGCTTGAAGCAGGGGCAGATCCTCCCAAGCACGTGAACGCTTACATTGAAATCACACCTTTTGACTCAGTCAAATATGAAGTGGATAAAGCCACAGGCTACCTTCGAGTAGACAGACCTCAGCGCACATCTTCGCAACCACCGACTTTGTATGGTTTCATTCCGAGAACCTTTTGCGGGCATCGTGTGGCAAAACTCTCTCCCGAGTCTCTAAAAGGCGACAAAGACCCGCTCGACATTTGTGTGATTAGCGAGCGGCCGATTAATCGTTCAGATATTATTCTGCGCGCTAGAGTGGTTGGTGGTCTGCAAATGGTTGACAACGAGGAAGCAGATGATAAAATAATCGCTGTGTTGGAGAATGACAATATCTGGGGAGATGCCCACAAATTAGATGACTTGCCCAATATTCTTGTAGAGCGCTTGCGTCATTATTTCTGTACTTATAAAACGATTCTGGGGCAGGAAGCCAACACCACCATCGAAACGGTTTATGATTGGGAGCATGCGCTTGCCGTGGTTGAAGCGGCCTTGCTGGATTATAAAGAAGAGTACGGCGGCTAGGTTTTATCCTGAGAAAAAATCACTTGCGTGGAGACTACAAAACAGACAAAAACTACAACCGGGTTGTGTCAACTGACTCAGCCTCACGCCTGGGGCATGTGCCGCAACCCGAGCCTAAACCGGGATCATCAAAAGCAGAGCCACAACAACTGGAACCGCGTTTTTTATACTGGCTGAAATGCAGAGCGAACGCCATAAAAGTAAAGCCCACAGCAAAAAATCCAAATACCACAAAATACTCACTCATCAATTCTAACTCTTTTTCTTTTCGTGACTAAAAAGTGTCGCAAATTCAGGCGTCATCTTTTCGGAAAAACCGCCGTTGCTTCTAATTAACATAAACACCGCGAGCCCTTTACCGCGGGCAAATTCCAAACCTTTGTCCGGGCCAAGAACATTGATTGCCGTTGCCAGGCCATCTGCCATCATACATGAGCTGTGCAACACCGTTACGGAAGCGAGCTTGTGCGTAATCGGTCTGCCGGTGCGTGGATCAATTGTGTGCGAATACCGTTGGCCATCCTTCTCAAAATAGTTGAAATAATCTCCCGAAGTGGCAAGCGCGTATCCACTCAATGCAACAACCTTATGAATGCCGTTGGGAGAATCAGGCGTTTCGACACCAATCCGCCAAGCAGAACCCAATTGATTTTGACCGAGCGCACGGACTTCGCCGCCGATTTCCACCAGGTAATTGACCAGGCCGAGACTTTCAAGATATTCAGCTACCTTATCGACGCCAAAACCTTTTGCGATTGCAGATAAATCACAGTGGATCGCAGGCCTGACTTTTCTAACCGCCACGGGTGCTTCATGCCGAACCGAAACTTGCTCATAGCCAACCACGGCTTTTCTTTCAGCAATTTGAGCATCTGTTGGGATTTTCTCAGGGCGGGCATCGGGACCAAATCCCCACAAATTCACCAAATTCCCTACGGTAAAATCAAATGCACCATCGGATATATCAGCTATCTGCACTGCGCTTTCGAGAACAGTGGCAAAAGCCGGTGAAACTGGAAACCAGTCTGTTTTCCCGTATTGATTGAATTGTGAAATCTCTGAGTCTTTTTGGTAGGTAGACATCTGGCGATTCACTTCCCGCAACAGGCTGTTTATTTCCGTTTCCAGAGTCTCTGTTATCGTGACATTCTGCTTTCCGGCCGACTGTACAACTTTTACCACGAAGCTCGTACCCATGGTTTTTCCCTGAATCGTCAGAAGCTCATGCGTTACTCCTTCATCTCTACAGCCCAGAAAAATGAGGACGGATACCAAAACACCAGCAGTGAAAAGCAGACAAATTCGGTTCCAAAGCAAAGAAGGTTTCATCGAATAAACTCTGTCCAAAAAAATTTTCAGGCAAGATATTTTAATGTTTTTTCTTCCACTTCCAATCTTCGTAATATTCCCAATTGACACTGGCGCTGAGAGAAGTGAGCTCTTTATCCTTTGCATCCAGACTGGCTCGTATGACATCGCCAATAGACAAAATGCCAATATATTGACCGTCTTTCTCAACCAGCAGATGCCGCAGGCGCATGCCAAGCAATTTATCTTTGAGGTTATATACCGTAGCATCATGCGGCACCGTCACAAGTTTGGTCGTCATTAAATCGCCAAGCTGCGCTGATTTGCAGTCAAACCCCGGCGCAATGACATTACGCATGAGGTCGCGCTCCGTCCAAATACCGATTATCTTATCATCCCGCTTGATAAGCATAGCGCCAATTCTGACAGACAGCATTTTATCAAGCGCATCATGAACGGTCGTTTCCGGTGCAGTGCAGACCATTTCCTGATTCTTCTCATTCACCATTTGTTCTGCTGTCTTCATGATGCCTCCTGGTTAATTTCAATTTCCGTTACGTGACAACGATACTTCAAAACAGCAAATCCATGTTGAAAAAAGCTGTAAAAATGCAAATTCCCAAACCTCGGAAACAGCACTTGGGAATTTACACTTTCTGAACTAAACTATCCACCAAAATCGTCATACATGATATTTTCAGGCTCAACACCAAGGTCGTCAAGCATCTTTGTTACCGCGCTATTCATCATAGGCGGCCCACAGAGATAGTACTCGCAATCCTCTGGCGCCGGGTGCTCTTTTAGGTAATTGTCAAAAAGCACCTGATGGATGAAGCCGGTGTAACCTGTCCAATTATCTTCCGGTTGCGGCTCGGACAAACCGACATGCCACTGAAAATTTTCATTCTCTTTTTGCAGCTCATCAAAATCTTCAACGTAAAACATTTCCCGCAAGCTTCTGGCGCCATACCAGTAAGAAATTTTTCTACTGGAGCCAAGCCGTCGCAACTGATCAAAAATGTGTGAACGCATTGGCGCCATACCGGCACCGCCACCGACGAAAATCATTTCGCTATTGGTTTCACGGGCAAAGAATTCGCCATAAGGGCCGGAAATTGTCACTTTATCGCCCGGCTTCAGATTAAAAATGAAAGACGACATCTGTCCGGGTGGCACATCCGGCAGGCGCGGCGGCGGGGATGCAATACGGACATTGAGCATAATAATGCCCGTCTCTTCAGGATAATTGGCCATGGAATAGGCCCGAACAATGGGCTCGTTGACCTTGGAAACATAACGCCACACATTAAACTGATCCCAATCCGGCTTGTACTCTTCTTCCACATCAAACTCCGAGTATTTAACCGTATGCGCCGGCGCTTCAATTTGAATATATCCGCCCGCACGGAAATCCACATTTTCACCGGCAGGCAGTTCCAGAACCAATTCTTTTATAAAAGTGGCCACGTTGTTATTGGAGCGTACAGTACATTCCCATTTTTTTATATCAAACACTTCGGCTGGAACTTCGATTTCCAAATCACACTTAACCGCAACCTGGCAGGAGAGACGATATTTTTCGCGAATCTGTCTTCTGGTTAATTTGGAAGTCTCGGTTGGCAAAACATCACCCCCGCCTTCTTTAACGATCAATCTACACTCACCGCAAGTGCCGCCGCCACCACAGGCAGATGAAATGAAAATTTTCTGCCCTGCCAAAACATTGAGTAGTTTGTCGCCAATGGGCACTTTGAGGGCATGCCCCGGGTCGCCGTTGATTCCGATGTTCACACTGCCGGAAGCGACCAGTTTCGATTTGGCCAATAGAATAACCGCGACCAGCGCCAGCACGATGAGCGTGAACATGAACACGCTAAGTGTGATTAAACTAATTCCTGTCATGTAACCGCCTCGTTAGAGTTGAATTCCTGAAAATAACATAAACGCCATGGCTATCAAACCAACGGTGATGAAAGTGATACCCAAACCGCGCAACCCTTCAGGCACATTGCTGTATTTCATTTTCTCGCGTATGCCGGCCAGGCCAATAATTGCCAGGGCCCAACCTGTGCCGGAACCGACACCGTAGACCACGCTTTCTGTAAAATTGTAATTTCGTTCTACCATTAAAAGGGAACCGCCAAGAATGGCGCAATTCACTGTAATAAGCGGCAGAAAAATCCCCAGCGCGTTGTACAGTTTTGGCACAAACTTATCAAGCGCCATTTCGAGAATTTGTACCATTGCCGCAATCACGCCAATGTAAGTGATCAATCCGAGAAACGTCAGGTCAACCTCAGCCAGACCCGCCCAGGAAAGAGCGCCTTTTTTTAGAAGGTTGGTGTAGATAAAGTTGTTAACCGGAATGGTGATTGCCTGCACAACAATGACGGCAACTCCAAGGCCCGCAGCTGTTTCTACTTTCTTGGAAACAGCCAGAAACGTACACATGCCGAGAAAAAACGACAGCGCCAAATTCTCAATAAAAATAGACTTGATGAATAAATTTAAGTAATGTTCAAACATCGCTTAATCCCTTTCTACTTGTTCAGGGTACCAGGCTCTCAGCGCCCAAATGATAAAACCAATGAGAAAAAAGGCGCTTGGAGAAAGCAGAAACAATCCGTTTGGCACGTACCAACCGCCCTCGGTGTTCAGTGCCAAAACCGATATTCCAAAAACTTTGCCTGAGCCAAGCAATTCTCTAAAAAAACCAACTAGGAGCAATATCAAACTGTAGCCAACGCCATTACCAATGCCATCTAAAAAACTCACGAGCGGCGGATTTTTCAGTGCGAATGCCTCGGCCCGGCCCATAACAATACAGTTTGTAATGATGAGACCAACAAAGATCGACAATTGCTTACTGATATCATAAGCATACGCTTTAATGATCTGGTCGGCAATGATTACCAGCGAAGCAATGATAGTCATTTCTACCAGGATGCGGATGCTGCTTGGAATGTGATTGCGAATAATACTGACCGCCAGATTTGAAAATGCCGTCACCGCGATTACAGCCAACGACATCACCGCTGCAGTTTCGAGTTTGGTGGTGACTGCAAGCGCAGAGCAAATTCCCAAAATTTGCAAGGCGATGGGATTGTTGTGAAATATGGGATCCGCAATTACTTTTCGATATTTACTCATCTAACCCTCCTGCCGCAATTTGTTCAAAAAAGGGCCGTACCCGTCACTGCTAAGCCAATACTTGACAAGTTGATCAACGCCGCGCGTGGTTAAAGTGGCCCCGGACAAACCATCAATCTGATGATTTGCATTGGCACCGGCATTGTCTACTTTGCCTTTGAGCACTTCAATTACCACCTCGCCTGCATCGTTGAACGCAGCCTTTCCAAGCCACATTTTCTTCCAGCGCGGATTATCAATTTCACCGCCCAAACCCGGTGTTTCCCCATGCTCGTAAAAAGTGAAACCAGCAACTGTCTTCATATCTTTGTTCAGAGCCACAAAGCCGAAAAGTGTGGACCAAAGTCCTTTTCCAAACACCGGTAAAATCACCTTATCTGTCTGGCCATTTTCTTTGACACTGTAAACCAGCATATATCGAGGGCGCCGCTTTATGTTGGCAATGTCTTTTTTGGGTGAAATAGCATCGCTATAATCTGAATGAGAACAAATGGCTTTCAAGTCAAAGTGTTCAATATTGAGCACTTTATCATAGTTTTCCTCAGACACAATTGCGCCTGTTGCCAGTTCTATTAACGTCGGCTCAACTTTTTCATCGTAAGCGGCCTTTATATCCTCCATGCCATCAGAAAGCAATCCCCCGGCTAACAGAATATTTTTTATCTTGTCCAGCTTTTTATTTTCTTCTTGAATGGCATTCAGCGTAACCGCCGCAGTGGACACCAAAACTGAGCAGACAAGGCAAACGCCAAGAGCAACACCTACGGTTTTTTTGATACTGTCATCAGGCATTTCGAAGCAATCTCCTCTTGATGTTTCGTTTGATAAAAATCTTATCGATAATCGGCGCGAAGGCATTTCCGAACAGGATGGCCAACATCATGCCTTCGGGAAAAGCAGGGTTAATAACCCGCACGAGCACCACAAGGCAGCCTATCAGCAACCCGTACACAAACTTTCCAGACTCCGTCATAGCTGCACTCACCGGGTCAGTCGCCATAAAAATAGCGCCAAATGCAAATCCGCCCAGCACAAAATGCCAGGCCGGCGTCATTTGAAACATCGGGTTGGATTCGCTGCCGATGACGTTTAACAAACTCGAAAGCGCCACCATGCCAACTAACACACTGAGCATAATTCGCCATGAGCCAATCCCGGACACAACAAGTACAAACGCGCCGATTAAGCAGGCAAGTGCTGAAGTTTCCCCCATGGAGCCTGGAATTAAACCCATGAACGCATCGTACCAACTGACGCCTATTGTCATGGTTGGATCTGCAAACTGTGCCAAAGGCGTCGCCCGGCTAAAACCATCTACAGCAACCCAGACAGCATCACCGGAAATTTGAGCCGGATAAGCGAAGAAGAGAAAAGCGCGGCCGGTTAAAGCAGGGTTTAAAATATTCATGCCGACCCCGCCAAATATTTCTTTGCCAATAACAACCCCGAACGAAATGCCAAGGGCCATTTGCCAAAAGGGCATGTTCGGTGGCAAGATGAGCGGAAACAGCAAACTTGTCACCAGGAAACCTTCATTAATTTCATGCTTGCGAACCGTGGCGAAAATCGCTTCCCAGAAACCGCCAACCGCAATTGTCACAATATAAGCAGGCAAAAAATACAACGTGCCGTGTATAATATTGTCACAGATACTTGCCGGGTTCAACCCCACTCCCAAAGCACTGAGAATGCTACCGCGCCATCCCTCGACGCCGGCCAAACCTAGCTTGGCAAGGGCCAAATTAGCCTGCAAGCCGGTATTGTACAAAGCCATATAAACCGCCGGCAGCAGCGCAACAACAACGGTCATCATCATGCGTTTCAGGTCAAGCGCGTCACGGACATGCGAGTCCCTTTGTGTAACCTTGCCTGACGTAAACAGGAATGTGTCGATGGCTTCATACACAGGGTAATACGGCTCAAATTTACCGCCTTTCACAAAGTGCTTTTCCTGTTGATCCAGAAAATTTCGTAGAAATTTCACTAGCCTTCCTTCTCAATTAAGGTTAAATTTCTTCTCAATGCGGGGCCGTGCTCGACTTTTGCCGGGCAAACATAGGTGCACAAAGCCAGGTCCTCTTCGTCTAGCTCCAAACACCCGAGTTGCTCAGCATCTTCAACATCATCTACGGCAAGCGCGCGCAGAAGCTGTGTCGGCAGGATATCCAGAGGCATGATCTTTTCGTAGCTGCCAATCGGTACCAGGGACCGCACCCCGCCGTTTGTTGATGTGGTCAAATCAAGTTTCTTTGTGGGCAACAGACTGGAGAGAATCATCTTTTTTACCGAATGCAGTTTCAAGCCCGGACTAAGCCAGCCGAGAAATTCCTTTTTCCGATTTTCAGCCAACACAGAAACCTGCTGATGATAGCGGCCCAGATAGGCGCGCTCATCATTGGCGGTGTGACCTGAAAATACAGAGCCGGAAATCACTCTGTTTTCACCATCCTTGAGCTCCCCGTCTGTCAAGTCTGACAATGAAGCGCCAATACGAGTGCGCAGCAGCCGGGGATTTTTTACCGCAGGTCCGGCAAGTGCAACCACACGCGCAACTTCGATCTTGCCGGTGGTAAACAAACTACCGATGGCGGCCACATCTTGTGCATTTATGTGCCAGACTGTTTTCGTTCGCCCGACCGGATCGAGAAAATGAATGTGTGTGCCGGCAAGTCCGGCCGGATGTGGGCCGGAAAACTCCTCTACCACCAAATTTGTGGGTCCGGTTGCCGATATCCTGGCTCCGGGTGATTTGCATAAATAGAGCTTGCCTTCGGTCAGCTTTGAAAGCACCATCAGCCCATTTGAGAAATCTTCTTCCTGACCCGCCAGTATCGTTTCAATAGAAGGCGCCAATGGGTTGGTGTCCATGGCGGTGACAAAAATGGCGTGTGGAACACTATCAGGATCCGCCACTGAACTAAATGGCCGTGCGCGCAACGCAACCCAGCTACCAGAGTCGAGTAGCCGCCCGACTATCTTTTCACGCCCGAGGTTTGCAAGTTTCTCTTTTGCCACAGGCTCAAACGCAACCTGCCCACTGCCTTCCAGGGCAATTACGACGGACAACAACTTGCGCTTATGACCACGATTTATTTCAACAACCTTGCCGCTCCCCGGAGACGTATATCGTACCCGCGGTTTTTTCTTGTCCGTAAACAGAAGTTGACCCAATTTAACCTTATCACCCGTTTTCACGGCCATTGTCGGCTTCATGCCCACATAGCACTCACCCACCACAGCTACGGTGTGCGGACTATTGCCATCGCCAACAACCTGCTCCGGCTCACCGCTGATGGGAAGATTCAATCCTCGCTTTATCTTTTTCATTCAGTCAATCCTATGAATTTTGGTTGTGCAATTGACTATTCATATTTTCGCTTTTTATTACAGACATTTCACATGTCTATTCCAATACAGCCAGATGCATTATAACAGAATTAAGTTCAGAATCAAGTGTATTTTTTGGCGGCGTTGCTTAATTTTTTAATGGCTCTGATATGACAGCGATGCCGTTACAATTTTTACACCAGACTCAAAATAAAGGCATCGCCAAATGAGTATTAAGATAAAACGGTGTTTTTATTAAATCTAAGGGGAAATGCCATCAAAGCAGGAAATAATGTTTCTCAGACTTGATAGTTTTTATAACAAAAATTATCATATCCGGGAGAATAATTCCGAAAGTGGAAAATTTGTGCAGTTATTAAAAAGGCTACATTAGGCACTTTTCAGGACTTGACGAACAAGGGTGAATTCATTGGGTTCAAATGGCACAGGTATTTGGCATTGCAGCCCACCGTGCGCAACATCCACCCTCGAACCATTCGGTTTAAAAAGGGATTCCACTTGCACTGCAGTCGTCTCATCGGGTGTAATCCACTCCAGCGTATCACCGATTTCAAGTCGATTCTTTAAGTCGAGCAATGCCAGGCCGGAGGCTGAATCATAGTCTCGAAACTGCCCGGCAAATCTGTGTGTTAGGGGCAAAGATGCTCCATCTTCGAAATTTTCACCGTATTCCTGGGGTCGCTTTTTCATGAAACCAGTCATGAGCGTGCGATTGGACGTGCTCACAAGCTCCTGCAAATTTTCAGGATTGAATGGCCTTCCTGTCGCCAGATCCTCAATTGCGCGGCGATAAGCGCGGGCAACCACAGCAGCATAATAAACAGACTTGCTTCGCCCTTCCACTTTGAAGCTGCAAATACCCGCCTCGCGTAAATCTTCCAGCAACTCAACCGCGCACAAGTCCTTTGAATTCATTAAATAAGTGCCGTGCTCATCCTCATCCATTTCAAATTGCTGCCCAACGTAATTCTGCTCTGCGCGTGAAGCTTCCTTGGCAAGGTATTTTCCAGCCAGCGGCTGATAATCAGCATTCTCTGTATGAACTGATTCGGCCTCAAGCAAACTGCCTTTATCCACGGCCAGTGAGAACTCCCATCTGCATGAATTGGTGCAGGTGCCCTGGTTTGCATCCCGATGATTGATATAATTGGAAATCAAGCAGCGGCCTGAGTATGCGATACAAATGGCCCCGTGCACAAAAGCTTCCAACTCAATATCCGGCACTTTTTCATGGATAGTTGCCATTTCCTGAATAGAAAGTTCACGCGGCAAAATAATGCGCTTGACACCAATGTCCCGCCAGAACTCAATGGTAGCCCAGTTGGTGGCGTTGGCTTGCGTAGAAAGATGAATTATCGACTCGGGTCTAAGTTTCACCGACTTGTTGATGAGACCCGGATCCGTCATAATAAAGCCGTCCGGCCCCATGTCGGCCATTTCACAAAATGCATCTAAAAATTTATTAATCTTGATGTTGTGGGCGTAAATATTCATGGTTAGGTAAATGCGTTTGCCCAGGCTATGCGTGTACTCAATAGCCTCTTTAATGATTTCCTTTGTAAAATCATTTTCACGGGCCCGCAGGGAAAAAATGGGAACACCGGCATAAACGGCATCAGCGCCGTAGGCAAAAGCAAACCGGAGTTTTTCAAAGTTGCCGGCCGGCATCAAAAGTTCAGGCGATGGGGTCAAAGTCATGGTACGAACACCTCGGGTGTTTGAAGTTTACTCATTGAGCTTTGCAAGAATTTGCGCTCGAATGTTTCATTGTCTGGATAGGAAAAGCCAAAAGTACGCTGCCAGATGGTCGCCTTTTCCATGCATAAATAGAAAAAAACCCGCTCGTGCCAGTCTGAGAAAGCGCTGTGCATTGTGCGAAACATCTCTACTTTTGTGTCATCAGGATAAGTAAGTTTGCCCAGCGGATCAGGCGTCATTTCCATTTGCAGAATCTTTGTCGCATGCCCGTTCTTACGAATTTTATTCATCACTGGTTTGATCATCGTAATTGAGCCAAGCGAAACAAAAAGAACCTCATCGGGGTCAAAACAGTTTTTGAGCCGAGCGGCAATTGCGGGATAGTCCTCATCCCAACCGTCATAGTGCACCATCGGGTGAAAATGAAACGCCACTTTCATTCCTCGATCAGCGACACTTCTGGCAGCCGCCAACCGCTGTTCCAGGTTTGCGGTAAAATGTTCTTCATTCTTAATAATGGTCGGTGTGTTCAGTGACCAACTGCAAACCAAATTTGGCGGTACTTCCTTTTCGAGAAAAAACGAAACATTATTCGATTTCGTTTTAAACTCGAGCAGCACATTGGCATTCGCCGCAGCCCAGGCGCACAAAGTTTCCAGAGTGGAGAACTTGTTGCCCCAGACCAGCGAATCCGATGACTGCCCGGTGCCAAAATGGTAAAAACGCTCAGGGTCGATTTCGATGGCCTTTAGTTTTTCCGCCAGGTTTACATCAAAGGTAAATTTGTCTTTGTAAAATGTTTGAATGGTGCAATAGCTGCAGCCGAAAGCACAGTTTTCAACGGTGTCGATGGTGCGCAAATTACAACAAACTGTTTCCTCTGAAGCCACCGGACACATGCCGGCAATCTCCTTGGAAGATTGTTTTTGAAAAATGTGCTTCTTTTCGCGCGCTTCCGGTCGTGGCAAACCATTTGCCGGATACACATTCAGCGCAGCGCGTTTTTCCTGCAAATAAGTTTGCAAGTTCGTCAACAGACTTTTTTTGAACTGTTTTCCGGCACTTTTCTCAGGCTTCGGTTGGGTCTCCCACCAGACTTGCAAATCCGGCTCACCCCACATCTCCAGATCGCGACACGCTTCGGCCACTTGCCGAAACTCCTGAAAGGTGAAACGATATTCAATGGCAATGTCGCGGATAAAGGCCTGCTGCTCTGTCGCCAAATAGGGGAACAGGGTTTGCTCCCTGAACGACTCGAATTTATTAATATATTCTGCTTTCATTGTATGAGATCTGTGATTCTAACACGCCTGAGCGGCTGTCTTATCAGTGCGACCTAACCCGTTTACTTCTAGTTTTCTGCCGCGATTAATCTCCAGGCATTGCATGGATTCCGCACCCAAAGATTCTTTAAGAAAATTGAGAAGAACGTGCAGCGGCCCGGCATCACCTGAGCAGTGAAAAATATCCACAGAAGCGTGTTTTGTTTCCGGAAAAGTGTGAATGCAAACATGCGACTCACTAATTATAGCAATGACCGTCACGCCAACAGGCTCAAATTTCTTACTGGTGACTTGAACCTGATGAAATCCGCAGCGCGCCACCCCAGCGGACACAAGCCGTTCCAGCCCCTGTGCATCGTTTAACAACTCCGGGGCACAATCCCGAAGCTCGCCCAATAGTTGAATACCAACAGGTTGCATTCATTCCCTTCTTGAAATTACCAAAATTCACATAAAAACAATCCGTAGCTGCCTTCCATGCTACACAATTCTTCATGCAACATTCAACCCACGGTCAAAATAGCGAACATAAAATATAAAACAAACAGGTGTACTTTCCAAAAGAAATGTGAGGCCTCACATCAACATGTTTTTGCGACAATTCACAGAGAAAATGATACAAAGAGACCTATTCCCAAGTTGAGAGTTGAGCAGAGAAAAATCAAATATTATCGACATGAATATCGTTCTGCCCGCCCAGATTGTTCTACTGCTCATCAAAATTAAAAGACAGGCCTGCGCTCCAGACATGTGCTGCACCTGAAGGATTGAAGCCTTCCTGCTCATATTGAAAAATGGCTCGTACCCGGGTTCGCTGCACCGCGGCGGATGGCCCGAGAAGCAGGTAGACTTTCAAATTGTTTTTGTAGAACGTGCCTGGAATGTCCGACAAAAACCGGCTGTAGCCAATGCCAAAAAGATAGCTGTTGGCGGCATTGCCAACCAGAGGAAAATTGAAATTTAACTGAAGATCATATTCATCATTAATAAAATTGCCATAGTTCACTTGAAAGTCAAGCACGAGAAAAGCAAGGTCGGTTGAAAAAAATCTGCGATCAAATCCGTTGCCGAGTTTCTGAGCGTAAGAAATTCGGCGTAACCAGATAATTGAGCCAAAGGGATAATAGAGTGAAACATTTCCAAAGAAATTTTCGGGTCGCCCGGATTGATTTTGTTGAAAACTTAATCCGCCGCGCAGGCGCTGCCAAAAGCGGCCGTCGGTTTTTGTCGAGCCAAAGGTGAGTAAGTGTCGCGCGAAATGGTTGCCGTTCAGGCTGGCAACCGAGTTGAGCGTTATCATTGAGTGATTGTGTTCGACGGCTGTTAGCCACAAATCAGAATTGAATTCGTGAATGGCCGGGCTGCCCATCATCGAGATTTTATTGACGGGATAAAGCAACTCTGTATCGATTGTTTTCCCCAGCTTCCGCTTAAATTGCGCATCAAATTCGGTTTTCTCATGTTTGAAATTGCCGCTGCGGATGAATTCAATCCAGTTATCCAGAATATCGAGAAAGGCCTTTCTAACCCGGGAATGATCGCGCGTCAGCATGTCCTCCGCGTGCGTTTTCACTGCCAGGGACACAAAAGACAATGGCTGATTTTCTCTGCCGCGACGAAACAGCTTCTTTGAATGAAAAGACTTTGTCAGCCAGTCATCGGCGCTGTGCAGTAAAAGCGCAGGGACCCGAATGGCAGCAATTTCATTGGCCGGGGTCGCTGTGTTGCGCACCGATGCGGTTGGCAAGCCCAGTAAAGCCATGGCCCAAAATCTGCCCAAACTCGACCTGTCGTAAGCGTAAAAACCGGAAATAACGCCTTCAAGCAGTTTCGAAACACTCCCGGATGGGCGTAAATTTATTTCGCTCACACGATAGGGCGCCGCCACTGCAATCACAGAGGTAAAAGAATCCTGCAACCCGGCCGTAGCCCCCAACTTTAAAACAACCTTAGCGCCTATGGAAAAACCGAGCAAATGAACCTCTTTGTGCTTCTGCAAAAGGCGCAAAGAACGGATTAAAGTAACAACATCCTGAACTTCCCGATTTCCCCAATCAAACAACTGTTTATAGGAAATGTCCTCACCGTGCTGCGGTGGATTCATGATGAGAAATGAAAATCCCAGTTGTTTGAAGAAATTCTTAAGAATTAAAAACTCTGCGCTGCGATTGTGCTGAGTAAAGCCGGGAATGCAAATAATCAAAGGATTGTTCGCCGCAGCCAGCGTAGAATCGAAATTGCTGTATTCGAAACGGATTTCATCGACTTTGCGGATTTCACCATCATTGGCAAATGTCGTGTTGTAAAACAAAAGCAACGATAGCAGCAAGCCAAGTCTGCAAATCCATCTTGCCCCACTCTGCAGCGAAACAACAGCGCCGCGATGCGGATATTCTACCTGATACCTTGTGTGTGAACCGTTTGGGCGCATTGCTTTTGACCCTTTGCAACTTTTCATAATCTCAAAAAATATAGATTCTCTGTTGTTTCATTTGGTTAAATGAGTATTAACATCCGCCCGCGTTAAGTGCGACTAAGAGCGCAACGAGATAAAGGTCAGCGTGCATTTGATTATCAGGCACTTTATGCGCCACTATCTTGTAATTCTCAATAGCAAATCGCCTTCAATTGGTACAAATCTGGATGCCGAATTAATCAAAGATGTCGCTGTTAATTGAGCGACCCCATAGACTTCAACTGAAATACCCAAGTCTTTTCTTATTTTATCTACTAATAAGTCAAAATCACCATCCCCGGATGCCAACACAACAACGTTTGCTTTCCCTGCATATTCCATAACGTCAAGTGCGATGCCAACATCCCAATCACCCTTGGCGGAACCATCACTTCTTTGAATAAACGGCTTTAGTTTCAAGTCAAAGCCAATTCCCTTAAGTATGTTTTGAAATTGTTTCTGCTTTTCATCCCCCTTGTCAATGGCGTAAGCAAACGCTTTTACAACCTCTCTATTTGCAGTTGCTTTCGCCCAAAACGCATTATAGTTAAAATGACAATTGTGAACCTGTTTTGTAGTATAGTAAATGTTTTGAACATCCACAAATACGGCAACTTTTTTCATAGATTAGATAGTCCTGTCTGGCGGTACTTGAGTGCATAGAAGCTGAAAATTGCACACCGCTTTCGTGTTAGGTGCACTTATCCCGTTTCAATATTGATGATGCGCTTCCTTTAGCCTTTCTTAATTTATAGCATTACAAAGAAAAATTATCTTTTAAAATTTTCTACTCGGCTAATTTGATTCAGGGCACGCTCCGCTAGCACAGTAATATTAACATCACCAGATTCCCTGGCCGTTTCCTCTAAGAGTTGTTTGGCTTGAGTGACATGGAGGCTCCCGAGCATTTCGATTGCCAACTGCTGCAATTGGTAAGGTGTTTTTTCTGCAGACATCATCAGCGTTTTATGTAATTCTGAGTCTGCCGGTGCGCAGCTTTGCCATGCTTTTAGAGCGGCCATTCGCAGGTACTGATTATGTTCTTCAGTCGTGAATGGTTTTAGTGCTGAAACGAGGCTTTTATCACCAAGAATACCAAAAGCATTCATACAAGCAATGGTAATTTCGCTATACCAGGAGGTGCGCCCTAATTGCTTGCGGATAAAATCTATTTCAACGTCCGGGTCTGTCTTTGCCAGAGCCACAATTGCCGTCGCAACTACGTCGCTGTGGGAGTCACTGTTAATTATATTCTTTAGTTTTTCTTTTGCCAAACTACTACTGAAATTGGCAATTGCCAGTACAGCGGCTTTACGAATACGATATTCAGGATTTTCCAGAGCAGAAGTGATTACTTGCCAGGCGGCCGAAGTTCGCAGCGAACCTAACTGCAGTACGGCTTCAGCTTTCAGTCCCCAAAAACCATCCCCGGCAAGAATTTCTGATATTATATTTAAAGTCTCATCTCGAGTTGGAAAACGTGCAGCTAACTGCCGTAAAGCCCAAATGCGTCCTGGCAGCGCGTCATGCCCTATTTGATATAAAAGCGCGTCACTTTTTTTGTCAAATTGTAATTCAGCGACAAGTTCGCCATCACCGTCAAAACTCACCATTCGTGGCGCCGTTGCTGATTCGAATAGAAAATTTTCCTCGTCATGTTCAAGCCATATCTTATGCTTTGTTATATCGCTTGCGGTGGCAACTGTGATTGTCACAGGTAACTTAAATAAATCCTGGCCCTTTACCATTGGCTGTACTTGTTTCACGCACAGGTCAAGCAATTTGCGGTCGGCCAAATAAGTGTAGCTCACTTCGAATACCGGATGTCCACCACCATAAACCCAATCATCAAAGA
>JAJDAG010000171.1 GCA_029262005.1 Candidatus Zhuqueibacterota bacterium | reverse complement strand
TGGTATGGGGGAGTAAATCCCCTGCGAGCGTGATAGAAACTAGAAAACTGAATAAATTAAAAAAATAGCGCTAATTAATATGGAAGAAATGTCATTTGAATATTGGAATAAGCTTTCTGACCAAATAATAGTGATTAGCTCATTGCTGAGTGGGTTTTCCATTACAGTAATTGCAAATTTTTTGGTATCTGATACAAATACTCGTTTGTCGAGAAATATAATGAAAGCTACGATCTTAGCCGCCAGTTTCTTTTTGACCTCAGTGTTTGCAATGACAAAAATTCTTATGATGACAACAAATGGATTTCCCCTTAAAATGACAAAAGGAGATTTAATTATTCCATCGATTATAGGCGGAATGACATTTCTTTTCGGAATTATATCCTTGATTACGATGATTTCCTTAGCAGGTTGGACTAAATCTAAAAATATGGGAAGATTCACTACAACCATTGGAGTATTAACCCTAATATTAATATTATTTATGCTGACCTAATGCAACTGATTTTAACTAAGTTGGTAGTGTGAGTTCGTCTTTTTGAACCACCATTTGGGCAACACAAACAGGGTTGCATCAAGAATCCATAAGATTGGAAATGGTGAAGTTTTCGCCCGTATTTACGCCTTGGATATTAGGAAAAAGAAGCGCGAAGCAGAGTCAAAGGTGGGGTAAGACCCCACCCTACAATTGGATTTGTCTACAAGGAATAAATCATGACAACCGCAAACACGTATTTAACCTTTAACAAAGGGGAATAATGGAAAATCAAAAAACAACAATCCCAAAGTGGTATTGGGCAGTAGCAATATTTTTTTTAATCTGGAATTTGATGGGAGTCGGTTCATTTTTTCAACACATCTTTATCACAGATGAAGCCCTGCAAGCATTACCCGCAGCAGAACGAGAGCTTTACAACAGTTATCCCTTTTGGACAAAAATAGCATTTGCATTTGCCGTTTTTGGAGGAACAATTGGCTCGGTTGGATTGGTTCTGAAGAAAAAATGGGCGAAATCCGCTTTTATTGTTTCGCTGGTTGCTATAATCCCACAAATGACACAAAATCTTTTTTTTACAAAAGCAAGAGAAGTTTATGGTCCAGGCACAGAAATTATGCCTGTATTAATAATTATTTTTGGTGTTTTTCTTGTATGGTTTTCTGCCTTTGGAATTAAGAAAAGCTGGCTGCAATAGATAACGGCACACAATAAAGGCTATATTCCATTGCTTCTTAACTTCTAAATAAAAGCATTACTTTTGATCGGCTGATTCCTGTTCGACAGTTCGGGTGGCACTATACTCACAACGGAATATTAGCCTAACCGTTAAGCACCAGTTTTCAAAACGGCAATAGCAAACTAAGAAAGATTATATACATATAACACGACAAAACACGACGATGACTCTCGAAGAAACCCTCACGCAACTCGAAGCGCTCAGCAATGAGAAGATGCTTGCGCAAAACACCAGAAACGGTGCCGGCGACAATCAGTTTGGTGTTCGACTCGGCGACATCCGAGGATTGTCGAAGAAGAATAAGACCAACCACGAGTTAGCCCTGGCTTTCTGGGAGACCGGGAACATCGACGCCATGCTCCTGGCAACCCTCCTGATTAAGCCCGATATCCTGTCAGCCGACGCGATGGATCGGATGGTGCGGGCCGGCAACTTTGCACAAGTGGCGGACTGACTCAATTCTTATGTTGTCAAGCACCACCCTGAAAAGGAGACTCTTCGCCAAGGGTGGATAAACTCTGACGACCCCATGGCTGCCCGTGCCGGTTGGAACCTGACCGCCGCGCGGGTCGTGAAGAGTCCAGAAGGGCTCGACCTCCCAGCTATTCTGGACCGAATTGAGTCCGAAATGGGGAACGCCGATCCAAAAGTGCAATGGACGATGAACAGCACTCTTGCGGAAATCGGAATCCACTTCCCCGACCACCGCGAGCGGGCCCTTGCCATCGGAGAGACGTTGGGAATCTATCGCGACTATCCCGTTTCCAAGGGTTGCACCTCACCCTTCGCCCCGATCTGGATCAAGGAAATGGTGCGCCGGCTGGGCTGAGCTTCTTGAAAGGTATTAAAATGAATGCGACAAAAAGGCTATTGATATTATCTTGTCCTATCTTCTTGAATGGGATAAGTCAAAGTAAAACCGGTGCGAACAACAGCTAAAAATCATAGTTGCCAGGGTGGGCCCGACTTTTTGAACCCACTATTTGAGTCAATACAAACCTGGTTACGTCAAGAGTCTAAGGGATTGAAAAGGGTCAAGTTTCATGGATATTTTTGCCTTGAATATTATGAAAAAGAATGGGGGACGCAGTAAAAACATTGCAGGACATGATGCTAATTCCGGCGTTGGATGGCCACCAGTTCGGCGGCGGCGGTATTTTCCCCTGGGTTGTAAAAGTGCACTTTAACATACTTGCTCCATTTGTTGTTGTAATTATGTCTGGTTTCGATTTGCACGGTCAGGATGTCCGTAGTCGCTTTTGCCAGGGTCGTACTATCCAGGGTGATTTGATTCGATGCCTTGACGATTTGCCAGTCGTTTAATTCCTTTTCCGCCTGCAGCAGTTTGTGGCGATAGCTGGAGGATTCATCTTTTGCAAAACCGGCAGTCACTGCAAGATCTACAAACGCCACTGTAATTGAATGGTCGGCATTTTGTGAAATAATGAACTTGTCCAGGGGATTTATTTTCGAAAACCAGTAACGCCCGGTCTTGTCCCGCCTTTCCATAAGCGTCCTGGCTATATACTCACCATCCTCGAGGTTGGCATAATTGCCGGTATTCACGATTGCGCGTATCTGCTCATCCGTAAATGACATGACAATTTTGGCGCCCCAGAAACCATCTAATTCCGTAATTCGCTGGAAAGCCGGGTTTGGCACGATAAAGGCGTAACTGCCCGGGTCGAACAAGTCTGAATCGAAATAACCAACAGCGGGTGTAATTATTCCGGGCTTTTTCTCCCACGGTTCAACGTAAAGGCCAAGAGTGACCGTTTTTTTGAAGACATGAGCAAGGTCAAGCGTCCCCCTGATTCCACGTGACGGTGAGGCTTTGCCGTATCCCCCACTGCCGAGTGATGTGGCAAAATCGAGGATGTAATGTTTCACAAAGTGCTTACCATTTTCATTGACAAACATGTCGAGCGTATTATTTGCTTTTGTATCGAAGTTGTTTAGCCAGGCTGCAATGGCACGGTAGCCCCGCAACTCTCGACGGTGGTTATGATTTACACGGTCATTCGGGTCGTCTTTTCGTCGCCCAACATAACGAAACGGCCCGAGTGGTTTTCCGCTCAGGCGCCTGCTGGCCACAATTCTGTAAGTGCCGTCCGGATTGGCCTGTACACGATTTAAAATTTGCTTGACGAATTTCAGGGTCATCGGTACTTTGCGACCCCATTTGTCGCTAATCGTAACGCCTTCACCTATTTGCAGCTTCTCAGGATCCAGTGTGCTCAGATAGTTTTCCGGCACATTATAGCCGCATGCATAAACGAATTTACTTGACACAACCTCTGCCGCTGTGTTCAGTTGCGGGAAGCCTTTGATATCGAACTTGACGAAATAGGTGATGCCCTTGCTGTCCTTTATCCTGAAGCCGGGAGATACACCCTCAACTTTGGCCCCGGTGATGGTCAGGGCGCCATCCGGATCCGGGCCATCACCCTGATTTGGGCCACGCTTGAGCGCTTCAAGCGACATTGGCTGCAAATGATGCCGGTTGGTAAACCAGGATGAGTTGGGCACTTCATCGAAAGCATTGGTGTTTTTGGCCTGTTTGTGATTGTTGGTGAGCTTGCGCATGTGCCCGGAAAGGTTGCCGTAATCATCTATCTCGCGCCCGAAAATATTCTCAATCCCATCCTGAAACAGACTTATTTCCCTGGCTTCCGGCGAGGGTATGTCTTGCCGATCATTTTCTTCGGTGATGAGCGGGCGTCTGACATACTGTTTGTGCGTGCCACAGCCGGTGCTTAGCCCAAGTGTGATTGTGATTATAAAAATGAGTATTGTTCCGGGAATTTTCCCCATGTTAAAATCTCCGCAATTCAGTGTTCAAGCCGAAATTAAACCGAATCTGTTCTTTAGATTTTGCTATTTCGAAAATTGCAATCAGGCCGGCATCTCTGCCACGAATACGCAGGCCGCCACCGTAGCTGTACTTGAAGTCAGACAAGGTGAAATCCTCGAAGACATCGGAGAACACCCGCCCTTCTTCTATAAAACCATAGGCGATGGCCATATTGTGAACCGGCCAACGATATTCGATTGCTGCCAAAATTAAATCCTTATCACGAAATCGCACTGGACGGTAGCCGCGGAGGCTGGACAAGCCGCCCAAACCGGCGAGACGATAGAACGGAATATGCTTGCTGCCCGGCGCGTCTGTGATCTCGGTATTCAAGTGCAAGACCAATGTTCGTTTATAAAAGAGATTGATATATCGATACAGGTCAATGTTGAATTTGGAGAACGCGAATTCATTGCCACCCCGCTGACGCGAGAATTCATATGTAAGGAAAGCTTCGCTGCCATGGGTGGGGTGCCCGGTGACAGGACGCGTATCGCGATAAAACCTGATTTTGAATGACCACATATCCGCCCCGAAGAAACCCGGCAATTCGCTTGGCGAGAATAGGCTGTCAAGGGTAACACTATCCCGGTCACGCCCGGGTAAAACATCAATTACGCTGTAAGTAAAGCCGGCGGCAAACAATGATTGACCAAACCGGGGCGAGATCAGCTCGAACTTTGCGCTGTTTTCCCTGTGTAGATAGTTTGTTTTGAATTCGGACCCGGAGTCATTGCCAATGCCAAAGAAATCTTCATCAGGCAAGCGTTTATGAGTAGCCGTCACCTCAAAACCCAGTTTGGGCACGAAAAATGTCTCATCCCGAATGCCGGCGTAAAGCCAACGTCGTGTTTTTCTACCCACACTGGCAGTGGCCCGGAATTTCATTCCTTCTTTGAATAAATCATTTTGTTTGAACGTAAAGCCGATGCCGGCCGGCGGTGTAAATAGCGGGCGGAGCTTTGTCTTCTCGTCGTCGCTCGTCAGCCAATCAGTTACGCGCAGAACGACTCCGTTGTAGTCGATAAACTCCGCTCCGTGGCCGAGACCTTTAAAAAGCAGCGTGAACGGCAGCGTAAGAATATCGCCAGGTAATTCGCCGAGATTTTCAATGAAACTGTCGCCCTGATCTCGTTCTTCAATCGGTAACTGTTCCGGTGGAATGTCTTGCTTTTCTTGCGCGTAGGTTGCTGCCGCATGACTCCAAAACAGCGCCATTACCAGGAAAACCCCCGCAGTTCTTTGTTTCCATTTCAAGCCCATGTTATCCTGACCTCTCTTTTTCAGTGGCATCCGCTGAATTATCATATCGAGTCTGTTTCTTAAATCGAAGTCAATCCTTATACTCTCTGCAAAGACCCGACAACTAGTTTGACTTTAATTTCAGGATGCACGCATGGCAATGTAACGAAGCCACAAATACTTTGCAAGTGATGATCTTTCAACCTGACTTGTGAACCAACAGGCAGGACGATTTTGTCTACTTCGCCACATGCAACTCAGAGGCGAAGGCGAAGGACAACTTTGCTTTCAAGCTCAACCTGAAGGAAGTGTGAATTGCATCTTAGCAAACTTGTAATTAACACCGTGATTGCTATCTTTGTTAATCGCAAATCACAGAATTCTGCCCTGCCAAATTTTGGTTAATAATTATATGACGAAACGCGAATACACCGGACTCGCCTGGTTTCCAATTGCCGCTGTCGGTCTGAGTATGGTCAGCTTCATCTTAATTAAAACCGGACGCGATGCGGTTTTTTTTAAAGACTGGGGTATCCGGAAGCTGCCCCTGGCATATATCTGGATCGCAGTGGCGGCAGTACCGGCAGCCATTATGCACCTTAGCGCCATGAACAAGTGGGGTGCCCGCAAGGCCCGGACCGGCATTTTTTTCGCTGCGGCGTTGTTGTTTTTGTTGTTTGCCCCGTTCGCGACTGTGCAGCACAATTTTATCATGACCATCATGTTCATCTGCGTGCCGGTTATCTTCGCCGGTGTTTTTGCCGGGGCCTGGTTGCTCGCCGGCGATTTGCTCGAAGGTGCCGATTCCTCGCGGCTGCGGGTCGTTTATAGCCGGATCGGCGCTGCTTCCATGGTCGGGGGAATCATTGGTGGCTTGCTCGCAAAGGCGCTCGCCAGTCATGCCGATCCGCAGGTGCTCGTTGCTACAGGAGCGGTGGTGCTTATGGCGGTGGGTTTGCTGGTTGCAAAAGCACACAAAGACAATCCTGCAAGCAATTATACTTCTTTGTCGAGCTTTGCCGAAAAGGAAGATTCTCACAAGAGTTTTTCTAGTCGGCAGGCAACCCTTGTTAGACAAAAATATGTACGTATTCTGATAGGCATCAGCGCCCTCGCAACGATTACAGCGATGTTGATCGACTTTCAGTTCTACGCCATGACCACGGTTGCCGGCAACAATAACGTCCAATTTTTTGCCAACTTTTATATTATTCTCAATCTGATTTCGCTGGCGGTTCAGGTATTTGTTGCGCCAAGACTGCAAGCCAGGTTGGGCATTACCGGCGCTTTGTTGCTGCTGCCCTCCGCGTTGCTTGGCGGCGCGGGTCTGTGTTCCTATTGGACCGTTGTCCATTCAAAAACTATTTTGCGCGTTTTGGAAGGTGGGCTCAAGGCCTCGATCTACCGAACGATGTGGGAGCAAGTCTATCTGGTAATCGGGCAACCCTTTCGCGATGCTGCCAAAAGCATGGTGGATGGCATGGTGCAACGTTTTGCCGAAGGCCTGGCAGCGTTGTTGTTATTGGCCTGGTTTGCTCTAAATGATAACTCGGTATCTGAACTGAATTTTGAATGGCTTTCGTGGGTGATAGTTTCCGCCATTATTTTCTGGATAGTTTTGACGCGGCGGCTCGGCAAGCTGGGGTGTGATGCTTTGCAGCCGTCGGAAGTGCTCATTCGTTTGCCCGATGGCTGAGCGACGGCAACCTCCCTCGGGAAGGGAAAAAGAAGATGAGAATCCGCAACTCAATCGGAATCACAAGCCGTAGCATTGGTCAAACCTGGCGGGAAAACCTGCCTGAATAGTTAATTACCTCCCAAATCACCTCATTAAAAAACATCATAGCCGAGTAGCTCTAAAATCGAAACATGCTTTCCGGAAATCGAATCAACGTAACCCTGAGGCGCCACTTTGATAGAAATTATGTACTGCTTTCCTACCTCGAACTGTCGGGGCTGGTTTACTTCCATGTGAATATTTTCCGTCAAAGTCGTAAAGGCCTTCTCTTGCGAGATTAACAGGCCATCCGCCAAATCGCAACGCAAATTCCCAGGGCATTCATTTATTTCCACCACATAAATCTGAATGTTGTAACTGCCGGAATCCGGCGGATTATTAAGAATTTGATTAATCGTAGTCAGAGGAAAGTTAGAAGCCGGTGGGTATGTTTTTTCAATCTCTTCTTCATTTTTGAGGATATTACAACCGAATGATACATAGCAAACAAATAAGACTAAAAGTAAATATAGTGACTTCATTTTTTGCCTCCGGTTCATTTTACCTCATTTGTACTCTACAGCGAACCCAAATGATCCGTGCTTATTTCTGCCGGAAAACAAAATTTATCGGCACACCGAAAAAGCCAAACTTCGCTCGAAAACGATTCTCAATGTAGGACCGATAATTGGGTCGAATGGATTTTGGTGCATTGGCAAAAAAAGCGATCACCGGTGGGCCGGACTTTATCTGCGTGCAATATTTGATTTTTACTTCGCGCTGATCATTGGATGGCGGTGGATAATGCCGAACGATTTCCTCAAGGAAAAGGTTGAGTTCTGAGGTTTTCAAAGTCCGGTTTCTTTCGTTATAAACGGACATGGCAAATTCAATAACCTTGAATATGCGCTGCTTGGTCAGAGCTGAAATAAACAGAATGGGCAAGTAACTGATGCTTTTTAGCGAGTCATTTATTTTAGTTTCAAATTCCTTGGCTGTATTGGTCTCCTTCTCAATAAGATCCCATTTGTTCACAGCCAGCATAATACCTTTACTCAATCGGGTGACTTCAGTCAGAATGCGCATATCCTGAGACTCCAGCCCACGCGTGGCATCCACAAGCAAAATGGCAACATCGCAGCGCCTGATACTCTGCATGCTGCGCAAAGTGCTGTAAAATTCCACTGACTCGGTGATTTTTGATTTCCTGCGCAATCCGGCAGTATCAATAATTAAAAATTCCTGACCAAAGTACTTTAGAACCGTATCATTGGCATCACGGGTTGTGCCGGGAATTTCTGTAACAATCTGTTTCTCCTTGCCGACGACCGCGTTCACAAAAGAGGATTTGCCGACATTCGGCCGACCAATAATTGCCAGCTTGATATATTGGGAATCATTTCCCTCCTCTTCCGGTGCAGACTCCGGCAAACAGGAAATAACCCCATCGAGAAAATCCCCAATCTGGCGACCGTTCATTGCCGAAATCGACACCAGATTCTTTAGTCCGAGTTGATAAAATTCCGCGACATTCAGCTCGTTCTGCTGATTATCTACTTTATTGACGGCCAGAAGTACTTTGCGACCGCTTTTTTTCAACACCCGGCCAACCTCTTCATCAAGCGATGTCAGGCCGGTTTTGGCGTCCACCAGAAAAACAATCAAATCCGCTTCTTCAACGGCGCCCATCAACTGCTCGTAAATCGCCTTTTCGATGAGGTCTGCGCTATCGGGCAAATAGCCGCCGGTGTCCACCAGTATAAATGAGCGGCCCGCCCAATCGGTCTGCCGATACTTCCGATCGCGGGTAACGCCCGGCATGTCATCGACAATGGACTCGCGCCCCCCGACAATGCGGTTAAAAAGTGTGGACTTGCCAACGTTTGGTCTACCGATCAGTGCTACTATAGGTTGTGACATTCGTTTTCGTTATCTCTTAAATTAATGGTTTTTCAAAATTTTTATTGCCGTTTCCAGTCACTAATTCTGCAAAAAATAAAAAATAGTAAGTGGCAAAAGCTTACCTCAATCAGGCATTAATATATTTAAACAGCTAATAATTATGTAAAAGTCTTACTATAGATAGGTTCTCTTTTTCTGAGTCCTTTGCATCGTCTGTGCTTAAAATTTGTTTCAAAATAACCGTCGCCAATAGCCTCATACCAAAAAAAGCGACGCAACTTTTGGTAGACCGTGTTAATTTGCCTTGTTATCTGCTTTGGCTTTAAGTGGGAATCGGTCTGGGTGCTCAATTATTTCTGTTGTTAAATCAACATCAATGTCAGGCCAGTAAAAATGACCGGGTGATTGCTCTTCTACATTTAAGATTGATTTGACGGTTTGATTTTTAAACCATGGGAAATCATCATATGGCATGAACAGCTCTTTGTTGTGAGCTAACAACCATACTCCATGCATGGATATATTTGTAACCTCAACCGCTAAAGTACTTTTGCCAAGCGCTAAAGAGCACATTATAATGACCCTCTATAAGTGATTCGATTTCTTTCAGTTGCTTTCTTGAATAATGACAGTTCTTCGCAAGCTCGATTTTCGGTTCAAGCCAAAACTTTGCTTCACCATCACCAGATACGATATGAACGTGCATACGTTCTTCTTCTTTGGAAAAGAAGAAAAACCTATAACCGCGTTCTCTGAATACAGTAGGGCTCATATTCATTCCTGTACTTAACACCCTATTCAGCGGTTTATCCGCTACAAAGCTTCATCAGCAGTGAATTTTAGCCTTAATAATTTTTTACCAGTTTCTTCAGAATCTTTTCAGTCAAATGTTCAAAGCCGCATCAAACACGGCCGAAAAATCGTTGTCCAACGGCGCAACCGGGCAGCCAAGCTTCTCAGCCATTTCAGCAACAGTCCAATCATCCAAAAAAACAGACCCGTCTCTCACGCAACTTCCCGGCAGATAAACTTTGTCCCCGACATCCATGTTTGACAACTTTTTATAAATATCCTGGCCGGTTAACAAGCCGGTTATATGCACACTGTGGCCGTAAAAATTATTTTCCACAACCACCAGTTGCACCTCTAAATTCTTCACCTTATTCAGCACTGCGACAATTTCGTTTTCGATCATACCACTGGCAAGCGTGGCTGTAACAAAAGTCACTTTGGTGGCTTTCCCGAGACGCTCCGGAAACCGCGTTTGTTGCTCGACGAAATCATCCAGCATGTAGCGGCACAAGCCAACGCCGTTTTCCTTTTGGTGAAATCCGTCATAATATTCAGCCGCTGGAAAGGCTTTGCCGGCCATGATATAAAATTCATCGCCGGCGTAAACAAATGACTCGCCATGCTGTTTTCTCAAACCGTTACCATAACCCTCAATGACTTCAAGATATTCTCGTGCGTATGCCGGTGTTACCGGGGATAGCTTTTGCAAGCCTTGCCTGTGTTTGGTCAGTCCCACCGGAACAACAGAGATCGAACTCAGGTTAGGCATCAAATCAGCCAGTTCGGAAATGGTCTCTTTTAGAATTTCGCCGTCATTAACCGTGGGGCAAAGCACAACCTGTGTATGAATTTCAATGCCATTCCCGGTGAGAAATTCCAGTTTGGGCAGCAGCTTGTCATCATGCTCAATGCCGAATAGAAATTTGCGAACTTCTCTGTTTGTAGCATGCACGGAGACAAACAGCGGCGAAAGCTGCTGTCTGACAATGCGATCCATATCCCGTTTGGACAGATTGGTCAAAGTCACATAATGGCCGGACAGAAAAGACAGCCTGAAATCTTCATCGCGAAAGTACATGGAAGCACGCATACCGGCCGGGTTTTGATCGACAAAACAGAAAGGGCAGTCATTGCCGCAATATCTAATTTTAATGTCGTCAAAGGTGAGCCCGAGATCATCATCGAGATCTTTTTCAATTTCAAACACGACGCGCTCACCCCTGGTCATTGCTTCCATTTCAAGTTCTTCCTCACAAACAAGAAAACGAAAGTCGAGGATATCGCTGACCGGGGTGCCATTAATTGAAAGGATTTTATCCCCCGCTTGCAGCCCGAGTTCTTCGCCGATACTATTATTTTCTACATCTAATATATTCATGAGTCACAACTACTCTGAAACGACAAAAATAACTTTACACATTTTGAGAAAATCGCTGTTCTTTGCAGCAGCGTGAATCAACACTGCATCATTATCCGAGACAACAATATCGGAATTAAGGTCGCCAACCGCCCTTACGCCACAAACAACAAACGGCTCACGGCCAATGCGCTTATCCCGCCGTGCTGCTTTCAGACTCGTGTGATAGCCCGTAACGCTCTCAGTTGCAACGATGTCTCTTGCAACATAATTCAGGCCATAGACTTCTCGTCCTTTTTCATCGACAAGGCGTGGAAACAGAGCCGGGTTAACCTTGAGCTTTGTGGCATCCACAATCAAACCGGTGTATGCGGCACCGCTGTAGGAAAGCAGGCCTTCGGAGGGCACAACCAGCTCGACGCCATCCGGAACAATGCGGCACTCCGGCCACGGCAGCAGGCCCAACGGGCTGCGCGGTATGTCATCCATGCGCAGTTTTCCCTGGCCGGTCACATCCGGCAAGAAAAGCGATGTGAGCCCATTGCTAATGGGTATCTCAACATCCACTTCCACCGACATGTCAGACAACGAACGCGTATCAACAATCGTGTATTGCCGGACAGCGTTGCGCAGACGCGAGGCCTCTTGCGGGTTATCCTTAAGAAGCTGCAAAATGGTCCCCCGCACACCAATGCGCAGACTTTGGACAGCTTTCAGCAAGTTGCCGGCAGCGCGCGCTTTGGCATTTTCCAACGCTTCAACTCGCACCCGGCGATCCTGGTCATCTGCAAGTTCACCGCTTGCGCCGGTAGCGCGAATCACTTTTTGCGACCAATCGATAACAGCAAAACTTTCCACACGCTGCTGCAGATTTTGCGCGGCAGCAACAGAATAAACGCCCGG
The DNA here is from genome assembly GCA_029262005.1 of Candidatus Zhuqueibacterota bacterium. GTDB lineage: Bacteria > Zhuqueibacterota > Zhuqueibacteria > Oceanimicrobiales > Oceanimicrobiaceae > JAJDAG01. Next base: position 7,681 of record JAJDAG010000171.1, on the reverse strand, counting down.
CATTAGAAACAGTAACAAGCCAAAAGACAATAACATTCTTAACATAAATTCCCTCAATTGACGAACCGCACAATTCATGCGCAACTTCAAAAAAATGATCTTTAATATAAGCAATCACAACGGCGTGCGCAAGCCAAAACTATTTCATGTATTTATGTTCTTACAACATTAAAGTACTCTAAAATCTCTTTGCGAATCTTACTTGAGGTTCGTATTTTGTCCATTCGACTATTGATGCATTTTACCGGTACTCTTTTAAGGAACCATCATGCGAAAACGATTTGTGCTCTGTCTGGCTGTCATGCTGGCCGTTGGCCCGGCCTGTAACCCTGCTCCCCCTGAAAATCAAAAACTCATTTTGGTGCTGGTGGTTGACCAGATGCGAGCAGACCACATCACGCGCTTTAAGGGCCTTTATCAACATGGTTTTGCACGATTGCTAAAGCAGGGTGCGGTTTTCACAAATGCCCACCACGATCACGCTTATACAGTGACGGCTGCCGGTCATGCAACAATTGGCAGCGGTATGTTTCCAACAAACAACGGCATTGCCGGTAACGAGTGGTTTAATCGCGCTGAGCAAAGAAAGACTTACTGCTGCGAAGACAAAAATGCCGCTTTGCTCGGTTATCCGGATAAACCAGCCAGGAAAGGGCGTTCTCCCAAACAGCTCTTGACATCCACACTGGGCGACTGGTTGAAAGCAGCTTCGCCGGCCAGCAAAGTTTATGGTGTTTCCTGCAAAGACCGTTCAGCAATCCTGACCACAGGAAAAAATGCAGACGGCGCTTACTGGTATCATGGCGCTGATGGCAATATGGTAACATCCGCTTATTATGCAGAATCATATCCGCAATGGGTCGAGGCGTTTAACTCGGCTCGCTTTGTTGACGCGTACTTCAGTACCGGTTGGAGCCAACTAAAAACAGATGATTCAGCCTATTCCCTGGCACGGCCGGATGCCTGCCCGGTGGAAAACGATGGTATCAACACCACCTTCCCACATAAGTTGGCTTTAGACAGTAACAAACCGGACGAGGACTATTACGACAATCTGGCTGCAAGTCCTTTCATGGATGAGATTATTCTTAAATTCGCCCGCACACTCATTGAAAACGAAGCAATCGGCCAGGACGATGCCACAGACCTGCTGGTGGTTGCCTGTTCTGCAGCAGACTATATTGGCCACGACTATGGGCCAATGAGCCAGGAAAGCATGGATCACTTCTTACGGCTGGATCAGTATTTGGGTGAATTTTTTGACTACCTTGACAAGCGTTTTAGCAAAGATGCTTACACCGTTGTACTCACCAGCGACCACGGCGTCATTCCAATTCCTGAGGAGATGGCAAAGAAAAACGTCGATGCTGTACGAGTATCAAAGAAACAAATTCAATCAATGCTGACGGCTACACTTGCGCAAAATCCGGTCATCAAGGGAATCTCTGAGCCCATGATTATCGGCTCGGTTGGCCCTAATATTTTTTTGAACTACGCTGCGGCTGCCAGGCAGAACATTTCCCGGGACCAGCTAAACAAAATACTTGTTCAGAGCTTTAAGATGAACCCGTACATTGAGGATGTTTTTACCAAAGAAGAGCTTGCCCGGGACAGTACTGACGCCCGCCCATACATTGATAAATATCGCAAATCCCATCACCAGGACCGCAGTGGTGACCTGGTGCTCAGGTTCAAGGAATCTTGTTTGATAAGAGATTCAGCATTCGGAACAACGCATGGTTCTCCTTACGAATATGACACCCATGTGCCTTTAATTTTCATGGGGAAAAACGTTATGGCTGCTACATTTTCTGAAAATGTTCGCACCGTTGATATTGCGCCGACACTTGGCGAAATCGTGCATGCAGAGCCTTTACAGCCGGTTGATGGACAAAGTCTTCTTTCCTCAATTTGGCTGAGTGAAACAGCGAAATAATGCCTGAATATATTTGAATACGCCGGAACGCCGCGAATGTGTTTTGCTGTTGGTCAATCATTTTTATAAAACCGCCGCACGGTTTAATTGGTTTTTGGTATTTGAGTTCCCATGGTTGTGGTTGTTTATGGCCTTGGCCCACGTTAACTCATTCACCCAAACCGAAACAACACAATACGAGCGTAACCAGGCACTTTTGCCGCTGCTTTATCCGGTGATTCTCTTGACTCTCACGCAGCATTTTTCTATCTTCACCAAACATTTTAAAAACTCAGCCGGAATGAGCCAGGCAGATTCTATCGGCCTCTTTTTTTAACTTCTGCGCTGGCAACAAGATCAAAACTGAGCCGGGAAGCACAATGCCCCCCAAGACAAAACCTGAAACCAGTGGTAAAACGCGCACGAAAACCGGTTTGCGTTTGCGCGATTTAACCTGTGAGTTACAAACCACGCTCGGACAAACTGCAATCTTTGGCAAATCAACTCTGCTTACTATCTTCACCAAAATAAACAAAAATTTGCCTGACACCCTCTCCGAAGGGCAGGGCAAAAAACTCGAAACCACTTTTCTTGAAAAAGTTGAAACCGCGCTGTTTACTGCAATTGAAGCAGACAGCAAATTTGAGACTTACCCTGGCCATACAGAAAATCAATCAGCACAGCGATTTGTCGGCGAACTAAAAACGGACATCAAAGCCGCATTTCAACGCACACGCCTGCGAACTTCTCTTACGAAAGAAGAGAAAATAGAAATTCTGCGCGGCATGCTCACCACTCGCTACCTTGATGCACGGCTCAAAAGATTTTTCATGGGTACGGAAATCAAAACGCCGGCGGGCGCTGTGTTTCAAGGCAAGGGCTTCCGCTCAACGGGACAGGAAGCTATTTATGCTGCTGCAATTCGCCTCAGGCGTGTTGGGCCGCATTACATTGCGCAACAAAATGGTATCGCCCGCAGCGAAAATTATAAAGGGGACTTTGCCGCGGTCATGATTCGCGACCTCGGCCTGGCTTTGGCAATGGGCAACAATCCATATGAGGTTTTAGCAGCACAAATGGGGAAAATCGGCCATCCGACCAATGGCAAGGACCTGCACTTCGGCGACCTTTCATGTGGTGTGCTCCCGCCCGCAGCTCCTATTTCACTCAGCGTTGGCAATGCTGTCGGCATGGGCCTGGCACTAAAACACAGCGGCCGGGCAATTATTAATTGCAATGGCGAAGGGGGCACTTCAACCGGCGAGTGGCATGAAGCCATCAACTTCGCGGCTGTGCAGAAATTACCCATCGTGTTTATTGTACAGAATAATCAAACGGCGCTCTCTACGCCAACCAGTGAGCAGTACGCTTGTGCAAGCCTGGCACAAAAGGCCAACGGCTACGGCATGCGCGCCATAACCATCGACGGCACAGATCCGGAAGCCATTTTTGCCGCCGTAACCGAAGCTGCAGACGCTTGTCGCCTGGGTAAAGGCCCAGTCATGATTGAATTGGTTGCCATGCGCATGTGCGGCCATGCCCACCACGATGACATGCTCTATTTTGGCCAGGAGCCCCAACAATATCTCGAGTACGCAGACAATAAAGAAAACGGTTACGTTGATGGGGAAAAATACACTTACTGGCGTCAAAAAGACCCAATCGCTATTTACAGTCAAAAACTAATTGCAGCAGGCTGTTTAACGGAGAAGTCCTACAAACGAATGCTTGAAGAAGTCAATCGCGAAATCGAAGATATGGCGCAGCAAGTGGTTGCGGCACCCTGGCCGGATGGCGCCCATGGCCTGGATGCCGTTACCACCGACGGCCCAAAACAACGGCATTCTGAAGTTTTAGCCAATCGTGTGGAAATATATCCTGAAATCGCCGATTGGCACTCGGATGAGCCTGGCGGTTTCAAAGTCAACCCAAAGGGCAAAACCTTCTGGCAAGCCATTGCTGAGGCACTGCAGGAAGAACTCAGGCGTGATCCCGAAGCGTTCATTTTAGGTGAAGATGTTGGCGGGAAATATGGCAACGCCTTTGTCATTCTCAAGTCACTTTTAGATGAGCTTGGTGACCGGCTGTTAAATACACCCATTTCCGAGTCCGCCATCATTGGCGCTGCCACCGGTGCTGCATTGCTTGGAAAACGGGCAATAGCTGAAATTCAATTCAATGATTTTGTTGCCAGTGGCTTCAACCAATTGGTGAACAACACGGCTAAAATTTACGCAAGATGGAACCAACCGGTGCCGGTAACCATTCGCTTACCTTGGGGAGGCTTGCGCAATGCCGGACCGTTCCATTCGCAAAACACAGAGCCGTGGTTTTACCGTACTCCCGGCTTAAAAATCGTCTGTCCGTCAACACCGTTAGAAGCCAAGGCGCTGCTTAAATCAGCCATTCGCGATGACAATCCCGTGCTCTTTTATGAGCACATTGCGCTCTACCGTGCGCCGGACATCAAACAGGATTTGCCGACAGCAACGGAGGATTTCACTTTGCCCATTGGTAAAGCCCATATCAAACGTGACGGCAACGACTTGACCATGTTCACTTACGGCGCTTACGTCCACCGCTGTCTTGACGCGGCTGAGAAACTGCAAGCTGATGGCATCTCCTGCCGTGTTCTGGACTTGCGCTCACTGCAACCTCTGGACAAAGAGGCAATTCTCTGGTGTATCAAAGCGACAAATCGAGCACTCATTGTGCACGAAGACAGCAAAACCGGTGGTATCGGCCAATCCGTGGCCTCGATCATTGCTGAAGAAGCGTTTGAATATCTCGATGCGCCGGTACGGGTGCTCGGCGCATTGGATACGCCGGTGCCGTACAGTCCAACATTGGAGTCACATTTCCTTGTCAGCCAGGCGCAGATTGAAGAAGCCGCACGTTTGTTGGCGGCTTACTGAAAATTCGGATTTTGTTATATGGGCTTTATCGAATAGGCTGCCTAAGCAAAGAAAGAAAATCGTTGAATGTCCCGGGCCTTTTCCATGACGCGTTGGACATCGAAAAATATTTACCCTAAATAAAACGCGCAGCATTGAGTTGAATTTGCCTTCACGAAACAATTAAGCGAGAAAACAAACATGTCAATCGTTGTTGCAGTAAAAAAAGATTCTGAAATCGTTGTGGCTGCAGACAGTCAGAACAACTTTGGTCCTTTGACCCTCCTGCCGGACAATCATGTCGCCTTGAAAATTCGGCAAGTGGGCGACTCATTTCTTGCCTCAACGGGTTGGGGTGTTTACGCAAATATTCTCACCGATGTACTGGCAAAACACAAAAAGGACATTGTGCTCGACGACATGCCTTCTATTTTTGCCTTCTTTCAGAATCTGTGGCATGATATGCACGAACATTACTCATTCGTGAACGACCAGTGCCAGGAAGAAGACTCGCCGTTTGGTGATTTGGATGCATCCTTTATCGTTGCCAACCGCAACGGCATTTTCAATATCGCCTCTGATACCAGTGTTGCCCAATTCAGGAAATACTATGCCATTGGTTCCGGCAGTGACATTAGTCTGGGCGCTTTACATGCCCTTTATGACAGCGATTTGACTGCTGAGCAAATTGCCCGTAAAGCGGTCGCCGCAGCCATCTCATTCAATGTCTATTGCGGGGGAGAAATTGTGGTTCGCAAACTCGCGGTCAGCGCATAGATTTGCGCAAACGCTTGTTGGCAGAAATGGCTTGACTTTCAAGACAGTCGCTACATGACTGCCCGGGATCAATGGCGATTTTCGTTTTGCCATCTTCAATAAGAAATGCGTTGTAAAGATAATGTTTAATTTTCATTTAAAATCCTCATGCAACATCAGAAAGATGGTGATAAATAGGCATCTGAATTCCTTAATGTATAACACCCAGCATGACTGGTGGAGAAAACTCGTAGAGTTTGTGGAATCCATGGTTAGGTTGTGACACCACAGGCTTATTCTGCATCTTGAGAAGAATTTTTCTTCTTCTGTAATGCTGCACCTAGTACAACCCCCATGCTAACTCCCATGGCTACGCCCATAGGAATGTTTTGAAAAACAACACCCAGACTAACGCCAACCGCTGTCCCAATAGCGATACCTACCCCAATCATATTTTTAGATTTAGTATTAGAATTCATAGTTACTTTCCTTATTGAAGTTTAGTCAGAATTATTTAAGCTACCTAACGAAGAGTTGAGCTGCCCCCGTAGCTCTTCAAATCCCCATTTTATTGCTCAAGAAGAGCGTAGGAGTGTCTGCTCCAACGACTTTGTTATACTTCTTTATCAACCACGCGGGCCTGATAAACCTCCCTTTTAATTCATGGTCCAGGCACCGGAATGGGTCCAACTCCAACGAGTCTTGCGTTACTACCACTGAACATAGCGCCACCGCTAAACCGGCAGTTTTTGGAGGACAGGTAACACCATGGTGAAAATACTGCCTTTACCCATTTTACTTTTTACTTCTATTGAACCACCATGTTTCTCCATTATTTGCGCCACCGTAAACAATCCTGATTTCATTTTAATGCGACCCTGTGCTTCAACGAAATCGGGTTCAAATAATTTGGGCAAGTCTTTATCTGCAATACCGGGCCCGGTATCTTTAACTTCAATTATTATTGAATCTTTATCCTGATGAGTTCCCACCTGCAAGTTACCGGATTCCCCCATAGCTTTTACGGCATTTTGAGATAGATTCATCAGTGCCTGGTTAAATTCCTGAGGAAAGGTCAGCACTTTGGGGACATGGGTAAATTCGGTATTGATGGTAATTCCCTTGGGTAAATCAATCTCCAACATTTCAAGCACGGTTTTAATACCGGCATGAATATCGGTTAATTGTAATTCAGCCTTTTCCAAATGGATAAATGCCCTCAAATTTTTCATTAACCGTTCAATTCGCGCGATCGAAACGTCATTATTCTCAGCACTTTTTAAGATCAGTTCCGCCAGTTTAGTAAGGGTTCCAGCTTGGGGAGGAGTGTTCTCAGATAGGCTTGAATTTAATTTTTGCCGGATTCGCTTTATGTTATCATTCCCGCTCTTTAACGCGCCCAGTGGACTGTTAATTTCATGTGAAAAACCAGCCACCAGTTTGCCGACGATAGCCATTTTTTCAGTTTGTACTATTTGCGCGTTCACTGCGTTTAATTTATTGATGGCATCCTGAAGTTGCTCGTTTTTATTTTTTAAATCCACATTTTTTAATTGGTATATTTCTGATTCATTAAGCGCATTTTCCGCCTCCCATGCTTCTTTCAAATATTCAACCCTTCGATTCCCGTCTTCTCTTATAAATTCAGATTCCAATTCATGTAATTTATTGAGATAATGATAAGCGTTTTGATAATCATTATTCTTCCTGCTTATATCGGAAAGGCCTTTTAAGGCCCTGCAGGATTTTGGCTTTGCTTTTACCTTGTTCGCCATTTCCAACGCCTCGGCAAAGTAACGTTCACTCTCGTCTAACATCTCCAAGGCAAGACATGAATCCCCCGCGTCCAATAGAGAAGTTATCTGGCCGGGAAGGTAATCCAATTTCTTTCTCAAGCTCAGACTTTTTAAATGATAGGTCTTTGCTTTAGTAAAATTATGTATTACCTGATTATACAATCCCATATCATTGAGGATTCGGGATTCCATTACTCTATTACCTGATTTGATTGCATTGTCTAACGAGACTGTCGGAAAACCCCTCAACATCTGAGATATTTTGTGCTTGCGCAAAATATCTCAAAGGAGCCCCCCCCAATTGCTCTTTTTGAATTTGC
>JAJDAG010000018.1 GCA_029262005.1 Candidatus Zhuqueibacterota bacterium | reverse complement strand
TGGCAGCACTTGATGCAGAACGCTGGCTCGCAGCGCAAGGCATTGACTAAAAAAAGGCTCATTCTGCTCAAATAAAAAAGGAGCCACATTCAGCTCCTTTTTTTACAATATTACTAACACTCTCAAACTGCAGGCTAATTCAGAATATAGTCCTCTGGATTTTGCGCTTTACCGTTCTGCCAGACCTCATAATGCAAATGCGGGCCGGTTGCACGGCCCGTGTCGCCTGAAAGCCCAATAGCTTCCCAGCGATCGACCTTCTGACCAACCTTGACACCAATCTTCGAAAGGTGTCCATATAAAGTTTTGTAGCCATAGCCATGGTTGACAATAACAACCTTGCCATACCCTTTGTTCAAGCGATAACGGTCACGTGTAAATTCAACCACACCCGATGCGGCAGAGTAAATTTTTGTGCCATACCGGGCTGATAAATCGATCCCTTTGTGATGCTTAACCCGTTCAACAAACGGATCTTTGCGAATACCAAACTTGTCGGTTATTCGGGCACCAAGCACTGGTTTAATGGATGGGATATGTTTGATCTTCTTCTTCTTTTCAATAAATTTATCTTCTATCAAATCCTGCACCGATGTAGCGCGCTTAATGCGGGCTTCCAGGGAGCCGAGATATTCATTCATTTTGTCGCTCTTGTACTCATAATCGATGGGCATGGAAGCCATGACCAGGTCTTTGCTGCTGATTAGATTTTTCTTATTTACTTGACTCTCTGCATCGGTAGAAGTGAGCCCGACGAGCACCTCAAGATCTTCAGTATCCTCTTCAAGTACGAGTAATTTTTCATTTAACTTAGAAAAATCAGTTTGCAGTTTCTTGAGTTTCTTTTTGAGAAAGGAGTTTGTTTTTGTAAGAGAGCTGTTTGTACTGTCCTGATACAGCATGTTACTCAGGGTAACAGATGCCATAAAAACTGTAGCAATGAGAACTACGGCTCCTGTCACATAAACAAAGACCCGTTGCAAGCTAAATTCAAACTGTCGAAAGTCCGTTTCTCCAGTCGAAAAAAAGATTAAACGAATCTTATCTAATCCACTTGGTCGTTTTAATTTCATATAAAACAACACCTCTTGTTTAATAAAAACACCTGCCTGCGTGGTGGCTAACCAAAAACATTTGTAACAAAATGGCGGTTGGCCACCCTTTTCTTTTAACTGCCAATCTCCCGAGTACGACAAGAAACCAACAACAGATGCCTTCATTGGCAAATTTTATTCCAGCAAGTGGCATTAACAAAACACTAGTTATTTAACTGACAATCAAAAAGGAGCCATGATAAGGCTGAATTGCCCAATTAAGGAACTGAAAAACAATTTCTTACAATTACTTGGTTTTAAAACAGTGGAGCAGGTGCTAATTTACAAAACCCCTGTCTGGCTAAGTCCAACATAAAAAGTGTAAGAAGTTTTTCCGGTAGCAATGCCCTCAAAGTTGAGTTTCAACCTTGCTGGAAACGAAATCTCACAACCAATCAACGGGCTAAACAAAAGGCCGCTGCGATACACTCCCCGGGTCTCGTTAACTGAAACACCATCACCATTCAACATAAGTTTTTCCGCCCGAACTTCTTGCCTGTGAATGACCCTGGCGTTCGCACCCACGTAAAAATTAAATCGCGAAAACTTCTTATTAAAGCCGGTATTGAAGCCCAACTCCCGCCAGTCATATTTCAATTGAAACACTTTTTCGACTTCAGAGTCTGACACAAGTAAAGCCTCTCTCATAGTCGGTTGAACTTTAAATCTAACGATTTGAGCGCCAATAATGACTCGAATGCCATCATCAACAAAATCCAGAAAATGCCATATAAAACCAGCGCCGTAAGCAAGACGGTATCGGTCGTCCATCGTCTGTGCCTTGTTTTCCGGGGACAATTTCAATTTCACTGCTCCAACCAAACCAAAAAGGTCAAACCGGCCAGCCAAACCGTACGCAGTCCTCAACATAAAACGGCGTGAATAATTGGCAACTCCAGCAATGGGCAGCCTAACAACTCCGCCATCAAAGCTGACTGTGAACTCTCTGTGGCTATGGGTTGCAATGGGGTGTCCAGCAGGCTGGGCCTCAGCGTTTGCAGCCGGAAGCAATATACTTAGAGCAAACGGGTAAAGCCATGCAAATTTTTGTAACAGTCTTATCAAAATATTAATTTAAAGTTAGTTTAATTGTAGAAGATGATCTAATTATATTTCCATTCGGACTTTGAACACTTATGGTAACAGGCGTCGAACTTTCCTTGGCATTCGGGTCGGTTGGATCGAGATTATTGGTCAGAATAACCTGATAGGCCGTCACACCCGGATCATCTGTCCTGAGGCTACCCCAGGACAGATCTCCTGCCAGCGCACCGACTGTAATAACAGAACCTGGTACAATTGGGTTCCCGTTGGTATCGTAGATTTCGAAATCAATCTCAGCCGACTCACCAGGCTTTATGGAAGTATCCGAAGCAGTCACTGTAAACACATCGATCAATCCGGAAAACACGACACCCGTCACAGCCCAGGCCCTGGCCGGATTCCCGGCAGCATCCACACCTTCTGTCACAGCCAGGACTCTACAAATCCCATCGTTTTCAATCAATGAACCAAGCGTGTTGACTACTTTACTGTTTTCAAAATCAATGATTGGCCCGGGAATCAGATTTGTGCCCAGCGCGAAGTCAGCGTGATTTTCATTGGGATCGAAAAAAGTGTTGTAAAAACGCGTTACATTCGGCAATGGCTGGGCCGTGTGCAAAGTAACTGTGGCCACCCCTTCATCATCTGTAAAGCCTGTATAGGTAGAAATCACACCACCGGTCGTTGTGAAAAATACAGCCGTTCCAGGTGGAACCGGATTATTGAATCTATCACCCACCACTGCTGTTACAGCCGTGGTGTTATTTACAAAGCCCCAGCCCAAAACATTTATAAATTCCGTACCCACAGACAAGTGGCTCGTTGCACGGTCATTTACATTTTCAATAAAAGGTGGGCCACCAAAAATCGTAATCTCAGTGGTGACAGCCCGCACAGCGGGAACAATCGCCACCCCTAGGGCATCCGTTACCTCAGCCATAACACGTACGCTGCCGGAACGAATACCGCTGTTCAACGAAACCTGAGCCAAGCCATTAAGCGTAGGCAGTGGCGTTAAATTGCTCAAAAACTCGCCTCCTCCAGGTGACTGAAAAACTGAAAACCGCACGGATGTGCCATCTGAAACATAATTGTTTTTACTGTCGATGACAGCCGCGGTTACAGTAACTGTCTGATTTCTGCCCGAGTCTTTAACACCCAATGTATTTGGGTTAATTGTCACTAAAATACTGTTTGCCGGTCCAGGTCGTAACTGAATTGTCATACTTTCTTCAATACCGCCGGTTCGAGCGGTGAGGACAGCCGTGCCGGTCTTACTGCTCGAAAATTGCGCCCGGGCCGCGCCGGCAACGGTCTGGCTAGATTGCGTGATATCGCCAATTGTCGTTGAAAAATCCACTTTGGTACCATCTTCAACAGAATTTCCGGCAGCGTCTAAAACATGCGCCTTCACGTTGGTGAAGGTTTTGCCATCGGCCGGCAAAGTTGAGGAATCAGCAGAAATTGTCACCAGCATTGCCGGACCGATAAGATAGCGCACGCTGGTCGTGTCGGTAAGTTGCGCCACTCGCACAACAATAATGACAGTGTCTGGTTGCGTGCCGCTGGTCAAAGTACTTGCGGCGCTGCCATCTTTGGTTACCTTATTTGTTTCAATGGTGCCACTGCCGTCCATAATCTCAAAAGTTACGCCGGTGCCATCAGGTACCGGATTGTTGGTCTGGTCGGAAACCACCGCAGTAATGGTCGCCGTGCTCTGATTGTCTGCCAGAATTTCAGGAGGCTGAACCGATACATTCAGATAACTCGGAACCGATTGCGTGAAAGTTACCTGCAAAGATTCCGTCAGACTTTGGCTATAACTTGCCATCACTGTTGCCTGACCGGTTTGCGTCGAGCTGATGAGCGTTGTTTCGGCAACACCCCTTTCGCTGGTTACAACCGTGTTGGGAATTGTACCATGATCAGCGCCAAAAATTATTGATGCCCCTGGAATTGCAACAGACGTGGTTGCCTCTTTTAAAATAACCCGAATCGTCGATTCACTACGGCCATCCGCAATTAGCGTAAGTGGAAATGCGGACATTTCAAATCGAATGCCCCGTAACAGAATTTGCGTTGTAGCCTCAAGACCATTGCCTCTGGCCGTTATTTGTGCCACAACATCAACCCGGCTGGCTGGTGCACTGAATTCAGCAAAGGCTATTCCGGTTGAGTCTGTGACGGCAGCACTGGTGATTGTTCCTGCAGTAGCCGCAAAAATAACCAGCAAACCAGCCAGTGGCTGCCCGGCCTCGTTTAGCCAAGCAGATCTGATACGAGTTGCACTGGAACCATCTGCAAGCAAAGTCGGATTTGAGGGGGTTAAGGTAATCGATTGCGGTGTGCTATCCTGAATTTTAACTGTGGTCGTTTGCTTGTTTTCACCATGCTTGCCGGTAACGACTGCACTTCCGGACAATTGCGGTGCCGTGAAAATTGTCACCGCCAAACCCGAGTCATTTGTTGCACTCGATTCAGGCTGCAAAGTGCCGACGCTGGAACTAAACTGGATGACCTCCCCTGCTACGGGACGATTATTTTGGTTCAGAACCAATGCCGAAATGATGGCGTTTCCCCCTGGCGGCACAGCCTCCGGATTGCTCTCAATCCCTACAAGGAGAACAAATTCTTCACTCGAGCGCTCAGTTGGATCAAGCGGGAGAGTCTTGGTGCAAGTACACCATAATACAAGTGCAGCCAAACAGGAAAGAAATGTAAAGGAAGACAGATGGCCCTTTTTCAAAAACCCACTCATTTGCACAAAGCCAATATTCATTCTAATCGTTAAAGGAAATGCCTGAACAACAAAACCTGGAATTCCCGATTCTCACCATTAAGTCAGAATTACTGCAAAAGAAGCATGCGACGCGTCAGGCTCCACTCGCCATAACGCAAACGATAAATATAAAATCCGGATGCGAGTGGTCTACCCGAATTATCGACACCGCGCCATTGAAATTGATAAAATCCAGGAGGTTTGGGCTCATTTACCAGCAGGTTTACAAGCTGGCCGGAAACATTATAAATAGCCAATTCAGCCTTCCCTGCGTTACCAGATTCAAGTTCAGGCAAAGTAAAAATGATCGTTGTGGTTGGGTTAAATGGATTCGGGAAATTGGCAGAAAGCGACAACTGTTGCGGCAATTCATAACTGCCGCGAATCGGGTTGCTCAAAACGAATGTCCCATCCAGATCCACCTGTTTTAGACGATAATATCGCAGGCCGATTTGCATTGAATCACGAAAACTATAGGTTTGGGGCACAACCGTTGTACCCGCACCTTGCACAAAACCGACAGGCTGAAACGGCCCTTCATGCTTACGGCCGCGCTGCACTTCAAATCCGAAATTATTCGTCTCACTTGCCGTCGCCCAATGCAGCAATCCATTTGCAAACGAAAATGAAGTCAATTCAACCGGCACCGCACCATCATATTCAAGCGCACCAATATCCGGGGCGCTGCCCGCAACACTCACTCCAGCAGGATTGGCCGGGTCCCCCGCATTGATGCAAGTAGACGCTACCAGCAAATTATAATCGCCTGCAGCAGAGTTAACAAACTGTGGGTTGGCGCTGATGTTGAAATTTGCATCAGAGGGGTCACCATTAGCGTTTGTGCCGGACAAATTTCCTATTCCAGCCGGGGCACCAAAATAGTCAGCCACAGAATTTGACCAGACATTGTTGTGTTTTATGCTCGGATTCGCTTCCGCATCATTTATAGCAATGCCAATATTTGTGTTGGTTACAACAATATTGCCGTTGACAACCGGCGCTGATGAATCGCTGATAGTAATGCCAAGATCGTTGCTGGCAATGGTATTGTGCCAAATATTCGGATTTGCACCAACAATGCAGTCGATGCCTGCGTTGCTATTGCCGTATAGCTGATTCAAGCTGATCTGTGGTGCCGAATTCTCACACAAAATGGCGGCAGACACAGCAACATTTCCACAAATCTGATTCCCTTTGATTGTCGGGGAAGCCTGGTTGCAGCGGATTGCTGTGTTGCTGTTCCCCTCAAATATATTCGACTGAATTAGCGGTGTGGCTGAACCCAAACAGTCAACACCATTGGTATTTGAATGTATCCTGCAATTTCGGATCGATGGTCCACTGCCTGAGACGGTTATGCCGCTGGCCGAATACTCAACAACGCCATATTGCAAACTACCACTGCCGGTCGAAGAAAAAGAGACGCCATTCCAGTCACCAGAACCAGGCGTTCCCTGATTTGATGTAAAACGGATGGAATCAGAGGTGGCCCCAATAGCTTGCAATTCACCGTTAATCAAGAAATTGAGTCCGGTGTTAAATTTGATTGTAACGCCCGCTTCAATTGTGAGCGTGCGAGCTGCAGCCAGCGAAATGTTACCTGTAACAACAAACGGGCTGTCCGCCTTTTTTAGCGTGTCCGCAGTAATTGCACCGCTTAAGTCAGTGGCAAGGCTTACCGGACAATAGGTGCAAAATGTCAGTTGCAACCAGACTAAGGCCAGGTAATTGTATTTACTCATAACTTAAGCCCCAAGTACAACATAACTGCACTCATAGCCAGCAAAATCGATCCGGAAATCCAACGGTGTGCAACGGATCCATGATCGGTAAAAACCAGCCTGTTACCCATCTCACTCAACTTAACGATTACTGCAGGAGCCAGGAAAAAGAGAAGGCCTAAAACGAAAAAAAGAACTGCAACTGCAATGAATACCAGCATAAATCACCTCACAACTTCGCTTATTCCCTTAATTCGCAACCTCTTTCCAATAATTAAAATCGTACTGTCCCGTCACGGGAAAGTACGGCGGTGGCGTATCGACAAAGCGTGTATCATAATGATAATCCTTGTCATAACCGGTGCCTCCCCAGTAGCTGAAAGTGCCCACCGGGCCACGCACTTTCTGACTTAAAGATCCCCAAATCGTTAGCGTGCCACGCGGCGAACCGGAATAATAATTTTCGACTGTAAAAGAATCATCAAGCGTCAGAATAGAAGCATTGATAATCACATCTGTTCTGTTAGCAGTGTTATCGGCAACAATCATCTCTTTGAGAGAAATCAGGCCGAGCATATCATCACAATCTGATGCCGGGATACCCGCAGCATCTGAACAGTCATAAACGAGATTGTCGGTTATGCGCATGTCATCAGTTGAGAGAATTGTCACGACGCCATCCAAAGTTCCTTCAAGCCAAACATCGCCTCTTACGTAGATAAATCCGTTTACATCAGCGACATTTACCACTATATTTTCAGCAATATATTTTTTCTTGCTACCTTGATAGCGCCAAATATTGTAAGTCAGAGTGCCGTCCGGGTTGAATTCAATACTGGCGTCTTTTCCAAATCGGGCATCGATGATTAAGTCAGGTGGGTCGGTATTGGACGCCCAATAATTATCGAGCACCTCTTGTTGGGTTGGAAAAATCATGGGTGGCACACCCAACTGGTAGCCACTCTGGAAATCCGGATTGAATGGGTTGCCCTGGTTGAAAGAATTTGCACTGCTCGTTACCTTTCCCATAAAAACCGGACTTTGTGTAATCGAAATCTGATCATTACTGTGCATGGGCCCTTCAATAACATCGCCACTCTTAAACCAAATAGTACCTCCCTCGTCACCGGTTAAATAGGCGAATTTATTGAACGAAGTCATCTGCATCTCGATTTCAATGGTGCGTTGCACGTTGCCTACATCGCCCACGGAAATGAGTTTGTATTTTTTGATGTAGGTTGTGGGGTTGGCATCGTCCGGATCAATTGTCACGGTATAGGTGCCCGCCCCTAACTGAACAGCATTATATTTGACAAACTGTGCGCTACCGCCCGGTGGCGGATCCTCGTAACGTATCCAACGGTAGGCCATTTCAATGCCGCTTTCCGCCAACCAGAATGCTTGTGTAGACTGCAAAAATGAGGCATTGGTTCTCGCATCCATAATGACGATCGACACGGTTACATACCCCAAAATAGAAAGAAACATGCCGGCCACAATTGCCATAATCAGGGAAATCCCATTCTGATTAAGAGCACTCCGGAAACCAGCAAATAAAAATCGATGCAGAGCTTTGCACTCAAATTGCTTCACCGCGCGCTTCACAGTACAGTTACCCAAAAACATTGCATCTGCCTTTTAACAAAATGCCATTAAACACAATCGGCTAATAGTTTGTAACCCGTGCCGCCAACAAGCAGTTTTCAATATCAGGATTCGTCACCGTAACTTGAACTTGTTTATATGTGGAATAGCTGGTTACGGTGACGAAACGGCTGAATCCCACTAAGTTATTAACATTGATCTCATCCGGATAATTATCAGAGTCAACATAACTATAGCCCTTGCTCCGTTTGTCGGCAAGAATTCTCTCCATTTTCTCATTAGCCAGATTTGTTGCAGTTATCACCAGCTCAGTTTCGGCGCTGCCGGAAAGACTGCTTGTGAGCATGTTCATGGAAGCCAGAATCGCAACACTCAGAAAAATAATCACCAGGACCAATTCAATGAGTGTATGGCCGAAACAGTTTCCGTAGACATTCATACCACGACTTTCCGGTGCTTCCGGCGCGGTATGTGCGATCGCCCATCTTCTGAACATGACTTGTAACCTCAAAAATTTCTGGGTGTAACAGTGACATTGGACTGCACACTTTGCCCATTAATCAACATGCTCAAACCACATCCTACAACTCTAATTTCCGAAAAATCACCAATCGGAAAACTCAAGGCATTGCCGGTATCGTCAAGATAGGAGAAAGAAAAGCCACTCAAATTTTCCAGCAGCAGGTCGGCGTTGCGATAGAGATTTGAACCCGAGTGCTGATAGTCAATTTGAGTACCATTGACGTGCTTGAAACGCATTGAATCCTCACTAGCGTGAAATATGCTATCCGCAGAAACGATTTGTCGAATGTCTTTCGTCAGCAACATTGAGGCAAAACGTGAATTCTGCAAGCCCTCTTTCCTGGCTGTAACCAAGTTAAAAGTGGCTACTTGATGAAAAAGTACATCCGCAACAAATCCGGTCAATATGACCGTAATGACCATTACAACAATTAGCTCGATGAGCGTAAAGCCTGTCTCATGCTTATTTCTCATTGCTCGACTCAGTCAATAACACGTACCAGCCCGGTGTTAGCCGTGATGGACAGACTGACTTTAGCATTTAAAGTCACCAGGTTGAGTGTACCTGAAAAAGCGTTTCCTGCATTTAACGGCATTCCCTCCTTTGTGAAATCAAGTCGGCCACCATTAAAAGCTGTGGCCGTTATCACGGTTGATGCAAATTCCCTGCTGCCAAGTTCAACCACAAAGTCATTTCCACCGACTGGGTTCTGCAAAAATGTGCCATCATCCCACTTGAGATAGTACCGGTTGTTTGTCTCATCGATATAAAACTGCGTTCCCTGGCCGCCTGTGAGGGCCATATCTCTGGCATACCGAACATCCGCCGCCATTTTTTTTATTAATGTTTGGTATTGCAAGTTTGTGTGGGCCGCCTCAAACTTGCTGACGACGATGTAAGAAATGATGCCGAGAATAACCACAGATACCACCACCTCGACAAGCGTGAATCCCAACGCTCTCGTTTGCTTAAATCGCATTGCTCTCAACCAAGAAAGGGAAGCCAACCCTGGTGTGACTTCCCTTTCAAAACTCCTCATCCTGTGACGGCTGACGGCCGTCTGCCGAATGCCTAGAACCGAGAATGAGCTGCCAGGCTATTCGGGCATGAAGCCGCACCATCGGTGCTGCTATACGAGATGTTTCCGCCGGACGGGCATGTCGGTACGCTGTTGTTTCTGAACATACTATCCGCAAGAGCCGTCGGAAAGCTAGCACTGCCTGCGGCGGCATTCTGTGCATAGATAATAGAAACTGCCGCTTCGACCGAAGATTGGTTAGACTTACATTGTGATGCTTGAGCCGTGTCGCTGAGATCGACAAACTGCGGAACCGCAATTGCTGCCAGAATGCCCAGAATTACGATTACCATAATCAGTTCGATCAACGTAAAACCACTTTGCTTTTTCATTGCATTACCTCCAAAAGATATTTGACTATTTCACCGGCCCACTCTATTGCATGACTTGAACAGGCAAGGAGTATGCCATTAATTGCAGGGCTGTTTTTAACCCGGTTTATTCTTTATTTTATAATACTTTATGATATACTTAATTTTCAATACTCTTAATTATGAACAATTCTGGCTTGTTCCGTAATGGTATGAAAGTAGTATCGGCTGACCCAATACTTTATATAAGCATTTGATTTTATTGACATGAACATGACAACTGTTTCAATATTGCATATTGTGCCGCTTCGGAAAACCCGTGCCCTATACACACATCGCAGAACAGGACATCTGTACCATTTCGGAAATTAGCCGGCAATCTTGGTCAAATCCCACATCGGCATAAAAATCGCCATTGCCAGAAAGAGAACGATCAACCCCATGCCAACGGTTAAAATTGGTTCAATCATGGAAGTCAGTTTTTTGACAGCATAATCCACCTCCACATCATAATGCCGGGATACATTTCTCAGCATTTCATCCAGTGAACCTGACTGTTCACCAATGGAAATCATTCGTATAACCATTGGTGGAAATACATTGCCTTCTTTCAGCGGTTGTGCCAACCCTCTACCTTGCATCACTCCGTATGCAACATTCTCAATTTCTTTACTAATAACAAGGTTGCCAACTGTTTTCGAAGTAATTTCAAGCGTCTGCAGAATGGGCAAACCACTACTGTTGAGGGTCTCAAACATTCTCGTGAAACGAGACATCGCCGTTTTGAGATTAAGATCACCAAAAACGAGCGCAGAGAGCTTGAAGCGGTCCCAACGAAAAGCCCCTTTTTCAGTTTTGATGTAGCGTTTGAATCCGACAAATAAGCCGACTACGGCTCCGAGCAAAAGGTACCAGTATCCGGAGATAATAGCGTGCATCCCAATTAAAATCCGGGTCGGCAATGGCAAATCCACTTTCAATTTTGTGAAAAGGTCTATAAAATTGGGCACAACAACAAGCATGAGCGTGATAAAGGCGACAACCAGGGACACAACAACAATCATCGGGTACCGCATAGCCGCTTTAAGACGTGCTTTGGTTTCATTGTCATGTTCCATCAATTCTGCCAGTCTCTCAAGCACATCATCAAGCGCACCGCCAGTCTCACCTGCCATAATTGAATTAACATAAAGATCTGAAAACGCATCAGGGTGATTTTGCAGGGCACTGGACAAACTCACCCCACTCTCGACATCCACATAAATACTCTGCACCACTTCTTTCAAATTCTGACTGTCCGCTTGCTCAACAAGCGCATCCAGGCACCCTAACAGCGGCACGCCGGCCTTGAGAAGAGTTACGAGTTGCTTTGTGAAGACAATTATTTCCGTACTCTTTACTTTCTTGCGCTTCGGTGCGAGACTGATACCTGCCCCTGTGCCTTGCTCATCAATATTTAGTGGTAAAAAACCGAGGCTGTCCAGGTGCTCGGCTACTGCGGTTGCGTCCGGTGCATCCATTGTATCGGAGATTTCAGAGCCGGACTCGTTTAAGGCTTTGTATTTGTAGAGGGGCACGAGTGCGTGGTTGGGCATGCCTTCTTCATGTGCATGAAAACATTGGTTAATAAACGATGTTTCAGGTTTGCCGCATAGCTGATATCAGCGCCGGAGTGTAATGCGATATTTCTGCAACTTGCGGTAAAGAGTTGTTCGACCAATACCCAACTCACTTGCCGCGATCGACATGTTATAATTCGTGAGCCGCAACGCCTGGATCAGCACCTCCCGTTCAAGCTCTTTAATAGGTGTGATTGAGTTGGTGAGGCCAACAACTCGTTTCAGATCAATATTGCTATCCGTATTGTTCAAATCATCTTTGAAAGACATGACTGTTATCGGCAAGTGCTCAGGAGACAACAAGCTATCCCCTGCATTCAAAAAGGAGCGTTCGAGCACATTTTCAAGCTCTCGCACATTTCCCGGCCAGTCATAATTCACCAGATAATCCATCGTCTGAGGCGAAACACCTTTTACTTTGCGGTGATAATCTGAATTGAATTTCTCCTGAAAAACTGCGGTGAGTAATGGTATGTCTTCCTTCCGGTGACGCAACGGCGGCATCGTGATTGGGTAGACACTGATGCGATAATACAAGTCCTCACGGAAATTGCCTTTCTTCATCTCGTCTTCAAGATTCTTATTAGTTGATGAAATCAAGCGGACGTCCACGTCAACCAATTCAGACCCGCCAACTCTTTGAAATTTTCGCGCCTGTAAAACTCTCAAAATTTTCACTTGAGTAGAGAGTGGCATATCGCCAATTTCATCAAGAAAAAGTGACCCTTCATTCGCCTGCTCAAACTTGCCGATCCGTCTGCTAAAGGCACCGGTAAATGAACCTTTTTCATGACCAAACAACTCACTTTCTAGTAAACTTTCTGGAATTGCCGCACAGTTTACAGCAACAAAAGGGCGGTTTCTTCTATTACCATTAAAGTGAATGGCCCTGGCTAGCAACTCTTTTCCAGTGCCACTTTCCCCCTGAATAGCAACCGTAATGTCCGTATCAACCACACGCTCAACACATTTAAAAATTTCCTGCATTTTTTTACCCTTACCGACTATTTGCTCCAAGCCAAACTTACTCTTTAGTTGGCCTTTCAGTCGTGAAACTTCATTGCGTAGTTCTTTTGTTACAAGGGCATTTTTTATAGCTATTTCAAGCTTTTCCCATTCCAGAGGTTTGGCAAAATAATCATAGGCGCCGAGCTTTATTGCTTCAACAACTGTACTCACACGGCTGTCGGCAGTGAGGATAATCGCGGGTAATCCAGGATCTATTTTCCGCATCCGCTTTAAAGTATCAATACCGTTAATAAGCGGCATGTTCAAATCAAGAAGTACGAGATCAAAAGTTTGCAGGCTAAGCATTTGCAACGCCTCGAAACCGGAGCGTGAAGTGCAGACCTGATATCCAAATTTTTCCAGAATTCCCTGGACGGTTTGGACAAAATCCAACTCATCATCAACGACAAGCAGTCTGGCTGTATTCGCCATAATTTTCCCTATCAGGAGTTAAAAGCAGTTATTTAAAAGTTTGTCCTACGACCCCACACAGGCAGTCTCTCCATGTATCGACAACTATTCTACGGTTTTTGAGTATGAAATGGCATTAAACAATTTATTACAGCGGCGCTAATCCGCGTTTGTAACTCTGGCAACCTCTTCCAGAGATGTGATTCCTTTCCTGGCTCGTCGTAAAGCATCCTGTCTAAGGCTGTGCATGCCATTTGCAAAGGCCGCCTCTTTAATCAGAGCCGAGGAAGCGTTCTTTAAAATCAGATTACGAATTTCATCGTTAATGGTCATGATTTCATAAATTCCAGCCCTGCCTTTGTAGCCTGTATCTTTGCATGCTTGACAACCCGTACCATGAAAAAAAGTCTCACTTTTCTTAAGTTGCAAATTGTCACGCAATGATGAACTTGGGGCAAATGATTTTTTGCATTCTGCACACAGTTTTCTAACAAGGCGTTGGGCGACGATGCCAATGGTCGCAGAAGCAGTAAGAAATGGCTCAATGCCCATTTCAGTAAGCCGGGTTAGACCACCGGGCGCATCGTTTGTGTGAATAGTAGAAAGCACCAAATGGCCGGTGAGGGCAGACTCCACGGCAATTTTGGCTGTTTCCCCATCTCTAATTTCTCCGACCATAATGATATCCGGATCTTGGCGCAAAATGGAGCGCAACCCAGCCGCGAATGTCAAACCAGCCTTAACATTAACCTGGCACTGCCGTATGCGTTTGAGCCGATATTCAACCGGATCTTCGACCGTCACAATTTTCTTTTCCGGGGTATTTATTGTGCTTAGCGCCGAATAAAGCGTGGTCGTCTTGCCGCTTCCAGTTGGCCCGCTCACCAGCAGCACTCCGTAAGAGCTGTTTAGCATTGCCTGAAAGCGCTCAAAATCATTACCATCAAACCCGAGATCATTAAGACTGAGCATTTGGTTGCCCTTATCAAGAATACGCATCACCACATTTTCACCGTAGACAGTAGGTAGCGTTGAAACGCGCAGGTCAACATCCCGGCCAGCCAGGCTGACCTGAAATCGACCATCCTGCGGGGTGCGACTTTCAGCAATATCCAGTTCTGCAAGAATCTTGATTCGAGAAATAATTGCTGCTTGCAAGTGCTTGGGTGGTGTAAGATTCTCATGCAAAATGCCATCAATACGACAGCGAACCTGAAGTGAATTTTCCTCAGGCTCGATATGGATATCGCTGGCGCCATCCATAATAGCTTGTGCAATAATCAGGTCCACCAACTTAACGACCGGTGTTTCAGCACTCAGTTTTTTTAGACGTTCGGAAGAACTTTCGCTATCAACCAGTTTTGGTTGCTGGCTTTCAATATTTTGAATAACCTCGTTGAAAGACGAATCGATCTCACCTGAGGATTCATAATGGCTCGAAATTGCGTTGACAATATCCTGTTCCGTAGAAACCGCAGGCTCAATTGTGTAGCCTGTTTCCCGGTGCAAGGCGTCGATAACCTGAACATCGCCCGGATTGACCATGGCAACTGTAAGACTGCCTTCAATCCGAAAAACAGGAAAAACCGTATACTTTTCAGCAAGTTCTTTGGGTACAATTTCCAGAACTGTCGGGTCAATCACATAATTCTGAAGTTCGATGAAAGGCACTTCCAGATAGTCAGCCAGGCAGCTAAAAACCTCGCCGGCACTTGCAATGCCTTTTTCGATGAAGACCTGCGGAAGCCCCAGATTGTTGTGTTTATTAAGCCGTAAAACCTCCAGTAATTGAGCCGGCGTGGCGACCCCGCGCTCAACGAGGAATTTGCCAAATTTTCTATCTTCTTGTGAAATCACCAGAGTACACTCAAGGCTAAATGCCGGCACATTAGTGGAATTCGAATCGCCTGGCAGGGCCTAATCCGGCGGAGTGGTAATTTGGAATACTGTCTTTGACGTTTTCTGTGACAAGCTGATGCCCACTTTTGCAACAACCTCAAAAGACGCTTTAACCAGAATATCGTGGTCGATGGTAAGGTTAGTCCAGACATTTCCCCAATCAGATTTTTTTGAAAATTCCATGGCTCAATTCACAACCGGGCGTAAATGCTGATATATCAACTTCAACAGAGTGCCTTTGCGATCCGACTTATAAACATAATGGTCTGCTCCTGTTTCCTGGCCTAGCTGCTCATGCCTTTTGGTTTCGCGTGATGTGAGCATTATTATTGGAATATCCTTGAAATTGGTATCAAACTTAAGAAGCCGGCAAACTTTGAAACCATTCATTTTAGGCAACAACACATCCAGTATTATCAAGTCTGGTGATTCTTCCCGGGCGCGCTTTAGTCCTTCCTGACCATCATAAGCACAAATAACATCGAAGCCCATTGTTTGCAATCGCATCGTCAGAACCTCAACAATATTTACGTAGTCCTCGATAATAAGAATCTTTTTTGCCATGGGCTCAAACTGGAATTGTGATGTAGAAAGTACTGCCTTCTCCTACCTTGCTGTCAACCCAAATTCTTCCGCCGGAAGCCACAACAATCTCTTTGGCAATGCTTAAGCCCAAACCATAGCCACGCTCGGTGTGATCCGGATAGTTGTCCAATTGGTTGAATTTCTCAAAAATTAAGTCAAACGCTTCTTCCGGGATACCCACACCCTCATCTTTTATCCAAAATCGCAACACCGAATTATTAACTTCTGCGTAGATTTCAATTTTGTTATTGGGATATGAATATTTTATTGCATTCTCCAGCAAGTTAGAAAAAACCTGCTGCAAGCGATCCCGATCGCCCCGGAAAGTCGGAATGGTTTTAGGAATTTTGTTCTGAATATTTATATTCTTTGATTGCGCAAACATCCGAAAAGAATGAACGACTTTGTTAACCAGATACCCGAGTGATATTTCTCTTCTCCGGTCAATAAAGGTTACGCCTTCTTCAAACCGTGACAAGTCTAAAATATCGGTGAGTAATCTGTTGAGGCGTTCAACATCATCTTTGATGATTTCGAGGCAACGTTGCTGTTGCTCATTGATGTCCCCGAAATCTTGTTCCAGCAATGTGTCCAGAGCGCCGGTCATTGAATTTAGCGGGGTTTTAATCTCGTGACTGGCCACGGTTAGGGCAGAGCGCATTTGATCATTGTGCCAGGTGGTGGTTACATCGCGCAACACGATCATCCAGCCAATTTCGCATTGAAATGAGTTTTTGAGTAACTCGGTATGAACACCGACTAATTGCAACCGCTTCATCGGCGCCTGAATAACTTTGTTGACTTCATGCAAGCCATTGCCAAAAGCCTCTTCCAGAAACTCAGTTAAATAGTCTGCACTCAGTGCGCTTAGAGGCTGGCCTATGAAGTGTTCAGAAGTATCCTCTCGTAAAAGTCGTAAGGCCGCACCATTAATGAATTTGATCTTTCGATCCAGTGTGCAAAGTATAATGCCATCAATGGCTGATAGAACGAGCGATTCATATTTTTCACGTTCATCTTGATTTAATTGCCACAAAAAAGTCAAGGTGCTTGATATCTCGTTCTGAAACTCCTTGATGAGGGCACTGTCCTCTAACTTTGTGTCTGTGTTGAAGTTACAAACTATAAGCGAACCTGCCGGTGCTTTTTGCACAAATAATGGCAGTAACACCGTTTCAGCAAACAACGTTTTATGTGACTCATATTCATAGTCCGACTCGTCCACCGCATTTATGGTTATCCGGATATCACGTTTCTGTTGCAGCAAATTTTTGCCAGTACCGTGCAAATGAGTTTTGATTTGCTTAACCTGATTCTCTGAAAGGCGCCGGGGTGTGCCGATTTCAATGAGCTCAGAACCCGCCTGCATAGTCGCAACGCAGACACTTCCGGAAGTGACATCCAGCAACGATTCACGCAGCAACGCAAACCAACCAGAAAGCAACTCGGGCAAACAAAAATCGGGTACGTAACCATCAACCACGGTAGGAGAAGATGTCGTTTTGGCTGAAGTCATTTTTTTACCCCCTAAGTCCAATCAATATAAGATACTTGTCAAGGAGAAACTGGCCAAAGAACACAACGATGAAGGCACTCAAACAGATGAACGGACCAAATGGAATTTTACTGCCGAATCGAAGTTGTTTTATTCCCATGCCAATGGCGATTACAGGAAGTGCCAGAAAAAATGCCATAAACAATGCAATGAGCACTTTCGGGCCGATAAAGGCCCCGATCATGGCCCCGAGCTTGACGTCGCCACCGCCCATGCTCTCTTGCTTGAAGAGCCACTCACCCACAATTCCAACGGCCCAGAGAAAACCGCCTCCAACCAGCACTCCGACAATTGACTGCTGCAGGGAAATATCATTTGAAAACAGAGATAAGGCAAGTCCGACCAAAAGACCGGGCATGGTTAAGACATTCAATATCAGCTTGGTATCGATATCTATGAAACTGATGGGAAGCAGAAACAATAGCAGGGTTGAATAGTGCAAAAAAGCCAGGCTAAAGCCGAAATGGTGCCAGGTAAAAACCATAAGAAAGCCGGTTAGAAATTCAACCAGTGGATAGGTCAACGGAATATGTTCTTTACAGCGAGCACACTTTCCTCCTAAAACCAAAAAGCTTAAAATAGGTATATTGTGCCAAAATGGGATGGGCTCTTTGCAACGAGGACAGTGCGAACCCGGCCAGACAACAGACTCTCTCCTGGGCAGTCGGTAGATACAAACATTTAGAAAACTGCCTAGCATTGTTCCGACCAGGAAAATTAGCCCTATTTGCGCGAAGAACACCTGAGACTCCATTACTAGTTACTTGCCTGCACACGCTGAACAGCGCTAGTGAGGGTATAACCCTGATCGAGAAAATCCTTGATCTGGCGCAGCGTTTCAAAGTCCTTGTTTGAATATCGTTTAAACTCCCTTGAGCCCATGGAAATCAATCTGGGCTTGACAATACCCTTAAGCTCCCAGTAATAGAGCTGCCGCAAACTGATATTGAGTTTCCGGGTGACGTCGGAACTGCTCAACCAAATGATGCTATTCATTGTTTTAACCTCACATTAGATTCCTGCATTTTGTTTAAATACATCGGCAAGCAGACATTAAACATTAATGTTTAGGGCTACTTTTTCTGCTTTTTAAACAAACATGCGAATTAAAGGAAGGCGCTCAGAAACATGGCGTTGGTGAAAAAAATATTGGATGGAGCCGGCCTAAGGGCCAAGGGAGTGCCAGGAAGTGCTAAAAAAGCGGGTGAGCACAAAGTGGTAACTTTGGCACTTTTAAAGGAAAGGCGTAATATTGCTTTGAGCTAAAAAAATTTGTGTTAAACCAGGATTATCCGATTAGTTAAAATTCTTGCTGGCAAGCAGAAGAATAACATGTCTCGCACAGCAGCCGCTTCATGCGCCGAGCATTTCAAAGCAGGTCAAAAAACGCTTCAAGATTTAAACACGAACATTTACTTTAACAGGGCAAACTTGCGGGTGGCTACAAATTTGCCTGCTTTCAATTGATAATAGTAAATGCCGTTTGGCAAGTGAGAAGCATTGAATCTAACCAGATGTTGGCCGGCAGAGTATGGTTCATTTTCAACAATTGTGGCAACCGGTTGACCAAGCAGATTGTAGACACGCAAAGCCACAGTAGATTGCCTGGCCAGTTCAAAAGATATATTGGTTGAGGGATTAAATGGGTTTGGATAATTTTGGTCCAATGCAAAATGCAACGGTTGCGCCGAGGGCTTCTCAACACTGGTAACCAGCGAAGTGACCTCAACCAAATCGAGTAAGAGCGCATCTCCCTCCAGGCTTGTGTTTTGAACATGCTCGCGAAAGGCAATATAAATGTCTGAATTCATCGGCACGAAGTCTTTCAACATATATTCATACAATTGCCAATCATTGTTAGCCGGGCCGGAGAAATTGATTTGCGCAACAAGAATATTAAAAGCTGCTACATCTGAATTGACGGTTGTTGAGATAAGCACATCCAGGCTATCGCTGAACTGTGAAAAATAGCGCAAATAGAATCGAAGCATGCTGGCGCTGTCGATGTTGGCGATTTGCGGTGTGATCAAAAGCTGCTCTGTTGGCTGGCCAGTAGAAAGATCGCCATCCTCGTCGCCGGTCGCCCAGGAGGCAAAGGCCACAGCATTTCCACCGCCGGGCGGAACATTTGCAGGCGCAGGCGATTGAAAGCCGGCCACATCATCACCACTGAGAACCTGCTGCCAGCCAAAGCCGCTTTTGTTATCGACAAAATTAGTAATACGTGACCAGCCAGCCGGTGGGAATGCATTCTCAAACGATTCAACAGAAAGTCCATTAAGACTCACTTTTGAGCGCTGCTGGTCTGGCAATAGCCTGGTTCGCTGTTGATGTGATACATTCGTTCGCTCGTGCCTGCCAGATTCTGCCTTTGCTGTAAGACAAAGACAAAAAACTAAAAGGGCAATAAAACCGGCTGTTTTCATGGCCATCCCCTTGATTTGTTAATGAGCAATAAGCTGAAATTCAATTTTGGACAACTTCGCACTTTTTTATTCCTGCCAAAATAGCGCTGGTCAACGGTTTGTGCCAAAAGCCGGCAGAGTCTCTTTTTCCCAGGCCGCAGACACTGCAAAGCCGGATTAGCTGCATCGGGCAAACTCAAGCTGCTGCAAGCTCTTCCATATCTTTAAAATTAACGGAAACAACCTTCGAGACGCCCTCTTCTTCCATTGTCACACCGTAAAGCGAATCCGCAGCACGCATGGTCAACTTGTTGTGGGTTACAATCAAGAATTGTGTATTGGTCGCGAATTCACGAATCGCGGTGATGAAACGGGCGATGTTGGCATCGTCCAGCGGCGCATCCACTTCATCGAGAATACAGAACGGACTGGGCTTTACCAAATAAATGGCGAAAAGCAGGGAAATTGCCGTCAAGGTCTTTTCTCCACCGGAAAGCAAGGTGAGTGCAGATACACGTCTACCCTTTGGATCAGCCTCAATAATGATGTCGCCTTCCAAAGGATCACTGTCGTTTTCCAAAGAGAGACTAGCTTGACCATCGGGAAAAAAACCGGTGAATACTCTAACGAAATTCTTCTGCACCTCTTTAAAAATTTCCGAAAACTGCTCACGGGCAGTTTTGTTAATAACCCGAATTGTTTCGTTTAGATTATTTTCCGCCTCAATCAGATCGTCGCGCTGACCCACGAGAAAATCGAACCGCTCTTTTTCCTTCTCATATTCCTTCAAAGCAAGCAGATTAACAGGCCCCATTGAATGCAGACGACTCTTGATACGGGCAATTTCTTCGCTCATCTTTTCAACATCAAGTTCGTTTTCAATGGATTTCTTGCTGATTTCAATTTCATATTCTTCTTTAATGCGGTCTTTTATTTTTTCAGCGTTGTGCCGAAGTTCGGAAACCCGCAACTCCATTGAGTGGAGTGTTTCGGAAACAAATTCCCTCTCTCCACGAACTTCTTTAATGAGTTTCTCCTTTTCTTCGAGAACCTCCTTTGCCTTTCTGTAGGACCGCTCAAGCTCGTGTACCTTGGCCTCAAGCGCTTCGTGTTCATCTAAATCAACTTGAATTGCGGTCTTATTTGAGGTAATTCGGTTGTTGATATCCGCATGTTCACCGGTTGCGGCCTCTATCTCACCATCGATGCGCCCGGCTGACTCAATCAGATCTTTGCGGTACTCCTGCAGTCTGGCAATATTGTCCTGCAGGTGACGTTCTTCACCCTTTAAATCAACCAACTTCACTCTGCTATCCTGAGCAATATCGCGAAACTCCTTAACCTGCTCTTCCATTTGCATCAACTCGTCAGATAGCCTTTCAAGCTCACCTTCGAATTTGGATTTTGTATCAACCAACTTATTCAATGAGGGTGAAATGGATGCAAATTTGTCCTGCAGGGCAGATTGATTTTCGAGTTGCTCTTTTCGGTCCTTGAGTAAACGCTCACGCAGCTCATCATCTTTTCTGGCCTCAAAATCCAACTGTGCGGCCTTCACTTCAACTTCAGTCAACCGGCTGTTCTCAACCTTCAGGCGGCTGCTCAATTCCTGTTCTGTATTGAAGGCTTTCTGATATCGCTTCTCAATTCGCTGCCGCTCGTTTTCATCTTCATCCAACTTCCCAAATGTGTCTTTCAGCTTTGTCTCCAGCTCATCGACCAAAGCCTTGCGACCAATAATGGCTGATTGTGATTCAACTGCACCCCCTTTAATTGGACCCCAAGTTGTAACGATTTCACCATTCAAAGTGATCAAATTGAGCCGTTTATCGGCGAACCGTTCAGCGTACTTACTCGCTATTTGCAAATCCTCAACCACCAGATAATCTTGCAGAAGCGCCTTAACGATTGGTTGATATTCATCTTCACAATTGACCAGATTAAATGCCCAGTTCACAATCCCCGGCGCACTTGTCAAATCGATATCGTTGTGGTCTGGTCTGGCCTGGGAGGCTTGGACGAATTTGTCGATGGGAAAAAATGTAACCGCACCCTTCTTTTCACTTTTCAAGATATCGATGCACTCAAAAGCCTTATCTGAACCGGTTACAATAAGAGAAACAGATGCTTCACCCATAGCTGTTTCAACCGCCCGCCGGTATTTCTGTTCAACAGTTAAATTTTCAGCAAGTGTGCCTTTGCAGCCATCCGACAGGCGACCATCCAGCAACAGGTGCTGTACTCCTTCCGGGTGGTCTTCATAAGATTCAATGAAATTCTTGAGCAGCTCAATGCGCTCCTTAAGCGTTTCCAGCTCGGTGCGACGTTTGAGGATCTGCTCCTTGCACTGCTCTCTCGCCTTGACCAGTTGTTCTTTCTCAATCTGCACCGTCTCAAGGTCGATTTTCAGCTTTTTCACAGTCACGTCAAGTTCGGATTTTCTGTCAAAAACTTTGTCAATTTTCTCTTGACGGAGTTTTTGCAGTAATGCGTTTTCTTCCAAATCACGGTTTATCTTGCTGATTTGTTCGCTATTATTTTCCAATTGCGTTTTAATGCGTTCCTCATCCCGCTTGCCATCAGTCAAACCCTCAATAGCCATTAGCCGTTGTTTTTCAATAGACTTGAGCTGTTCATTTTTTTCCTGAATTCGTGCTTCTACCCTTGTAAGAGCCGCATCTTTTTCTTGAAAGTCGCTCTCTGCAGCCTGAATGCTCTCAAACATATTTTGCAACTGCTCAGTTGCCGCTGTGACCTCTTCCGCGTTTTTTTCAAACCGACCCTTGCTTTCCTCCTTGTCGCGAATCAACTTGACCTTGGCATCTTCCAGCGCTTTTCGACGCTCACGGCCAACCAGAATTTCCTCTTCTTTTTTGTGAATTTTTTGCGAAACCAAATTGAGCGTTTTTTGCTGCTCACTTAAATATCGCTCTGAGTCAAGCAATTTGCGGCGGGTCTCTTCAATTTCCGCCTCCTTTTCGTCAAACCGAGTTGTTAAGGCTACGCGATTGTTCTGTGTTTCTTTTAATTTCTGAATAAGCGGCTCGAGTTCAATCATTATTTTGGAATATTGAAACTCCCCAAAACTGACTTCGTTCTCCTCCAGCGTTTGATGCAAATCCTGGTACCTCTGGGCTTTGCCAACTTGTCGCTGCAATGAAGCAACCGTTTTTTCAACTTCGCTGATGATGTCATTAACACGCACAAGATCAGCCTCAGTGGCTTCCAATTTCCTGAAAGTTGCTTTACGCCGCATTTTGTATTTAGTAACACCGGCTGCTTCTTCTATAATGCGCCGGCGTTCTTCCGCGCGGCCATTCAGAATGGTCTCAATCATGCCTAATTCGATGATAGAATAAGCATCTGGTCCCATACCCGTATCCATGAAAAGGTTGAGTATGTCCTTTAACCGACAAGGTGTGTTATTAAGCAGATATTGGCTTTCCAGAGAACGGAAAAGACGGCGGGTGATGGTTACTTCACTGTACTCAATTGGCAGGACGTTGCGGGTATTATGAATCGTCAATGAAACTTCAGCCATGCCAAGCGATTTGCTCTTTTGGGAGCCGTTGAAGATAACATTTTCCATCTTTTCGCTTCGAATGGTGCCTGCTTTCTGCTCACCGAGCACCCAGCGAATGGCATCGACGGTATTGCTTTTTCCGCATCCATTCGGCCCAACAATCGCTGTGACGCCATCATTGAAAATAAATTTTGTCTTCTTCGCAAATGACTTAAATCCATTTATTTGCAAGCTCTCTAAATACAATTATTGCCTCACTTTTGTCTGTAAATATTTTCGGAAATACACGCCAGGAGCACTACATTCGGTATGGCTAAAACCGCAGAATACAACATAAATCCGGTTCAAATTTAGCTTAATCGGGTATGAAAGTCAAGCGATTTTCAGCCGGCCAATGTAATGCACTTTCTCTTTATCTATAAAACTACCGACTTAATTTTAGTGCGATTATCTTCATAAAACCGACGTGCGTTCAGACAACCATCCAAACTGATCCTGCACCACCTCCCAATACATTGGCAAATATTCAAATAAGGCAGACCGCCCATCATAATATGCGCCCAAACCACCAAAGACAACTGTACCAATAATAACCGCAAGAAGCACCATTCTGAAGAAAGACAGCACAAACACGACCTTAATGGCGCGGAACATTCTGACACCTGTCCAGGCGCTCACAAGCACAAAAAAACCAAGCGCCGGCACACTCCAATTTGTTTGGTTAATAATGCGAAAATAGATGGGAACGATTGGCAAAAGCCAGATAAAGCTGGCGCTAACCCAAAACACCAGCGTATAAAACTGGATTATAGGCAACCGTTTGTTTAACATCATGGAAGCAAACTTAAGAATCAGAATCAAGAATGCAAAAAGAGCATAAATCGACACAGCAAAAATCGCCAATGAAGCACCTGGACTCCATACCAGCCAGATAAATTTTGCCTTTATAGCCGGGGAGGTTACAACAAGGTCAATCAGATTGTCGAACAAAGGTTGCTTGCGAAAATTATAGGTGATACTCGACAATATGATAGCCGGCGCCAGAACCGTGGCAATACCGAGAAACAATGTGTGCATGTTACTGGTCTTTCGATTTTCCTTGATCTCGGCATAGAAACCATGTGAATGCAAGAAGACACGTTTCAAATTTACCCGTAGCCGTCGATTGCGGTTAAAATTGAAAAGAGAGAGCAAAATAACACCAAGCCCGACAATTGGATACACTGTCGGGCTATCTTTTTTGCTTAGCTTTGCCGTCATTTTCCTGTTCTGACCATCCCTGAAAGCCAAAGCCACAACCTCGGAGGCAATCCGCTTCTCACCGCTACTGGAATAGACACCGGATTCAACCAAATACATGTCAGGCCTTGGGCCAAAGCGTAAAAGGGGTTGATTTGCGCGCCAGTCCGAAAAATTTTCTACCAGAACACCTGCCGGTTGGCGACCACGCGCTAACGCCGCCAGAGCCCGATTAAGCTTGTAAGCCTGAAGCTCCTGCTCATCGATACGTCTCTCTGTTTCCGGAGAATTCTCCCCGCCTCCAGACCCTTCAATCGTGTGAAGTGAACGCACAACAGGGTATCCAAGTGTAACAACAGTTCCTTGAAACTTTGGCCCGCTTCTGACTGCGTCAAGCCACTCATAAACGCGCTGTGTCTCAAAATTGTTGAAAACCCGGATGAGCACGTCAACTGCAGGAATATCGCGAACTATAGTATAATTATGCACTACCGCGTAAAGTGGACGAGACGACCACTGTTTCACCGCCTGCCTTATTTCTGCTACATGCGCTTTTACCGGAAACGCCCCGGCTTGTAAATCCGTTCCCAGACCCCAGGCGGCAACCGAAGGGTGCATGGCCAAACCTTCTACCATTTCCTGAAAATAATTCAATACATTTTCGTGAAAAACCCGATCCGCCAACCGCATTTCCGGGACAAATGATAGCGGTCCTTCCACAAAAACAAGGAGTCCCATTTTATCACAAATATCCAGAAAAGCAGGATGCGGAGGCGCACCTACTACTCGGACTGCATTGGCCCCCATTTGCACTATGCGCGCAACCTCCAGCCCCATTTCTGCACGTGAAGCGGCGGGACCGCCTGTCAAATAATTCTCATACCAGGCAACACCCTGCAGCGACAAAGGCTTGCCGTTAAGAACGAACAGACCGGAATCCACGACCACATGGCTGAAGCCGAAAAGCTGCTCATGCTGGTCAATAATAGTTTTATTATTCGAAACAAGGATGCGCAATTTGTAAAGAGCTGGTTTTCCGGGGGACCACAAATTAAACCCCTTCACCTCAAGCGAAACCGTCTTTTGCAGAGACTGTCGGTCGAATTGTATTTTTTCACGGGGCGTTCTGGCAAGCACAATGCGTCCAGTGGAATCACGCACTTCAACACGAAACTCCACACTCTTTTCTTCACCAGCAACAAAAACAATATTCTCCTCTTTGAGCTTGGCAGTCACGGAGAGTTGACACAGCTTAAAATTGTCTGAGAAACTCATTTTTGTAGAAAGCGCTTCAATGGAAACAGCAGGCAAGCCAACTATATAGACATCCCGAAAAATACCACCATAATTTTTCAGCAACCCGGGACTGTGTTTGAGGGGAAGGCTGCTCCGCGCGTTACGCCGGTTATCAACCAATATTTTGATTGTGTTGCGGCCGGGAATCAAAATCTTGTCACGCGGCAGTTCCACTTCAAAGGCGGTATGCCCGCCGAAATGGCTACTTAGAAATTGGTTATTGAGAAATATCTTGCAGCGACTGTTGATGCCGAGCGCAACCAGCTTGAGGCGATAATCGACAAAACTCGAATCTATTTCGAAAAAACGTTGAAAAACCAATTCCCCTTCGAAATCATAAACACCCGGCACCTCAACAGGGTGCCCCTCCTTGTCGCCGGGCCGCCTTGCATCCCAGATGCCGTTCAAAAAAACAAGCTTTTGTGTCGAATGATTGTGCAACGCCACAGAAATGCTGTCTGGAACGCTTCGACTGATGTACTCGCTTGTCCAATCGTCATTTGCAAATGCAGGCTGTACGCAGAGACAAACCAAACACGTAATTCTCAGCGCTCTAAAAAATTGAGAAAGGTACTGTGGACTAATTTTCAACTCTCATCTTGATTGGTTTCAACGCCTCATTCCGTATAAGCCGGAAAACTGAATACTAAATCCAAGTTCGAAAAACCGTCGGGTCGATCAACAAATCTCCCCGCTATATAACAGAAAACTACTTACCAAGGCACAAAGTCCGGAGGGATTAACGTAACATCATCGGCCTTCAATTTAACAAATATTCGCGGAAAATCAAGCCAAAATGTGCACGCATATTTTCGCTTTACTTTTTTGTCACATTTACTTATTTTCTCTAACCATTCACGAAACCCCTCATCTCAAATCCACAGAGCAACATGAAAACTACTTTGAGAGTATTAAATGCCGTTTTGTTTTTAGCCGTCTCTGCGACTGCACCCGTTCTGGCGCAATCTGAACAATCCACGATAAACCCAGCCAGTGAGAACAACAGTGTTGCCGGTTTCAAAATTCAAGCGCCGAAGCTGATTTTGGCAGATGTGCCTTTTGAGCTTAGCATTCAGGCGTTGGACGCCTCAGGCGCCCAGGTGAGTACTTTTTCAGACTCTGTGAAAACTTTGGGGCTGTCGTCAGATTCTCCTGAAAAAGCCATTTATGTGCCACTTGTACAAGGATTTGCCCGACTCAAACAAGCATCGCTTCCCCAGGCCGGCTACAAAAAAATCACAGTGCAATATCGCGATGTTAGCGCAACAACGGCTATTCGCGTCATTCCCGGGCTGCTGAGTTTGTTACCACCGCTCTTTGCAATTACCCTGGCCTTTGTTGCGCGCCAGGTGCTGATATCTTTATTCTCAGGCATTTGGCTTGGCGCCATTTTTATCAATGACTATGGCATCATCACCGGTTTCATGCGAACCATAGATGGTTATATTGTCCGGGCACTGGCGAATCCGGACCAGGCGTCAATTCTGATATTCAGTATGACGCTTGGTGGCATGGTAGGCGTCATTTCGCGTTCCGGCGGCACTCAGGGCATTGTCGAAAAACTCTCGAAATTTGCGAACAACTCACGCGGCGGGCAGCTCGCCACCTGGGCAATGGGCCTTCTCATTTTTTTTGATGACTACGCCAACACGCTTGTTGTTGGCAACACCATGCGGCCTTTTACAGACAAGTTACGCATTTCTCGTGAAAAATTATCTTACATTGTGGATTCTACTGCTGCGCCCGTTGCCTCAATAGCTCTGGTTTCAACCTGGGTAGGTTTTCAAGTCGGTCTCATCGATCAGGCTTTTGTCAATTTGGGTTTGGAAATGAATGCCTACAATACATTTTTGCAATCAATTCCTCATTCAACCTACAGTATTTTAGCCCTGATTTTTGTTTTTGTAATCGCTGTCACGCTCAGGGATTTCGGCCCCATGCGCAAAGCAGAAATGCGTGCAATCAAACATGGAAAAGTGCTGCGTGATGGTGCGCAACCAATTGCCGACAGCGCTTCCCTGGATCTGCAAGCCGCCGAAGACACACCAAAGCGCTGGTACAACGCTATTATTCCTATCAGCCTGGTAATAATTATCACGCTGGTTGGTCTTTATGTGGATGGCAAAAACTCACTGGGGGATGCAGCGGCCGGAAAAACATTGGGACAGATATTTGGTGCAGCTAATTCTTTTCACATATTGATGTGGGCATCGTTTACAGGCCTCTTTGTTGCGAGTCTGCTTGCTGTCTCACAAAAACTCCTGAGCCTGAACGAAACAGTCAATGCTGCGATTTCCGGCTACAAATCCATGTTACTGGCGGCAATGATTCTGGTGCTGGCATGGTCGATGGGCAATATTTGCAAGGACCTGCATACGGCGGATTACGTCATTGCTGCAACCAGAGGTATTTTGTCGCCGCATTTCATTCCGGTCGTGACATTTCTTTTAGCAGCTTTCATCAGCTTCTCAACCGGATCATCCTGGGCAACAATGGCCATTCTGACGCCCATTGTCGTACCAATCGCAGTGCAACTGCCGCTTGAAGCCGGCATAACCGGGAGTTTGAATCATGACATTATCCTGGGCGCAATTGGCGCGATCCTATCCGGCTCGGTTCTCGGCGATCACTGCTCACCGATTTCAGATACCACCATTCTCTCATCAATGGCGTCGGCAGCGGATCATGTAGACCACGTAAAAACGCAACTGCCTTACGCGTTGGCGGTTGGCTTTATTTCCTGCCTGGTTGGATATATTCCAACCGGCTGGGGATTTAGCGCTGCCATTTCGTTGTTGCTTGGAACGGTCTTGCTGGTAGCACTGGTCAGGTTTGCAGGCAAAAAGTCGGCAGCTTGAAAAATGTGGGAAGGAAATGATGGTAAAGGGAAAATATCCTCAATTGTGTTTATCCCACCAATTGGGTATAGTCTAACAACAATGAGCATACTCACCGTTGGCATTCATTAGAAATGAGAAACTAAATGGGATATAAAAATTTACATGACTCACCTTTTGATGAAAGTACAATTGCAAAGTTGGAAATTTTTCAGGATTATGCACAAGCTTGG
Organism: Candidatus Zhuqueibacterota bacterium; assembly: GCA_029262005.1. GTDB lineage: Bacteria > Zhuqueibacterota > Zhuqueibacteria > Oceanimicrobiales > Oceanimicrobiaceae > JAJDAG01. Next base: position 2,934 of record JAJDAG010000018.1, on the reverse strand, counting down.
ATTCCAACATTTGTAATGCAGAATCATGTGTCCGAGATTCACATTTTAGATTTATTTGCAGGAACAGGTTATGACAAAAATAGAATTCCCGGGAGTCCAATTCGTATTTTGACCAAAATACAGGAGCAGAAAGGACATCTGTTTCAAAAAAAAGTAAATATAATTGTCCATCTGAATGAATTTGAACCTAATAAAAAGAAACAACAAAAATATGAACAACTCAAGACTTCTTGCTCTGGATTCATGGACAGGGATAAGAGCCTTGCGATCAGAGTGAATATCTGCTATTACAATGAAGATTTTGAAACTCTATTTCCAAAATTGCTACCCAACATTGAGAAACATCCATCTCTTGTTTTCTTAGACCAAAATGGAATAAAATTCCTTTCGGAAAAGTACTTTATGGAATTAGAAAAAACTTCACAAACAGACTTCCTGTATTTTGTTTCATCTTCGTATTTCTGGCGATTTGGAGAAAGTGATGAATTCAAAATACATTTGGACATTGATATGGATACTGCCAAGAAGCAAGGGTATAACCAAATACATAGAACAATAACCAATCAACTAAGAAAAAAGTTACCTACAGGCACAAAACTTAAACTGTATCCTTTCTCATTAATGAAAGGCGCTAATATACATGGCATCATATTCGGGGCATCACATCCAAGAGCAGTAGATAAGTTTCTTTCGATTGGATGGAAACGCAACGGTGAAAATGGAGATGCGAATTTTGACATTGATGACGAAGCGGGTAAAACACAGATGGACATATTTGAAGGTCAGAAGTTAACCAAGGTTGAGAGTTTTAAAAAGGAAGTCGAAAATCAACTGCTTAATAATATGATTTCAAACAATGCTGAACTTTTAGATTTTACCTATGGTGCAGGACACATTCCAAAACATGCTTCTGATTGCGTGAAGGAATTGAAGAAAAGCGGAAAGCTAAACTATGAAGGCAGGTCTCCATTGGTAACTTATGACAATGTTCATAAGAACAAAAAAATGGTTCAGTATACAATAATGGTTTGAATTATGAAAAAAACAAAAATCGAATGGACGGAAGAAACTTGGAACCCTACAACGGGTTGCATAAAGGTTTCTGCTGGTTGTAAATATTGTTATGCAGAGGTTATGGCAAATAGGCTAAAAGCTATGAAAACTCCAGGGTATGAGAATGGCTTTGAATTCACTTTGATGCCAGAAAGATTGGAACAACCACTAAAAAAAAAGAAACCAACAAAGTATTTTGTTAACTCCATGAGCGATTTGTTTCATGAAGAAATGCCTAATAAATTTTTAAACAAGATAATGAGTGTTATTGATCTAACCCCACAACACATTTACCAAATTTTAACTAAAAGAGAAGATGCGATGTTTGATTATTTCTTGAACAGAAGAGTCCCTGAAAATATTTGGCTTGGAGTCTCGGTAGAAAATATTAAACACGGAGTTCCACGAATTGATAAACTAAGAAACATAGAGGCAACCATTAAATTTTTATCAATTGAACCATTGCTTGAAGATTTAGGAAAAATTGACTTAACAGGGATTAACTGGGTAATTGTAGGTGGCGAAAGCGGGGCCAACGCCAGACCAATGAAAAAAAAATGGGCACTTAGCGTTAAGAAACTGTGCCAAGAACAGAATGTTGCTTTTTTCTTTAAACAATGGGGAACTTGGGGCGCAGATGGTGTAAAAAGAAATAAAAAATCCAATGGTCGAATTTTGGAAGGAAAAGAATGGAATGCTTATCCTGAATTTGTAGAATAACGAAATGCCAACAAAGGCTATACCCTTCCGAGTACTCAAATTTCGCAAGGTTGCGCTAAAACAAAAATAGTGCTTAGACTCAAGTTCGTTTCGCCTTCAATTCTCGGCGGAACAACATCGATTTATAAAAAATGTGCAACGCACTTGTGACTTGAGTGCGTCGCACATTTTGCTTTTATCAACCGGCGGAAATCAAGAGAACATTGTTGTGAGTGAGGCGGCAACCAGCGCGAAAACCACATAAACAATTGCAACCGTTATCGTTGTTTTCCGGGAATCAACTTTGTAAGCCACAGCCAGGCCAATCGCAAAAACGGCAATCCACCAAATCCCGAACACATCTACTTTGGCGAGCAGTTGATAGAGAAAAGTCGTTTTCGCATCGTCCGGCAAAACCGCGGCCGCAGAAAAAGTAACCAGAAGACTTTCTCTGGCCAAAACAATAGGAAGCATAAGTAGTTGGCCCAATGAATAAATCATCCACGAAAACGCGGCTACACTGAAGACTTGTTTATAAGTTGCCTCTCCGGCATATTTCATGTTGCAGACAAATCTGAAAAGAGCAGCAATTACAAGAATTATGACGATAGGAAAAACCACCGCAGTTAACGGCGAAAAGTACTTGATGAACCGCTCAGTCGTTGCCTGAGCCTGATCGACCTGTTCCTGATCCAGGCCTTTTTCAAGCATGACCTGTTCCTGCGTGCTGAGTGTTTCATTGAGAATAACATCCATTGCTGTCACTACAAAAAGTAAATTCACGGCAGAAATCAAGAGTATCGGTACCAGCCAGGATGGCTTCGCAACGATGCCGGCAAATGCCTCTGCCGGTGAAGTAAAGACGCCAAGCACCTTTTGTAACATACTAAGCTCTTTGGACTGCGAACCTTGTTCAACAACGACTTCTGTTTCCATGATTCTCCCTCCTGAAAAAGTGGATAATTTTACATCGTTTCAGCAACCATTGGCTGCAAAGATGCAATATTTGTTTTTACACAAACAAGATACTTCTATTCATAATGTGTAACGCCTCAGTTGGAATTGGACAAACAAGGGTTTATATTTAAGGTGGCAAAAAACCTAAAAAGGAGCCACCGTATGTCCAGCAGAAAACGCTACAGCGCGACACAGAAAGTGAAGATACTGCGTGAGCATTTGGAG
>JAJDAG010000170.1 GCA_029262005.1 Candidatus Zhuqueibacterota bacterium | reverse complement strand
CCGTGATTATAGTTGATATTGATGCGGGAGAAGTGGTTGTCGAAAAATCAAGTTGGGGTTTTGCCCGGACAAGGTAATTCCCAGGAGGCAACAGTGTATTGATTTTGTTAGATAGCCACGTTGATTTCCAGGTTTGATTTTCGCCGCTTTTTATTTCTCCACTAAACAGCGCCAATAACCCGGTTTGGTTATCGTCGCTGCTGCCAATCAGGGTATCGTTTTTAAGTATTTCAAACCTGACAAACGGGCCGTTGCCTGCGTCGTATTTGTGCGTAGTTTCCGACTTGTTGTGGAGTGAATATGAAAACCGAATGTCTTCGCCAAAAACAAAGGAGGATTTGGGCATTCCGGTTCTATCTTCCAGGCTGAACTTGGCCTCAAGATCAGAGGTAGATGATCCAGAGCCGGAATTGATTAGAATGTTGCATGAGAAGAACAGTAAAATTAAAATCATAAAACTGCCAAATAGTTGCATTGGGTGTCTCCTGAAGTTCACATTTAATTTGTATTTTATAGTCGATTTACTCAGCAGGATGCGTGATTTTCCCCATGAAAAGAATGGCGCCCGAGTGCGTGTCGTGAATGATCAGCAAAAACGGATGATTGACAACAACTCTGTAGGAAAGCGGAACAGATGTGGTACCGATTTCTACAGAAGTAACCGCTGCCGCTTCAGTGCCCTCTTCGTTTATTTCAAGAAATGTTTTGTGTTTGACTTTGTCAATGTACAAATCCACCGGCTCTGTGGTCATACGCGAAAAATCAGCCTGGCCAGGCAAAAAAGCAACTCCCATGCCCAGTTTAGAAAGGATTGCTTTTAGCGAAATATCATATTCTATCTGAAAGCGAGGAAGGCTGAGAGTAACAAGTTGCTGGCTCAGATCTGCCTTCCACGTGTTCCATTTGTCGTGATTCAGAATGCCCATAACCGTATCAAGCGCAACATCTTTTTGCGGCAATATCACGGCCATGCTAAACCCGGCATTGCCATACGGCAGATCAACAAATTGAAATAAATCGGTTTCCAGGTAAGAATATTCATGTTCCTGTTGCATTAAATCGATTGGAATTTTGCTACCGTCGCTTAGTTGAAAGCTATCCGGTTTTGTCATTTCCGGGTCGAATTTAGAACGCCAGTTACCTTTAAAATAAATGGCGTTAATTAAAAACATCACATGCTCCGGTTTAATCTCATCGACTATTTCTTCGATGCGATTGCGCGTACTTCGCTTGACCCAGTCGTTGATTGTGTTTACGGCGTTCGGTGCCGCAAAGTCAAGCGGGTTTACTTCCGCCGCAAAATAGTTTTGATTTTTATCAACAAAATCCGGGGCAATGGCTAATCCCTGGCGATACCAGATTGAATTGGCAATGGTAAGCACAACCTGCGAGTCCATGCGCACGAGTAAATCGATCAATGTTTTGTAGGTCTGGTTGATTTCCTCGCCGGTCATGTTTGCAAATTCAAGCGTCGCTGTCATTGCCGACTCGGTCTCATTGGCTGCACCGTTTAAAGTCATACCGAGCGCCATGGAAATACTTAACGGTGAGATAAAGATATTTTTCTCACCCTCGGCTTGTGTAATTTCCTTAAACAATTTAAAGCCAAATCGATTGTCCGATTCTACCAGCCTTTTTTCAAGAACGGTCAACTCGCGAGTGGCCGGTGAAACCGGGTTCTTGCTGCAGCCCCACAGTTGCATGCTGAGCAAAGCCAGCATCAGGATATTGATTGTTTTCATTTTACCCTCTTTTCAAATAGGTGGCTTCATCAATATTGTTTATATTTTTTTCTTCTTAATGTGATGCCCAGTGCCAACAAACCAAGGGCGGCAAACACGACGCCTCTGTCATTTACATAACGAATATCCCGGTATTCCCGCCGGTCATCACTTTTTGTGATTTCAATATCTTGATTCATTTCAGCTTTTGTAAAGGTTTTACGAAGTTTTGTTAGAAAAGATCCCGCGGCAACCAGAGTCGCAAACTGCGGATAATTTTCAGAAATCGCCGTAGCCTCGTTTTGGTCAATGATGTTGGCGTACTCCACTTTCGCGCCAGGGAATTGCATGGGATCTTTGCCGATTGTGTAAACCAGCACGTCGGTACGCTCGTCGGTGCTGATGGCTGAAATTTTCAAAGGATACGTCAGGCTGCTGCTTGAGTGCTCAAAAGTGATTTTTGCCGGCGAAGTGGTGGCGCTCCACCACCTGTCGACATAAGAAGGCACTTTTGCCGTGTCGAGTTTCATGGCGACAAAAAACCAGTTTCTTGTGACGTAGTCTTGCAGGATGCCGCTATCGTCCGGGTTAAAGTGGTAGTTGTTGTCATTCAGCCAGTCGGTCAGATCGCCGGCATCTGTTGCCTGCAAAACCACAGCCTGGTACATACCGACAAATTGCTCGTACACAACAGTTACGCCGCCTGAACCGGACTCCACAGATGCTGCATCGTCAAAAGCCACCCTGTTGAAAAAAGGGCCATCATTGAATTGGGTTTCTTCGTTACACCCACAACCGGAACTGCTTTGTCTTGTAATTGGCTGGGTTAGAAAACTTGCTTCGTTGAAAACGTTGGCGCCAACAGTGGCCAGGCGCGGTTCAGCCGGAACTGGAACGAGAATGCCGAAATCATGGGCGTCTCCTTCAAAGTTAACTTGTGGGATAAGCGAGATCTCATCGTCGCCAATGAGGATAATATTACGCTGCGCCACACCAAAAATGTCACGACCGTTTTGTGGAAAGATCACACAATAGCTTTGCCCGTCATCCCACGTCGTGGCGATTGTCAGAAACAGGGCGGCAAATATGCAGACCATGCTAATTGTATTTTTCATGTTATTTTTCCTCCGGAGGTTACAAAAAATAAATTCACGTTCAGGGCCCCTAAAACAGGATGCATGATTTTTCGAGCCGGCGCTCACTTGCTGAGGTTATAGCCAATACCGAGCATAAAACTGGCGCCGGACAGATCAAATTGATAACGGTTGCGGCCGCTCTTGAAGGGCATTTCGAGAAAGCGATAGCCAACTTCCGCAATTAGCAAAAAGTGTTCAACCAGGCGAACCTCCGGTGAAATGGACAGGCTTGCACCCAGGTTGCTGCCCTTGCTGTCGGGCTGTCCAATAAGCGTTTCCTTTGCTGAGGCATAGTTGACGCCAACGCCGAAATATAATTTTGGATATCCGGGTGTAAGGAAATCAGTTTCAACCGAGAGGATGGCGTCGTACAAAGTCAGGGTAGAGGCATCGCCGGCGTAAAAGTCGGGTGAATCGTAAAATGGGTCTCCGGCACGGCGTAACCTGCTTAAACCGAGCTTGAGCCGTCCTTTTGTACCAATGTCGGTTGCAAGGGCAATTTTACCTGAAAATCCATTTCCATATATGTTTTGCAGTTCATCGTTTCCCGGCGAAAAAGTGCCGCCAAGAAGATGTAATTGAAATGCGTCCGCATCCTGAGTTTGAGCCTGCCAGGGCAGAAAAAACATCATGAAACAAATGAAAATTAATTTTTTTAACATTAAAATCTCTCCCTTTTTTACAGTCTGATTAACCGGCACTATCGCAGCAATCTCATATTCCTTGATTCCGTTCCGATTTCATCGTCAGCAATATTTTCATAATAATCTATGTAGATTTCGTTTGGGTAACCATAAGTTGAGTCGTAAGTCACGCGTATCATTGCCACGCTGTCCGGGTGGGTTGTGTTGACAAGCTCGAAAAGCTGCGAAACGGTTTTAAAGAACCGGTATTTGTCTTCGGCCAGAGGCGCTTCGCTGACAGCATCAACAATGCTGAGGATTTTGTTTTCTTTAACCAGAATGCGCTGAAACCGACCTGCCGGTTCAACACAAAAACAGACAAACCGTTGTTCGAATTCATAAAAAGCGGTTTCCCATTCTGTGTTGCCTGTGTCTTCATCCGAATCTGTTATGAAGGTAAAGCACGCGCTCATAGTGAAAAAAACAACCAGCAGTAAAAAGTTGAAAAGTGCGCTGTTTTTAGTTGGATATTTCACGTTTCTCAATCCTTTTTCTACTCGGTAATTATAAAATTCATTAGCTGCACAGTACCCCCGGGCCTTGAAACCAGGTTTGCTCGGATAGCAAACGTGCCGAAGACAGCATCACCGGCATTGTCCACACCGTCCCAGAAAATCTGATAGGACTTACTTTCACCTGCGCTGAGCGTCATGCTCCACAGAGCATCGGTAAAGCCTTTGCCATGCGCCCAGTTCCAGACGAGTTCTTCGGCAACGGATTCATTTGTGTGCCGGCGTACTTGAAAATCAAATATCTGACCGTCAATAAAATTCAAGGTCAGGGGAACCGAAGAGAAATTTTTGACCTGCAAAGTCATCTCAACTTTGTCCCCTTTGCGCATTGTGTCTTTATTTAACAAAAGAGTCAGGCCCGGACTGTCATTTTGCACCTGATTAATGAGGTCGGTGAGGCCGCTAACAATGGCGGCAAGGTCCAGCGGCACAGCCAAATTGTTCGTGATTAAGGTTTTCCTCTGCCCTTCATGTGAATAGGTTATTTTGTACAAAAAACCGTCGGCAAGATTTGGGTGGATATATTCGTCGCCGAGTCTGAAAAAATGGTTGTTTGCCATTAATAAGTTTATGTTGGCCATGGCCGGCGTGTCCAACTCAAGTTCCCAGCGCTGTCCCGGCCTGAAGCCATCGACAAACGATGCATTGCCATCTGCTTTGATTACCAGCGCTTGGTTCACACCGGCAATTCCACCGGAGATGAAAACAGAAAGAACAGTGTCGCCGGCCGCTGTTTGTTCAGATTCAGTTTCAACCGTACCGCCATTACTAAAAATACCTGGAAAGTCGCATGCGGCAGAAAGAACTAAAATCATGAGAAGAAATGAAAAAAAATAGTGTTTCATGTGAATCCCTCATCGATTTATTTTAAATTTGATTACACCTGGCTTATAGCAACGGTCGTGCCACATTTGTAATGTGATATTTATGCCGTGGTTGCGGGTAAATTCTCAAATGTAAATGCCGTGCTCCGGTTTCGCAGCTCATTCCGTGTCAGATTTCTGAGGCGAAGGCGCTGAACGTGTCAGAAATTTGACAGGTTTAATTGGCTAAAAGCGAAAATCAAAGCCCAGCGTCAGGAGGGACTTGCGGTAGAAAATGTCGCGGATAACAGACTCGTTATCGTAATAAGCAAATCGAAGATAGCCGGAGAGGTTGGCGCTGATGTCTTTTGACAGGTCGACAATAATAAAATTGCTTTCATTCCGTTCAGGGTCGGCGTCAATTGGCAGGGTCAGGCTTTTTTCTGTGTAGGTTTTGATTTGTGCGGCAGCGTAACTGCGCAGCCAAATGCTCTTTGGCAAAGGAAGTCCGAAAAACAGCGTGAGTTGGTGTTTGGAAAATGTGTAGCCGGCACTGTTGGAGAGATTTCTTTGAAATAGATAATCAATATTGAGCATGAATTTTTTCGTGTAATTAAGCTGCCCTTGAAACTGCACGCTTTTGTCTTTTTGCTTGTCGGCAAAGGTGAGGATGGACTCGTCAGGGTTTAATTGTATACCGGCGCGTGCGTAGTCCAACAAACGAGCCGCAAAACTTGTCCGCAAAGACAAACGCGAAGCGAGATTTTTTGTGACCGTCCACTGCAAACGCCACTCGGAATAATTGAAGTTTGAGAAGTTCTGGTAAGCCAAACTGCTGCGCTGCACGGCAAACTCATTGCCAAAGCTTCTGAGGGTGGGCAAGCGAAAAAATCCTTCGATTGAGCCGGTGCTGGTGTCTAAATCATGATTCAAGTAAAGTTTCAAGCGCGCACTGCCACGCAGCCCTACAGAAAATCGGCTCAGTTTTTGTGTGAAATTGCCGTGAATTTCATTGATCAATTTGTTTTCAACAGCGTGCGTGAGGTAGGTTTGCAGACCTCCTTTGTAGCTAAAGTTCAATCGCGACTTTGCGGTTACATGTTTTGCAGTAGACTCGAAAAGAAATCTGAAAGAAGTGTCTTCAATGCGTTGCCCTGAGTTTGTTGCCGCTTCGCGAATGTTGTTATCAAATTCATAGCTTGTCTGAAAACGGTTTTTGAGACGCCACTTGTGGTTTTTTTGAGCAAGACTGCGGGCGGGCGTGTTCAGCAAAAAGAGTGAGAGGAGCAGGCAGCGCCACAAAGTTGTATGTGTCAGCAGGGTGGTTTTCCGGGGAACTGAGATTCGGGCTTGCCCGGTACTCTTGAGCTTTTGTTGCGGCCGCAACTATTTGTTCCTAAGCTTTTCAGCCGCCTGGTAAAACTTGTTTGCCCTGTCTGCAAGACTGTCGGCACGCGCAGCCGTTATGTGCTGTTTCTTCTTAATTTGCAGAATCAATTCCTCAATCTGCTCCGTGGACAATACTTCAAAATCAAACGACTTCTGGCTGGCCAGTCTATTATCTTGAGATACGGCCGCATCAGTAAAATCAGTGCCTGTTTCGGCCACTGACCTTGCTGCTGAGAGCGCGGTTACAGCTTCTTCTTGTTGGTCGAACAAGGCCAAATCCGAGACAAGTTCGCTCATGCGAATTCTCAGGTTGAGTTGGCTTTGCAGTTCTTTGCTGCGGCCGTGCAGAGCCTTTGATTGGCGCCGCATTTTTTCTTCCTGATCTTTAAGCAGGTCAGCTTTTTGTCTGATTTTTTTGGGAGAGTCCTCAGGAGAAATTTTAAGTTCGTTGACTTTTACCTCCTGCACTTCCTGCTGCTCCAGGGTGACTTTTAGCTGTTGCCGTTTGTTGCGCAAGCCCGCCAGTTTATGGTAAACAGTCTCCTTCCTTTTTTTCGATGATTTGGTGCTTTCCAATTGCTGCAATGCTCTTGCAATTTCTTCATCGTAAAGACGCAACAAGGCATTGCCGCTTTTGCCCCAATTGACTTTGGCTTCGCGGAGGCTCAAGTCGTGCTCAGTTACCGTGTTGGACAAATCCTGAGATTCTTGCAGCAGGCGTTTTAAGCTCTGTTGCTGTAAGTAATCCAATTTGCCACTTGCCTTGAGTTCGCCTATTTGGGCGGTCTTCTCTTGAATTTGTTCGTGCAGCAGTTTGATTTCCTGCTTGAGCGTTTGCACATATCGGTCTAAACGTTCAAATTTCAGCTCAAAAACTTCCAGAGTTGGTTGTGGCGTTAACTGGATTTGCGCCGGAAGTGATGTCAGAGGCAGTGCACTGCACAGCGCTACGGTGACTGCCATTTTTTTGAAATGTTTATTTGTGATTTTCATTTTGGGCACTTTAATTTGGTTTAGAAGATTTTTCTTTTACGTGTTTGTTCAATTATCGTGCCATGGTTACTTTCTTTTTGCAGCGAGAAATTAAATCAACCCATACTTTTCCAGTTTATAATAAAGCGCGCCGGCCTTGATGCCAAGTAGTTTCGCCGCTTCGGTTTTGACGCCGTTTGCCTGACTCATGGCTTTTTTGATGAGGCGGCGTTCTACATTTTCCAAAGAAAGAGTTAAATCAAGCGTGTCCGCTGGTGGCGCGTTATGCTCTTCTGCCAAAACCGTGAATGGTAAATCGTTTGCAGTGATGCAGTTTTTGTCGCAAAGCACAGCAGCCCGCTCAATGATGTTTTCAAGTTCGCGAATATTGCCAGGCCAATCATACTGCAAAAGCCCCTGGCGCGCACTGTCCGTAATTTTGAGATTTGGCATTTTCAGGTCTGCCGCTATTTTTTTGATGAAGTGTTCGGTCAAAAGCGGGATGTCCTCTTTTCTTTCACGCAAGGGCGGCAGGTTGAGCGGGATGATGTGCAGGCGGTAGTATAAGTCTTCGCGAAAATCACCGGTTTTTATTTGTTCGAGTAAATTTTTATTGGTTGCCGCAATCACGCGGATGTCAGCGTTCAAAGTTTCCTCGCCGCCAACGCGCTCAAATTGGCGTTCCTGTAGCACACGCAGTAGTTTTATCTGCGTTGCCAGAGGAATGTCGCCGATTTCATCAAGGAAGATTGTGCCGTGTTGCGCCAACTCGAATCGGCCTTTTTTCCGCTTTAGTGCACCGGTAAAAGCGCCGCGTTCGTGGCCAAATAGTTCTGACTCCAAGACGCCTTCGGCCAAAGCGCCGCAATTGACACGCACAAACGCCCGGTCTTTTCGCGAGCCGGCCTTGTGGATTGCCCGTGCCACAAGTTCTTTGCCCGTGCCACTTTCGCCATAAATAATCACCGAAGAATCGCCGCGTGCAACCTTTTCAATGGTGCGGTAAATGCTTTGCATTTTTGCTGACCGACCAACGATTTCACCGTAATTAAGTTTGGAGTCAATTTCATCACGCAAGTAACGGTTTTCTTCTGAGACCCGGCGCAATTCCGATTTGTCCCGCAGTCGCTCGAAGAGCAGGTTTATTTTTATGGTGAGTTCTTCCGGTGAAAATGGCTTGGTGATAAAATCGGCAGCGCCTTTTTGCACGGCTTCAACCGCTAACTCAATGGTGCCAAATGCCGTAACCATCAGCACTTCGGTTTCCGGAGAAAGTCGCTTGATTTGTTCAAGTAGCTCAATGCCATTGTGGCCCGGCAACTTGTAATCCGAAATCACGATGTCCGGTTTTCGTTTTTCGATTTCCCGCAGTGCGGTTTCAGCGTCTGCGACGCCAATGACCGTATAATCGAGTTTTTGTGCTACGCGCAACATGCCTTCGCGCATCGTGGTGTTGTCTTCGACAACCAGGACGGTGAGATTTTGCTGTAGGTTGTTCATCATTGTGATTGGAAAGTGCTGATCACAGCATCAAATTTCAAGAGAAAATATGTAAAAATTGAAATTAGAAGGCTTTAAGGTTCAAAGGCAAATACATTCCAGGCAATAAAAGTAGGAACCTGAATTATGTATTTAAAAATTTAGCGCAGAGTTTGCTGAGAACGCTGAGATAAGATGAAACAGTGATTGACAAAAAACGCCTCTAAGTTTGTAGTCATTCCGAACCCGTTGTCCAGGGTGAGGGATCTGGCGCAAGAGCGTTTATGAAAGATTAAAAAAATTTGTTGATGTCAGGGCAGGTGGCTGTGTGCCCCGCATTCTCAGCCGCTTTTGCGTTTACATACTCATTCAGCTCCAGAACTGTTGCTAATTGGTTTTGCTGGAAATGTTAACTCAAACACAGCGCCGCCGGCTTCTTGAGGCTTCAGAAATATCTCGCCGCCGTTTTCATCTACAAGGCTTTTGACAATGGCCAGTCCGAGGCCGGTTCCTTGCGGGCGCGTGGTGAAAAACGGTTCAAACAGCCTTTGCCGCGCCTCTTTGGAAAAACCCGGGCCGTTGTCAGAAAGCTTTAGCTTGACAGAGCCGGAGACATTTTCCACTGTGAGTTCAATTTTGCCGTTGTCCGCAGCAGCTTCGGCAGCATTTTTTAGAAGATTTAAAAGAACTTGTTTGAAGTGAAGCGGGTCTACGTAAATTTGGGTTCCGGCTTCTTTCTCAGTTATTTGGCAATCGGTTGCATCTAGCGCAACTGCAAGCAGTGAAATGACCTCATGGTAGATTTCGCCAACTTCGCACATTGCTCTTTGCGCATTTTGCGGCCGGGCATAATCGAGAAAATCAGCAACGATTTTTTTGAGATTCTGTACTTCCTTTTGAATTTTTTGCGCTTCACTTTTAGCTTTCTCTTCAGTTAATTCACCGGCAAGCAAACCTGCAAACAGCTCGATGCCGCCTAATGGATTTCTGATTTCATGTGCCACGCCCGCAATCATGGTCTTTTGGCGAATATCACGATGCACGATTGCGCGGCGCATTTCCTCCATTGTGTTGGCGAGAAAGCCGATTTCATCGCGTTGCAGCAGCTCAATTGGTGTTTCATAATCGCCCTGGCCAATTGCGGCTGCGGCCTCTTTCAGGCGGTTGATGGATGTTGTGATTCTTTCTGAGAAGAAAATGCCCAACAGAACTGAGCCAATGAGCATAAACAAACCCAGTGCGAGCAAGTCGCGTCGAACGGCTTTGATGGCCTCTAATGTATGGGCACTGCCTTCCACGGCCAGTGCAGCGACCACAATTCCGTCTGAAAAGATAGAGGCAAACCCGGCCTTGTAAAGCCGTTTATCACTGCCGGTAAACAGGGTCGAACTGACCGCGTGCCCGGCAAACAGAGCTTGCATTTCCGTTGGTGCCAGTGGAATGAATGCATAGGCTGCGCCGATGGGCGTGGCCGGCCGTGTGTCGAGAATGCTGCTTTGTGCCCGGGTGAAAACATAAAGTCTGCGCACGCCGGTGCTTGCTTTGAACGAACTGAGTTGCGCACTGAGGTTGCGGTAGGTACGGGTCTGTTCGTCACCCGGAGCCAGGCCGGCAAGCAAATCCGCATCAATTTGCAGCGCTGCGGCCTGGGCAAGACTTTTGAGTTTGTCGGCCAGCTCTGTGTCGAGTGTGCGTTGCAGCCGCCAGTTGAGATAGAAGCCACCGACCAGCAGCATGAGCACAATTTGCAGTGTGAACAGGAAGATGAGCCGGTTACGGATGGAAAGTTGAAATGGTCGAAATTTACCGGTGCTTTCGGCCTTTTTGTCTTTCGTCACTTTGATTGCTTTTCTGCTAGCGGTTGTTTTTGGTGTGGTGAAAAAGACGACGGTGTTATTTCATGCATTCATAAATCACAAATTTTTCATTCTGCGCGATGTTTGTGGTTTTGTCAAATAACTTTCGCAAATGCGTTTTATAGTTCAAATGCCGGTTTGCCACAACCTGCAAACGGCCGCCGTCTTTCAGGCAGCGTCTGGCTTGGTTGAATAAACCGAGGGCGACCTCAATATTGTTTTCGTATTCAAAATGGAACGGCGGATTAGAAACGATGCGATCGAAAAAATCATCTTCAAATTCATCCAATGTATCATTGAAGTGGAAATGTGTTCTTTCATCCGTGAGGTTGAGCTTTGCGGATTCGATAGCGAGGAAAGAGTCATCCATCAGGTGAATGTCGCAATCCTTTTTTTGTGCCCGCATTGCAACGGCAAGAATGCCATTACCGGAACCCAAATCTAAAATGCGTTTGTCTGTGTCATCAAGTTTTATATGGTCGATCAAAAACCGGCTGGCAGTATCAATATTCTCAGCAGAAAATACGCCGAAGTACTGCTGCAATACGATATCTTCTTTCCATTTGAGATTGTTTAGAATAGACGCTTTTTTGACTGGCTTCTTCTTTTTAAGAATGAGTAAGCGCGACTTTTTCCAGGCTTTCGTCTGCTCGACATCCGCGTGAAATGCCTCCGCAATCGCCGGCATGCTGGGACTAAAATTCCGCGTCATAAAAGAGCAGATAACCACCGATTTCGCGCGTAAATGCGGGTGCAACTGGTGAAGTTGCAGTCGGAACAGATCCAATGATTTTGGGATCTTAATCACGGCAGTCTGAACAACATGCGGAATCGGCGTTAACGAAGTAACCATTTGGTCTGTCGTCGTTTTCAGCCTGTTCGCCTTAATATTCATTCGACAGGCTTTCTCCTGCGACTTATAATCAACGACATTGGTCGGCGCTATTTTATTAAGAATACAACTGAGAAAGCCAAACCGATCGTTGTACAGCGCCAGGGAGTCGGTTGCAATATCAAGTCCGGCCAAATGCTTCAACACATGTTCATCCGCAGCGCTCCATGGCCGCAATGAGCGGTTTTCACTCTTTGGGTAGCGGCTGATGTTAAATTGTTTGTTATTGTGGTTGAATGTCAACTTATTGTTTCTCCGTTTGTTGGTATTTTGGTGATGTGCGACTCCACTCTACCTCTCTCAACTTGGTGGGGCAGAAGCCCTCTTTCTAATTACGCCCTAGGTAGAAACCCAGGGCGAGCGGATTGCAGAGTGAACAGGAAGATGTCAGGGAGCAACACGATGTTATAAATTTTGCGGACGACCGGCCTGGTTTATTTTTTCTTGTACCCATAGATTTAGCAGAGTTTCTTCGCTAATTCCACGTTCTTCGGCAATCTGCCTGATTTTCAGTGAAAGATGACCGTCTAATGGGTAATACTTGCGTTGGGACTTGATATTCACATCGAATTTCACTTCAGTCTGTTCTCCGAATTCAGTAGCATCGTGTTCATCCCAAAACGCACCTATTTCCTGATAAGTGCGAGCTTTTGAGAGTGGTGTTTTAGGTGACATATTTTTCCCTTTCTTTTTGTGTCATATCTCTTGCTGAAACAATAATAGCTCGTTTGTCTTTGGTATAGACAAGAAAGACACTTAAAAAACGACCGTTATTTGTCCGCCCAAAAGCCGCATATACATCTTCCCCAGGTTTATAACCCTTTTCCTTGTATTGAAATTTTGGCTTGTTTTCAAGTACCTCGATGACTTCAATCTCTTCAACGTTATGTTTCCATAGAAGTTTATCGACAATATCCTCAAGCCAGATTATTCTACTGATTTCCAAATCTTTTCCTCTACACAAAACAAGTTGCTGATTATGAGCACAACTGTTGTCAATTCATCATACTTATTTGGGGGGAAATAATCAAGATTTGTTTTCAGGCGTTTTGGGTTTTAGACATGCTTATGTTTGGGTTGCTATTATTTTTCCTGCAAATCCAATTGATGGTCTTGATACGGGGGTGTTTTCACAGCATTCGCCGCCTGCCCAATTGCTGGGTTTATAAAAACGAAGCCAGCCTACCAACTAATTACGCCCTGGGTAGAAACCCAGGGCGAGCGAATTCCCGACGAGGGTGGCCTCGCGTTTGTGTCCTTCAAGATTATCATTCGCGATTTGCAAAATAATCGCCAAAATATCTCAAACACAAGCTCAATTTTTCCAAAGTACTTTTCACCTGATGAAGAATTTGTGGTGACTGAAAATCTAAATCTTGTATTGCTTCATCCTCTAAAGTTTCTTGCGTGTTATAGCTTACTGTCATATGAACCAGTGAGATATTTTTCCAACAACAGTAATCTGTTGACCTTTTCGGTATTCGTAGAGACTTTTGCCCAGTTCGTTTCTCAATGACAGTGTCAAATGTATTCAATTGGATAATATAAACACCCGATAAAGACGAAATCGCACTGAGGTGCCTTGTTAAAAAAACCAATTCTGAATTTTCTCCAAAGTTTGGATTATTTACAATCAAGGCAGCCAATAGAATATTTTGAGTGGACAAATCACTATTTATGTTTCTTAGTTTTTCGAGATTTTCTGAGAACTGTTGAACTGTATTCAATTCGTTTCCGTATAGATCAATTTGGAAAGCAAGGATACAAAGGATATAAATTGTAATAAGAAAAGTACTTTTTCGCTTCAGTACCATAGTAATCACCTTTCAGTTTATTGCAAGCGCTTCAGCCTTGTAGGATGCATCGTTGGTTGTGGTACTTACGCTCGGATTGAGTAATATAGTTTATTCTTTGCGATTATACCCGTTGCTCGGCCTGGGTTTCTACCCAGGCCGCCTAATAAAAGTAGGGCTTCTGCCCCAATCAGTCCTGAAAAAGTTATTCCTTGAATATTTTTACATCATTTTCTTCATCGTTTAACCATGTTCGAGCGCTGCTATTCTTTATTAACTTGGACATGCATTTTTATTAAGTCTGCATTGTATTTCTAACTTAACTTGGGTCAGAATCCCTTTCTAATTACGCCCTGGGAGGAATCCCAGGGCGAGTGAAAATCCTGCGCACCCCCGCGCCGGCAACCGGAAGCTCAAAACCCCGCTGACATAATATTATGCCCCCCAACACCGCTGTTTATCTGCCATACACCATATCCCCAGACGTTTGCATAGACCAAGTACAGCATATATGGGAAAAAGGCCCAGGCAGCGCCTCGGTCGAGTTTCATGAGCATCACAAGCAATGCCAGGGCAACCAAATTGTAGGGGATCATCGAAAAAAAAGCGAGTTGAAAGTCCATTGTGTGAAAGAACAACACATTCCAGGCTGTATTAATTGTCATCATAAGCACGACCGAGCAGAGAGCTACAGGCCTGAGCCATCCTTTTGCGCTTAGACGTAGCAATCTGTAGAGGACAATAAAGCAAATGACGTAATACATAGCCCCGATACTAAGCCATACCCACAGCGGCGGCGAATAAAGCGGCAATCGCATTACTGCATACTTCTCTGCAACATCACCGCCTGCGAGGGAGCCTTCTAACAACACGAAGCCGAGGCAGATAACTATTGTGATTAGAAGAGGTCGTTTGTTTTGTGCTTTCATTCTTAACACACAATTTTTTTCTATTCCCGCTGAGTTATTAATAGAGGTCTAACTAACGCTCATGTTAAACGGTGCCGGCACACTTACCACGATATTTTCTTCCAAAGCCAATTATGCCGGCGTCGGCTTAAAGAAAAATTAAGCTACCAACCCTGCTGCTGGTGAGTTGAGTTCAAGTTTGAGAAAATATAGAATTAGTTGCCTGCCTTTCACTTAGATTGTCTCGGCCGCCATACTGGTTGTCCATCTAATCCCTCCCTATTAGTAATACGCATAATATTACTACCATTTCTTCGAGCAACAAATAGCTCTCTATCACCATCAATGTCTCGGCTAAATACAATCCAAAGGCCGTCAGGGGAATAACTGGCTCGATATTGTTCTGTCGCTCCCCAATTATTATCCCAGGGATTGACAAATGCTGTTTTTTGGAATCTTGTCGATTTCAACTGTTCTTGATCAAAAATTGGGTGAGGATTTCCTTCGTCACCAGTCATCTCATACAATTCGAAACTGCCATTGCGGTCTGAGTAAAAAAGAATATGTTGGCCATCAGGAGACCATTTTGGAGCGAAATTGTTACCGTGCTCCCTGGTTAACTGTCTTAAGCCACTACCGTCATTGTTTAAAGTATAAATATTCCAATCCTTGATTTCATCATCATGCCCCACAAGTACAATTTTTTTTCCATCCGGAGAATAAGCAGCAGAGGTTTCCCAAATTCCATTTTCTTCAGGCGTAATTCGTTTTGGTGTCGGGTTGCTAAGAGTAATGGTCCATAGATCATCACCCTTTGTAAAAACCACTGTCTGGTTGTCTGGCGCAAAACTGGCATCAAACTCATAGTTAGCGGTACTGTAGTCAGGTAAATTGGTCAGTCGCTTGCTGTTGCTTCCGTCGGCATCGGAAACCCAAACATGCCAACCCCCCTTACGGTATGATTCGAAACTTATTTTATTTCCGTCTACCGACCACGAGGGAAAGTGATCAGGACGAGAACCCGATTGACCAACTTGTTGTTGTTTTCCAGTTTTCAAATTTAGAACGACAAGGTTGCCTTTCCCTTGTCTACTCTCCTGGTAATAGAGAATTTCACCGTCAGGAAGCTTATCCTGACTCATTATACCCCCTGGGTAAAAAATCAAAACCGCCGTCAAAAGACTGATTCTTATTAATTTTGGATAGATCATTAATAACCTCCTCACTGATGGTAGATTTTTTTTGTGCCTAACACTTGCTCGGCCTGGGTTTCTACTCAGGCCGCCTAATAAAAGTAGTGCTTCTGCCTCAATCAGTCCTGAAAAAGTTACTCCTTGAATGTTTTCACATCATTTTCTTCATCGTTTAACCATGTTCGAGCGCTGCTATTCTTTATGGTTCATCCGACTAATGCGTACCTGGCCTGATGAATAGCCATGATTTTGAGTTTATAGAATTCTTTGTC
>JAJDAG010000169.1 GCA_029262005.1 Candidatus Zhuqueibacterota bacterium | reverse complement strand
CTCAGTGCCTTACAGGCGATCTGTTTGGCTCGCTCAGGTGTGATTGCGGCGCACAGTTACATGCGGCTATGCGCAGAATCAACGATAAGGGCAAGGGCGTGGTTTTGTATATGCGACAGGAGGGTAGGGGGATCGGGCTGGAAAACAAACTCAAGGCCTATAACCTGCAAGATCAGGGTAAAGATACGGTTGAAGCTAATGAAGCCCTTGGTTTCAAGGCTGATCTGCGCCACTATGGCGTTGGTGCACAGATTCTTTACGACCTTGGAATCAGGGAAATTCGTTTACTTACCAACAATCCTAAGAAAATAGTTGGTATCACCGGATATGGACTGGAGGTTGTCGAGCGTATTAATATCGAGGTTAAGCCGAACAAACTAAATGCCAAATATCTGACCACAAAACGAGATAAACTTGGACACTTGCTTTCATTCGATGATAAATTGACTGAAGAGACTGAACACCCTAACCCGGAGAAATCAGCACCGAATTAGGAGTACGGCGGTCTTTTTACTGTAACCCGTCCACTGCAACTGCACTCGCTGAATGAGTGCTCACAGTGCTCTGATAAATCTCTTGCCAAAGAATAGCAGAGAATTACTTGGCACTTACAAATCGCGTAATGAATGGATAACGACAAATGAAAACTCTTGAAGGAAAACTTGATGCAAAGGGCCGCAATTTTGCTATTGTAATGGCCCGTTTTAATCATTTCATTGGCAAAGAACTGTTGTCAGGTGCTGTGGACTGCCTTGTTCGCCACGGCGCTGTGGAAGACGACATCAGCGTTGCGTATGTGCCGGGCTCGTTTGAAATTCCTGCAACCGCAAATGCTCTGGCAATTTCACGCAAATACGATGGTATTATTTGTCTCGGTGTTTTGGTACGGGGCCAAACGCCGCACTTTGATTACATTGCTTCAGAGGCCACTAAAGGCATCGCACAAGTTGCACTCAATACGGCGGTGCCAACCTCTTACGGAGTCATAACGGCTGATACACTTGAGCAAGCCATTGAGCGCGCTGGTACCAAGGCCGGCAATAAAGGCTGGGATGCGGCATTGGCCTGCATTGAAATGGTCGATTTGCTTGCACAAGTTTCTAATTTGAAGGGATAGGGAAAACTTAATGCACCAAAAACTCTTGCTGCTATTGCTTTGTTACTGCGTTGTTGGGCTGCAAACGGCTGTTGTTGGCCAGGTTGTTGAATGGAACAATTTCAAAAGTGTGGGTGACATCCGGGATATTGCCGTCGCCAATAATGTGATCTGGGCCGGATCGAGTGGCGGAGCCATCCGGCTTACTGCCGGTGACACCAAGCTCAGTCAAATTAAAAACACAGAAGGATTGACTCAAAACGACGTTGTTGCAGTTGTTTTTGATAACCAGGGAAGGCTCTGGCTTGGGTTGCAAAACGGAATTCTTAACAGTTTTTCTCCTCCAGACGACAGCGTTCAGGTGATTGAAGATTACAAAGATCAGCAAATAACCGGCATGGTCGCTTTTGGAGACTCTCTTTATATTGGCCTGGGGATAGGCGTAAGTCTCTTTACGCTTGATAAAATGGAAGTCAAAGAAACCTACCAAAATCTTGGTTTGTCAACCGGAGGGAATTTTGAGAAAATCGGTGCGAACTCGGTGTATATCGACAATAAGGACATCTGGGTCGCCACAAACAAAGGGATTGCAAAATCATCTTTGACTTTGTCAAATTTGCAAGCGCCATCCAATTGGACAGCGTTTACCAAACAAGACGGACTTCCGTCTGACATAATTAATGGAATCGTGGTGCTCGACGGCGTACCGTACGCTGCTACCAATCGAGGCGTGTCCCGCCTCACTGAGAGTACATGGACGAGTGCAGGATTTGATGCTACGTCGGTAAGCGCATTGCAAGTTGCGGGCCCGAATACACTGTTTTCCAAAAATACTTTAATTGCATTAACGTCAAGCGGCGTCTTCTGGCTGACATCGGAGAATACCTGGCAGAGACTAGGGGCAGGATTTTCAGATGCAAATGCGCTTCGCACCACTGACAGTGGCGAAGTCTGGATAGGAAGAAAGGACAAAGGATTGGCGGATTTTGATTTTGCTGAAAATGAGTGGCATTTGACTCTGGCTGACGCGCCGGCCAGCAATGATTTCAAAAGTCTGCTTATCGATAAACAAGGACGCCTCTGGTGTGCGTCGAGAACCGGCGGCATCCATTTGTTTGATGGTGAGAATTGGACGAATCTATCTCGTTCAAACGGTTTACCATCCAATGATTACAGAACGTTACTGGAAGATCATGAAGGTCAGATCTGGGCAGGTAGCTGGGGTGGCGGCATCACTATTATAAGCGAAACAGATGACAGTTTCTCTTTTACAAAAATTGATACAGTCGGTGGCGTCCTTGCTGGTTTCAGTGCTACCGACCCTGACTTTGTTCTGGTAACGGGGTTGGCTAGAGATCCGTCTGACAATATTTGGATATTGAACAGGGAGGCGATTAACAACCGAGTGCTTGCAAGCCGTACGCCTGAAGCGCAATATGCTTATTTTAGCACCGGCACTATTATCAATCAATTTCTGACCAGTATCGAGATTGATGCTTCCGGCCGTGTCTGGTTGGGTACAGAGGGCAGTGGTGTTCAGGTAATAGATACCAAAGGAACACTTTTTGACCCAAATGATGATTTGTACGGGCAAGGTTTAAATGCCGGCGAAGATGGACTTTATAGCAACGGCATCACCGACATTGCAATGGATCGGGATGGAGCAATGTGGATTGGCACAGATGTAGGGCTAAATGTTTGGTTTGATCAAGAAGTGGCAAATGAATTCGATACACCCGTGAATGCTATTGGCGTTGATGCCATCAACAACAAATGGATTGGTACCCAAAATGGCATCACAATCTTGCGCGGTCATCGAGATAAAATTGGTGATCTGACTGTTGGCAACAGTGAGCTTGTCAGTGGTAATGTTCAATCATTTGCTTTTAATTCCACAACTGGAGACGTCTGGATTGGAACGGACAACGGTCTTTCCCGGGCACAGACGCTTTTTACTGCTCCCAAGGAGGATTTAAGTCAATTAACCGGATTTCCCAACCCGTTTCTTATGGATGCCCCCGGCAAGAAATTTACCATTACGAATCTGGCTGCCGGGTCCACTGTTGTCATTTATAATTCGGCAGGTAAACTTATAAAAACACTTGCTGCTTTCATAGACGTTGTTGGTGGGCAAGCCAAATGGGATGGGACCAACAAACATGGCAAGCCAGTGGCGAGCGGAATTTATGTCTACCTTGCCCACACTGAAACAAATCTTTCCGCCAGTGGCAAATTAGCACTTGTTAGAAAATAAGATTAAGATATTGAATAAGCTCCTCAAAGATGCTTAAATCGCTTACCATAAAAAATTACGCTCTTATTTCAGATGCGGAAATAGAGTTTGGCCCGGGATTGAATATTCTAACTGGTGAAACGGGTGCCGGTAAATCTATTCTAATGGGCGCGCTGTCAACGATTTTGGGCGAGCGGGTTGATACATCAGCTCTGCGTGATGGTGCAAAAAAGGCAATTATTGAAGGATGTTTTGAAATCAAGCATCGTCCCGCGCTTGAGACATTTCTGCAGGAACATGGGCTCATTGATGAGAACCCGGAGCTTATTTTACGGCGTGAAATTCAGGACACAGGTAGAACACGAGCGTTTGTAAATGATTCGCCGGTACAGGTTGCAACCCTCCAGGCCGTTGGTGACTTTCTGGTGGACTTGCACGGGCAACATGATCATCAATCTTTATTAAAGGAAAGTCATCACCTGCATTTCCTTGACGAGTTTGGTGACTTGCAGGATGATGTCGTTGCTGTTAAATGCGCTTATGAAAAATTAAATAGCTGTATTTTGCAATGTGATGCACTTGTTAAAAATGAGCAAGATCTGAGCGAACGACGTGACTACCTGGCTTTTCAAATAGAAGAAATCGACAAGCTGAACCCGAATCCTGATGAGGAATCTGAACTGCTTGCTGAAGCGAAACTCATTCAGCACAGCGAACGGTTGTTCGAATTAACTTCTGAATTGTACCGCACTCTGTATGATTCTGAAAATTCTGTGTTTGATCAACTGAGCGCGGCGCTCAACAAAATCAGTGAATTGGCAAAAATAGATGGCAAAACAGCAACTCATTTCAGAGAATGCGAATCTGCTAAAGTTATCGTGGAAGAACTTGCTAAATCATTTCAGAGTTACAATTCAGGAATTGAGTTCAATCCTGAAAGACTTGAAGCCATCCAGTCTCGGTTGTCAGAGTTGTCGGGATTGAAAAAAAAGTACCAGAAATCACTCAGCGACATAGTTGAATACAAGCAGCATCTGCAGGATGAACTGGTTGGACTCAGCAATCTGCATAACGAGATTGAGTCACTACGCACAGAGATTTTTAAGCATAAAGCACATTTTTCGACTCTATGTTGGCAATTGAGCCAGCATCGCAGGCAGGCCGCCGATGGGTTGGAGCAACAAATTCCTGCAATTTTGGAATACTTGGGAATGCCCGGATCTCGTTTCAAAGTGTCAACAGAGTATCAAAATGATCCAAATGGCCTTGTTTTCTTAAAAGACCAATCTTACCGTGCTGGCTCTGATGGCATGGATATTGCTAAGTTCAACGTGTCTGCCAATATAGGCGAGGGCCTTCGGCCGCTGGCCAAGGTCGCTTCGGGAGGTGAGATATCCCGTATTATGCTTTCGTTAAAATCTGTTTTGGCAAAGGAGGGTATGATTCCTGTTTTAGTTTTTGATGAGATCGACTTAGGTGTATCGGGTCGAGTAGCTAGAGCGGTTGGACATAGACTAAAGGCGCTTTCAGAGTATCATCAAGTGCTCTGCATCACGCACCTGCCGCAAATTGCGAGCATGGGAAAAAATCATTACCTGGTCGAAAAATCGGAATTGGAAGGGAGGACTCACACTAGCATTCGAAAAGTCAACTCCGGCGAGCGTGAAGAAGCAATTGCACAATTACTCGCTGGTGAAAAGATCTCAGAAGCACATTTGAACAGTGCTCGTGAGCTTCTTCAGGATGCGGATGTGTCGCGATTATAGATGGATAAACTAATAATCAACGGTGGTACGCCCTTGCATGGACAGATTCAGGCGAGTGGCGCCAAGAACGCGGTTCTGCCAATAATGGCGGCAACACTTTTGGCTGAAGGAATTTTCCACATCCATAATGTGCCGGATCTGCGCGATGTTAAAACAATGGCATATCTCCTGCGCATTATCGGCGCGAAGGTGGACTATGAACACAATACTCTAACCATCGATACCTCAAACTGTAGTTTTTTTGAGGCACCGTATGAGTTGGTAAAAACCATGCGCGCCTCCATTTATGTCTTAGGGCCGTTACTGGCTCGATTCGGAGAAGCAAAGGTCTCTTTGCCGGGCGGGTGCGCTATCGGTGCGAGGCCGGTTGATCTGCACCTAAAAGGGTTGTCTAAACTTGGTGCATGTGTCGTTCTGGAAAAGGGTTACATCCAGGCTTCGGCAAATCAAATGGCTGGTTGTACAATTAATTTAGATGTACCCAGCGTTGGTGCAACAGGCAATTTATTGATGGCGGCAGTACTGACTACAGGTGAGACAACCATCAGCAATGCGGCGAGAGAGCCGGATGTCGTGGCGCTGGCTGAATTCCTGGTAAAGATGGGAGCCAGGATTGAAGGAATTGGCACAGCCGTATTAAAAATAAAAGGCGCTGCTAAGCTAAACGCGGTTGACTTTGAAATTGTACCAGACAGAATCGAAGCAGGCACTTTTATGATTGCCGCAGCAATTACAGGTGGAGAAGTTGAGATAACAAAATGCAATCCAAGACATGTGGATAGTCTGACCGCGAAACTACGAGAGGCCGGAGTCCTGGTGGAGGAAGGCAAAGAGAGCATTACATGCAAGTCCACAAGACAACGCCCTTTGCCGGTTAATATCACAACATCTGAGTATCCTGGATTTCCAACGGATTTGCAAGCGCAGTGGATGGCGCTCATGTGCCTGGCCGGTGGGTCCAGCATTATTACAGATACGATTTTTTTCGATAGATTTACACACACTGCCGAATTACGCCGTTTGGGTGCAAAGATCGAGTTGAACGAAAACACGGCTTTCGTTGGCGGCGTCGAATCCTTAAATGGTGCGCCAGTTATGTCAACAGATTTACGGGCCAGCGCTTGTTTGGTCCTGGCCGGACTTGCTGCAAGGGGCTGCACAGAAGTGCATCGAATTTACCACCTTGACCGAGGGTATGAGCGCATTGAAGCGAAACTTAAAAAACTCGGTGCAGACATTTCGCGACAAGACGGAGGACTTTAAATAAGAACAACGGGGGAAGCATCATGATACAAGACAGTTTATGGGGAATATTTTTATACACGTTGGCCAGGGGCTAACGAAGCTTTACAACGAAAGGAGTATGCATCATGACGGAATTAAGAAGAATCTTTGGTACCTCGGTTCTCTCGCTATTGCTGGTGATTTGGGGTTTGTTTATGGTTTGCAGTGGTCGCGTACCTGACGTCAATTATGATGATGATTTGTTCGCAGATAGTGAATTCGATATGGGGTCGTCCGATGAAAATGACGGCAACTCTGATCTCATGACGCAATTGGCAGCTTTGGATGATGAATCGAGTAGCCTTGAGAACAATCAGCGCGATGAAATTCTTGCTGCGCTTGGCATTGATTCAGGGGGCTCGGAAATTAGCCGGCAAAACGAACAGGATTTTTTAAATGAGGAATTATTTTTAGACTTGGAAGTTGAAATTTCCGCCCTCGAAAGAGCCGCAAAAACAAAAGCCGCTGTTGCCGAGAGCTTGCGAACAGAAGTGCAGGAGGCGGATTTCCAACTTACTGCCCTCAACACGATTGTTGGCGAAAGCCCGACCCAGTTTGCTTCAAGTACACCAACGGTTAGGACTGCGCCGGTTATTAACTCCAGTGGGAGCAGCGTTCAGTTCAACGCTTCTTACCAGGATGCATTGAATGATGTGTATGCCCG
The DNA here is from genome assembly GCA_029262005.1 of Candidatus Zhuqueibacterota bacterium. Taxonomy (GTDB): domain Bacteria; phylum Zhuqueibacterota; class Zhuqueibacteria; order Oceanimicrobiales; family Oceanimicrobiaceae; genus JAJDAG01. The sequence goes on along the minus strand of JAJDAG010000169.1, from coordinate 7,866 downwards.
GAATTTCCCTGAGGCAATTACAAAGTTCAGACAATTATTGCAAACAAGCAGCACTGACGACTTGGCCGACAACTGTCAATATTGGATTGGTGAGTCGCATTACGCTCTCGGGCAATACGAGGCCGCACTTGCAGAATTTGAACGTGTATTTGCTTTCGACAATAACAACAAAGCAGATGATGCTCAATTCATGATTGGCATGAGTTATATCAAATTGGGTGACCCAAGTATGGCCAAGGTCGAGTTGGAGAACTTGATGACCTTCTATCAGGACAGCGAATATTTGGCACGCGCCGAGCGTGAATTTGGCGGTTTGAATATGTAAGTCTGAGCTGCCGACATTCCTCACTAAAAAGAGTAAAGTCGGCCATTTTATCCTTTCTTTTCGATCTTTTTTTCCCTATCATTATTCAAATAAACGAACAGTTGCCCTCGGGTGACTGTTCGGTTATTTGTGGTTAAGACCACGTCTTTCAAGTGCCGAAAGCAATTATGGCTCAGGCCGCATTTCAACCACTTCAACTTCAAACGACAACTTCATGGTCGATTACGTTCATTTACACAATCATTCTCAGTACAGCCTCCTTGATGGCGCCTGTAAGCTAAACGACTTCGTCAATGAGGCGGTCAAGTGTAATATGCCTTCCATCGCGCTGACGGACCATGGTAATATGTTCGGTGCCGTGGAATTCTACCGATTGGCACAGAAACTTGGCATAAAACCAATCGTCGGCGTGGAAGCGTATGTCGCTCCCGGCAGCCGGAAGCAGCGCAAATACACACATGGTATTGCTGGCACCTCCTTTCATTTGGTGTTATTGGCCAAGAATTTCAAGGGTTATCAAAATCTCATGCGTCTTGTTTCCACAGCGTATCTAGATGGGTTTTATTATAAACCGCGCATGGACAAAGAGGTGCTTCGAGAATACAGCGAAGGAATTATTGCACTTTCTGCCTGCTTGAAGGGAGAGGTTCCTTACAATTTTTTGCGGAAGGGATATGATGAGGCGAAACGCCTGGCCCTGGAATACCGGGACATCTTCAAGGATGATTACTATCTGGAAATTCAGAACCATGGCATTCAGGAGGAAGCGCTTGTACGCGATGGTATGGTCGAGTTAAGTAAAGACTTGAGCATACCACTGATCGTCACCAATGACATCCACTACCTGAAGAAAGACCACTATATGCCGCACGATTGCCTCATTTGTTTGCAAACAGGCAAAGATCGGGATGATCCAAAGCGGTTGCGGTATTCGACCAATGAAATTTATTTCAAGTCGCAGGCTGAAATGCTTGCCACATTTCCAGAGTATGAAGATGCAATGAAACGCACCATTGAGGTGGCTGATAAATGCAATCTGGAAATGAATTTTGATATAACCTACCTGCCAAAATTTGATATACCTGAAGAAGAAACAGTTGAGAATCTCGACGACTACCTGGAGAAGCTCACAACCAAAGGTGCTTTGATGCGCTTTGGCGAGATCAATGCCGAGGCTCAGGCGCGTCTTGATCATGAGCTGGGTATCATCAAACAAATGGGTTATTCCGGTTACTTTTTAATCGTCATGGATTTTATTAAGTATGCTAAAAGTAAAGGCATTGCAGTCGGTCCTGGACGTGGTTCTGCGGCTGGCAGTCTGGTCTCTTACTGCCTTGAAATAACAAACATTGATCCATTGAAGTACAGCCTCATTTTTGAAAGGTTCCTCAACCCGGAACGTGTGACGATGCCTGATATTGATATCGACTTCTGCTATGAAAGGCGGGAAGAGATTATCAAATATGTACGAGAAAAGTACGGTGAAAAGAATGTCACACAAATCATCACCTTTGGTACGATGGCAGCCAGGGCCGTGATACGGGATGTTGGCCGCGTGCTTAAAATGAGTTATAGCGAGGTTGACCGTATCGCCAAAATGATCCCGGCGACGCCCAAAATGACACTTTCCAAGGCATTTGAAATCGTGCCGGAACTGAATAAGTTGTCAGAACAGAGTGATACACACCGAGAACTTCTTGAGTATTCGAAAGTGCTTGAAGGCTTGGCCAGGCATGCATCTACCCATGCTGCAGGTGTGGTAATCACGCCGGACGATTTGACCAACTACACCCCGCTTTACAAATCATCCTCGGGCGATGTTACCAGTCAGTACAGCATGAAAATCCTTGAGGAAATCGGCGTACTGAAAATGGATTTTCTTGGCTTACGCACTCTTACAGTTATTCTGAAGGCGGTTGAAGCGCTCAGCAGGAGAGGGCTTCAGGTTGACGTTGACAACATTTCCCTGGAGGACTCAGAGACTTTTGAGATATTCACAGAAGGTGCCACAGTTGGTATTTTTCAGTTTGAAAGTTCAGGAATGCGGGAATACTTGCGGAAGCTTAAGCCCCAGCAGTTTGAAGATCTCATTGCCATGAACGCGCTCTACCGTCCCGGTCCAATGGATTGGATCGATGATTTCATCGCGCGCCGGCATGGCAAAAAGAAGATTACGTATTTGCATCCTCTTCTAGAGCCCATCCTTAAAGAAACTTATGGGATCATCGTCTATCAAGAGCAAGTAATGCGGATTGCAAGTTCGCTTGGCGGCTTCAGTATGGGAAAGGCGGATTTGCTGCGTAGCGCTATGGGTAAGAAGAAGGCTGAGCTCATGGCTGAACAGCGTGCCCGGTTCATTGCGGGGTGTGCTGAAAACGAGATCCCGAAAAAACTGGCGAATGAAATTTTTGACATGATGGACAAGTTCGCTGGATATGGCTTCGTCAAGCCGCATGCCACGTGTTACGCTCTGGTGGCTTTTCAAACCGCATATCTCAAGAAACACTACCCGGCAGAGTTTATGGCCGCCTCAATTTCCAGTGAGATGGGAACATCAACCCGAGTCGTTGTCCTTATTGAAGAGTGCAGACGGCTCGGTATTAAAGTCATGTCGCCTGATGTGAACAAGAGTGATTACGAATTTACCGTTGAGGATACAAATATTCGGTTTGGCCTTGGTGGGGTAAAAAATGTTGGCAAAGCCGCCATTGAGTCTATCATTGAAGGACGCAAAGATGGAACCTTTCAAGATTTGTTTGATTTTTGTGAACGAATTCAAGTAAACAAGAAAGTACTGGAGAGCCTTATTCAAGCGGGTGCGATGGATTCACTCGATGGTCATAGGGCACAGAAAATGGCCGCCGTGGAAACCGCTGTGAGTTTTGCTGTATCCATCAATGCAGACAGAATGCGCGGACAAACTACAATTTTCGAGGATGTAGATTCAGGGTTTGCCGAACACCCGCCGATGCCTTTTGTGGAGCCTTGGGTGCAACACAAAACTTTGGCCATTGAGAAGGAAATGCTTGGATTTTATGTCTCGGGACACCCAATGGACAAATATCGGGAAGAAGCCCGGACATTTGCGACAGTCACTTTGGATTCGATTCACGAGCAGAAGGATGGCGCCAAAGTTCGGATTTGCGGTATTGTGACGGAAAGCAAAACTATTCTTGACAAAAAAAATAAGACCATGGCTTTTATTACAATTGAGGATTTTTACGGCAATATTGAAATTATTGTTTTTTCGAGTGTGTATGAAAAATACAAGGACTTGCTGCAGCTAGATGCAATGGTTGTACTAAGCGGACGAAAAAGTAGTCGGGGTGAGGATCAGACGAATATTTTGTGTGATGATGTCGTGGCTCTTGCCGGGGCTTGGGAACAATACGGCAAGAAACTTTACCTGAGCATGGATGTTGTCGGCGTTGATGATCCGCTTTTGAGTCAGGTTTCCGAAATCATACGGCAGAACCCTGGTCCATGCGGCCTGTTTATTGATTTACACACCCCGAAAAACCCGAAACGAACAATAAGATCCCGGAAGCTAACAGTCAAGCCATCTGTAGAAATGTTGTCGAGGTTACGAAGTATCCTAGGGCAGGAAAACGTTTGGATGGAAGGGTAAACTCACAAGTGCGAAACCTATTATTTCACAAGGAAAGGAGATAGCAATGGAACAAGTAATTACCAGGGCAAAAAAAGTATTGGTTTCACCTGCAGATGCCCTTTTGGAGGTGAAAAGCGAGGCCATCGGTGTAACACAATTAATGAAAGAATACGTTGTGGTTATCGCGGCAGTGCCGGCCGCAGCAATGTTCGTTGCGATGCTCGGCCATGCCTCATTTTTCCGCAGTGTTTTTTATTGCGCATTGGTTTATGCCATAGGGCTTCTGAGCGTGTTCGTTTTTGGTAAAATCATCGATGCGTTGGCGCCTCACTTTGGCTCATCACAAAATGCTGATAGTGCTTTTAAGTTAGCTGCGTATGCTTTTACTCCGAGTTTTATTGCAGGCATTTTTAACATCAACCCGAGTCTTGCTTTTCTTGGGACGATAGGCTCGCTTTACGGCATTTACATTTTCTATTTGGGTCTGCCTGTGATGATGGAAACGCCTGCGGACAAGCGCATCACTTATACTGCGGTCAGTCTGATTGTTATGATTGTTGTGATGATTGTCCTTACTCTCATTGCCAGTACAATTGTCTGGGGTGGAATGGGTGGAGTCTATGGCTACTAGCAGTCGCTGATTGCGTTTAAACCGGGGCCATTCCAACAGCATTTACCGTGTTGACTACATCCTGAATTGTATGTCAACGTATTGATTGTTGGAATGGCCCTTTTTGACTTTGACCGTTATTACTTTTTTCCTCGTTACATTAACGTATTACGTTCGCGTAAGCTAGGCCACGAAATATCTTCTCAGTTTTCTTCTCAATTTCTATCCAGACCTTATAAAATAGTGACTTAGTTTCACTTTTCACAAAGTGGTACGTGCTTTGCCATTGCTTTTGCAACATTGTTTCGCGGTTGCACCTGCGACATGTTGAAATAGAGATTTTCTGTATATTGGAAGCGAGGTATGACAATGAGTAATAAAAAATTTCTTTTAAAAGCAATCTTGCTGTTGATTTTTGCTACCGCGGTCTGGGCTGACGGCACAACACTTGTAATCAAAGTAAACGGTCGCTACGGCATTATCAATAAAGGCGTCAATCAGGGACTTCAGGAAGGACAGGTATTGTTTGCAAGAAGAGACACTCAGGCCGGCATGGTTGAAGTGGGTGAGGTGAAAGTGATTCGTGCCACCGCAAATCGAGCAGCCGTTGAGCATATTAAGGGCCGGAAAGGGAATTTATTGCACAAGGGCGACAATCTATTTACAAAACGTGAATTGCAAACAGTTTTAGCTGGGCAATCGGGCGGCGAGGACGGCCAAATTATCGTGAAAAATGTAAATCGAAGACAACAGCAATCTAGACGAATAGAACCGATTATCGAGCCGGCTGAACCTGAAACAGTTTTTGTGGCTGAAAGCAACCCAAGCCGAAGGCCGGCAGCAGTACTGCGAACGGCAGGAAAGCTGCGCAAACCGTGGTTGAGTTTTAGCGCAGGCGCCATGATCCCAAACGGAAATCTGGCATTGGCCTCAACGGCTGGTGCGCTTGTTTCGGGTGCATACATGGTTGCACTGGGCCCAGGTGTAAATATGGGAATAGAGGTTAGTCAGTCACTGATTGGTAGCTCCGAAGTAACTGGGGCTGATGGTAATCTCTTCACAACCGGTTCTTCATCACTCATGTCGGCCACTTTGGTGTTTCAGAGATTTCTAGGCAGAAGTTTTTTTCTTGAAGGCGGTGGCGGACTGTTTCGGCCAAAGCTTTCGCTTAATTCTGCTGACAATCAAAAGATCACTTACACCTCAAATCATTTCGGTCTTATTGCCGGCGCAGGTTTCTTTATACCCACCAGCCCATACGCAGGGCTCATAATGAAAGGAAGGCTGCACAACTATTTTAACCAGACCAATAAGCATTATTTGGGCTTTACCGGGGGATTCCGTTTCAAAATAAGATAATTGCGTACCTCCAACTCAAATGCAGACTTTCATGCCGCTACTATCTAATGGCAATGATGTCTGCATTTGTTTTTTAAAGGAGGATTGAAAAAAAAGCCCCGACATTCATAGGTGTCTGGCATGAAGCAAGGTCAAGAACATCGGGGCAATATCAGGAGAAAACTATGAAAAATAACCCTGACTTTACTATCGACTTTCCTCTTAATTTCTTTAAATCACATCCATGATTTCTTTGTTTTCGCCAGACGATATTTATCCTCGGTACGGTGCTCTCCAAACGAGTTCTTCTTTGGTTGTACTGCACATTTATGCAAAACAGCTAAATCCCCACTTTGTAGGAAGTGAAACTACCCCTGATATTGTGTAGGCGAAATTGCCTTATATCAAATGTCTACGACCAACCCCTGTTTGTGACGATTTAATTCTTGACTCTGTAACAAAAATTTATTATAATAATGCCTTGAAATTTGCTCGATTGTTCGCAGCCCTCTCGTTATCATTCAAGGTATTTAATGTTACAAAATTTTGCTCATATTTTGGTGTTTCTCATCTTTGGTGCAGCGTTTGTTGGGATAAACATCACGATTTCGCGATTATTGCAGGCACGCAATCCACACCCGGTAAAACTGAGTACCTATGAATGTGGAGAGTTGCCCGAGGGCGAATCCTGGATTCAATTTAATATTCGCTTTTATGTGATTGCGCTGATCTTTTTGATATTCGAAGTAGAGATTGCTTTTCTTTTTCCCTGGGCTGTTGTTTTTAAGAGCCTGGGCACATTTGCTTTTGTCGAGATGATGGTATTTGTTTTTATCCTGATTATTGGATTGGCTTACGTGTGGGGCAAGGGAGATCTGGAATGGGAAAAGCCGGCCAATGTCCCTGATACATCTGTATCCCCATTAACAGAATCGAAAGAACTCACCCAACTGATGGCCTCATAGTTACGAGGGGAAAGGAAGCCAACGATAGGAATGCCCACACTCACTGTTTATCAAGCAATTTATCAATTCTCCTTCCCTGCGATATCTGAAGACATAATGACTTTATTGTTCATGATGCTTGGTGCGGTAATTGTCATGACGCTTGCAGCCGTTCTTGCGCTTGTAGGGGTTTATTTGGAACGCAAAATATCCGCGCACATGCAAGATCGCCTTGGGCCTATGGAAGTTAATAGCGAAATCCCAATATTGAAAAATATTGGCCATGGTTGGGCGCAAACACTGGCTGACGCTATCAAGCTTCTGCAAAAGGAAGACATCGTGCCGGCGGCTGCAGATAAATTATTACACTTACTGGCACCGTTCGTAGTTTTTGCCGCCACACTTGCGGCTTTCGCGGTTCTGCCTTTTTCAAAAAGTCTGGTGATTAGTGATTTAAATGTAGGTCTGTTTTATGTGATTGCCATTTCATCGTTTGTAGTAGTTGGTATTATTCTGGCAGGCTGGTCGTCAAATAACAAGTGGTCTCTGCTGGGCGCAATGCGTGCGGCAGCGCAGATAGTCAGTTTTGAAATTCCCGCATCCCTTGCTGTTCTGGTCATTATAATGGCTGTCGGCTCATTGAATCTAAGCGATATTGTGGAAGCGCAAGAGGGAGGCCTTTTTAACTGGTTAATATTCAGGTATTTTCCTTTTAACCTGATTGCATTTTTTGTTTTTTTTATTGCCTCGCTTGCCGAGCTGAATCGTGCCCCTTTTGACATTCCTGAAGCCGAATCTGAAATCATTGCGGGTTTCCATACAGAATATAGTGGCATGAAATGGGCAATGTTTTTTCTTGCTGAATATGCAAATATGTTCTTGGTGGGTGTGATTGTCGCGACACTGTTTTTGGGTGGTTGGTCGAGTCCCTTTGGCAGTTTTCTGAACTCAGGGCCATTTCAGGTTTTTTGGATTTTTTTAAAAGCATTTGTTATTATATTTATTCAGATGTGGCTAAGATGGACGCTTCACAGAGTTA
>JAJDAG010000168.1 GCA_029262005.1 Candidatus Zhuqueibacterota bacterium | reverse complement strand
TTTTTTGCCACCTTAAATATAAACCCTTGTTTGTCCAATTCCAACTGAGGCGTTACAAAACTATGAGTTTAGGTTTTGGCATTATTGGCAACCCTTTAGTAGTAATATTACAATGTCAGTTGTCAATTTTAGTTTCTGATGCCACATCCCATGTGCAAATCACTGTTGGAGAAATATCTGGGTGTGAATTCAGAGTGGGAGATTAGAGGTCTATATTACCAAATTATTTAGAATTTTTCAAGCGATTTGTGCCATGTTCAATGGGTTGTGACGCCCTGTTCCACTTCATGCAGAAAGTCCTGCAAGGTGTTTTCCCGTACCAATTGCCGGTGCGCTCGCTCGTAGAGCACGGGTGGGGCAATCCGGTCGCTGCACGCTGATTGCGACAAGCCACAACGCTCACAGGTTTCGTTCACATCCACTCGTGGGATGGCGGGATCTTCCCAAAATTTGACCACATTTTTAAATTCATCATTCAAATAAAAACCGAATGAAATGCTGGAATTAGCGCCTTCGCTCACTGCCAAAGGCCGCGCCAGAGTAATTGTGAGAAACTCGGCACCGCTATCGACAAACCGAGAGCGCTGAGCCGAAATCAATGTATCGGATTTTGAGTTTTCACGCCGGCCCTTTGCCAGCTCTTTAAGTAAGACTATGGCCAGCCAACGGCGGCAGTAATGCTCATTCAAACCAATGCCATGTGGCACCAGAACCTGCGACATGTTCAATTCTTTCGTAAGGCTAAAGCTGTCTGTATCGGTAACATTGCTAAAACGAATATAGTAAATTTCTTTCAGCCCGAAAAACTTTGGAATCAATTGGCTGAGACGATAAAGAAACATTTCCGGTGTCGCATCATATTTGCGCATCATAGAGAGGAACAAATCGCCATCCCATCGTTTCTTTTGGAAAAAAGCTGCCAAATCATCACGAAGTAAATCTTTGTTTATCAGCAAAGCGCCGGCAAAATACGATGCCTTAAAGTTGTTGAGCACCTGCTCAAAACTCTCGACTTTTATCCAGGAGGACGTTTTGGCCCGCTCTTTAAGATCCAGATAAATGAAACCAAGTTCCCTGCCGATGACAAAGGCCTTCTGACTCGGCAAAAGATTTTTGTTCATGAACAATTTCGACGGATTGCCGTCACTCCAAATAGAGCGAAATCCCTTCAGAGCGGCGAAACCCTCGAAGCTACTTTCTGCCAGGGCATGACCGTACCGGTCTTCAAAAACAGAACGGAACAACTCATACTTAAAAGTGTGTTGCGGCTTCCACCCTTGTTGCGCCAGAAATTTACCAACAGCCGCTTCAATATCTGCAAAATAGTTGAGATTCATCTTTTGGTAGGATCGAAGTGCGGCCAGCAAAAAGTGTTCAACCCGCATGTCATAAGTCTGCCCAATCTCAAGGAAGGTTCGAATAAAGGCACCGGCTTTTGTTGGAGATGTGGTCATCAATTCCACCAGATCCCGCGGCGTAATATCAAACAGCTCAAACGGAAATTCGCGTAAAAACGGTGACGACAGCAACGACGTTAGCGCACCGAGTTCGCTATCCACTTTGGAAGAAACCAATTCATCAAAGGAGATATCCAAAGCCCCGGCCAATCGCATAATTTTTTCCGGCTTTGGGTATTTCTTGCCTTTCTCAATTTCACTTAAGAACGAAATTGAAACATTTGTTTGCGCCGCAAGCTCCTTGAGAGAAAAACCTCTTTTCAACCTGAATTGTTTTAATTTCAAGCCAAAAATAAACCTGAGATTAGCACCATGAAATTCCATTATAAGCCTATTTTGATTTTTTTAGAATTTGCGTACGCCCCATTTCTGTCGGGCAGAACGTCATAAAACAATATAGAAAGTCAACATCGAAACAGCAACGAAATTTCGCACATTGCGAATAAACCTGGAAGGCTGTTTGTTCGCCAATCTGTTCAAAATTTCCAGGAGAGAGAAAATTCGCTGATATGTAAGCAGTCATTCATCCGAAAAACAGGCTGAACATGACAACAAAATTGCAGAAAATATTGGCCGATAAAAATTCGAGCCAATAAGCGAACAAGCGAATTTTCGCTCGGCGCCGCCCGGCAGGATACTATCAACAACAGATCGAGCTGTTGTAAAAATTGGGTTCGGTGCTAAAAGTCTATGAGGTGTTTTTACAAACAGGCTGGTTAAAATCAAAGTTGCGACGCACTTTAAAAATGCGTCGCAACCACTGCAAAACGACTATTCTTCCAGGGTAGAAAGATCCCCTTCATCCACGCCCATTGCCCGTGCTTTCAGAACCCGCCGCATAATTTTGCCGCTGCGTGTTTTCGGCAAAGATTCAACAAAAGTCACCGTCTCCGGACGCGCTATGGGACCAATTTCTTTGCCGACATGATCCTTTAAAGCGGCTTCCAGCTCCTTGTTGCCACTCAGTCCGGCGCGTAAAATAACATAGGCGTGAATGGCATTGCCTTTCAATTCATGCGGCAAAGCAATGGTGGCTGCCTCTGAAACATCAGCATGGCTCACCAGTGCGCTTTCCACTTCAGCGGTGCCGAGGCGGTATCCGCTGACTTTGATGACATCATCGATGCGGCCAATAATCCAGACGTAGCCGTCTTCGTCAATGCGGGCGGAGTCGCCGGCCTTGTACCAGCCCTGTTTTTCATAATCTTTCCAGTAAACTTCTTTATAGCGTTCGGGGTCACCGTAAATAGTACGAGCCATACCGGGCCACGGCCCTTTTAGTACAAGCTTGCCTTCCTCACCCGTTTTCACTTCATTGCCGTCATCGTCAACCACAGCAACTTCATGGCCAAAAAATGGTTTGGTCGCGGAGCCGGGTTTCAGCGGTGTGACCGGCAATGGTGTGATGACAAATCCGCCGGTTTCAGTTTGCCACCAGGTATCCATTATCGGGCAACGTTCATTTCCAACCACTTTATAGTACCAGCGCCACGCTTCAGGATTAATGGGCTCGCCCACTGAGCCAAGAAGTCGCAGCGAACTTAAATCATGTCGTCGCGGCCACTGATCGCCAAAACGCATAAGACCGCGGATGGCTGTTGGCGACGTGTACAAAATTGAAATCCCGTACTTTTCAATCATCTGCCACCAACGATTTGGGTACGGATGATTCGGCGCGCCTTCGTACATCATGACGGTAGCGCCATTAATGAGCGGTGCATAAACAATGTAACTATGACCGGTAATCCAACCCGGATCCGCGGCACACCACCAACGGTCTTCTTCTTTGATATCAAAAACATAGCGATGCGTTGTTGCTGTATAAACAGAATAGCCCCCGTGCGTGTGCAAAACGCCTTTCGGCCGACCCGTTGTGCCGGAGGTGTAAAGAATGAATAGCATATCTTCAGCATCCATTTCTTCGGTTGCACATTTGGCGTTGGCAATGGGCAGGTTCATCAACTCATGGTACCAGAAATCACGGTCATTTTCCATGTAAACTTCCTGGCCCGTGCGCTGAACCGTGATACAGACTTCAATGGTGGCCGAGCGCCCGATGGCTTCATTGGCAATCTTTTTCAAATCAACAATCTTGCCGCGACGCCAGCCCCCATCGGCTGTAACCAACACACGGCTTTGCGCATCCTGAATTCGTTCTGCAAGCGCCTCAACACTGAAACCACCGTAAACAACACTATGTGCTGCACCAATCTTAGCACAAGCCAGCATAGCAATCATCAACTCAGGTACTTGCGGCATGTAGATAGTGACGATTTCCCCTTTACGAACGCCCATGCTCTTGAGCACATTGGCAAACTTTGAGACCTCCCGATCCAGTGCGTGATAGGAGTAGGTTGCAACATCGCCAGGTTCCCCTTCCCAAATCAAAGCAAGTTTGTTGCGCCGCCAGGTTTGCAAATGCCGATCAATGGCGTTATGAACAATATTTATTTTCCCGCCGGTGAACCACTTGTAAAACGGCTTCTCACTGTCATCCAGTACTTTGTCCCATTTCTGAAACCAGTCCAGTTTTTCAGCCTCTTCCGCCCAAAAACCTTCCCTGTCCTCTATCGAGCGTTTATACAATTCATCATAATCTTTTACATTGGCGTTATCTTTGATACTCTGGTTTGGGTAGTACATTTCGGCTTGATGCTCCTGTCCTTTGGCGTTTAGCTTCGCTGCCATTGAAATATCTCCTTAAAAATTATTGTTTACGGGGAACTCTATAATTATACGACTCACTTGATTGAATTGCAAATAATAAAATTGATTCTGACTTTTTCAGTATTTATCTTCCTGAGCAATACAGATGGCTTATGCCCAAAATCCTTATAAAAAAACTTCACCACCGCATGACAATTTTAGGAGATAAATAGAATGAGTTTTCGCATTGAAAAAGACACAATCGGCGAAGTTAAAGTCCCTGGCGACAAATACTGGGGCGCCCAAACCCAACGTTCGAAGGAGAATTTCAAGATTGGCGGGCAGGAAATGCCGATTGAAATTGTGCACGCGTTCGCCTTTCTGAAAAAAGCCGCAGCGCTTACCAATCAGGAAGCCGGCATTTTACCAAAAGAAAAAACAGACATCATTGCCCGGGTTTGTGATGAAATTCTCACAGGCAAACTTGACGCGCATTTTCCATTGGTGGTTTGGCAAACCGGCTCTGGCACGCAATCCAACATGAACGTCAACGAAGTGATTTCAAATCGCGGCATTGAAATTGTTGGCGGTGAAATGGGTTCGAAAACGCCCATCCACCCCAACGATGATGTTAACAAATCTCAATCTTCAAACGACACTTTCCCAACGGCCATGCATATCGCAGCCTACAAAATAATTATGGAAAACACGCTGCCGAAGTTGGATGCGTTGCAAAAAGAACTTGCTGCAAAAGCCAAGGAGTTCATGCCAATTGTCAAAATTGGCCGCACACACTTGATGGATGCCACACCGCTGACACTCGGTCAGGAATTTTCGGGTTACGCCTCTCAACTTGAGCATGGCATACGCGCAATTAAAAACACGCTGGCGCACCTCTCAGAATTGGCGTTAGGCGGCACGGCAGTTGGTACCGGCATCAACACACCAGATGGATTCGCTGAGAATGTCGCTAAAAAAATTGCCGATATGACTGGCCTGCCGTTTATTTCGGCTGAAAACAAATTCGAGTCGCTGGCCGCGCACGACGCCATTGTGGAAACATCCGGCGCGCTGAAAACCGTGGCTGCCAGTCTGATGAAAATTGCCAATGACATCCGGCTTCTGGCTTCGGGGCCGCGTTGTGGCATTGGCGAGCTAAATATTCCAGCCAACGAACCCGGCTCTTCAATCATGCCCGGCAAAGTAAACCCGACACAGGCGGAAGCCCTGACCATGGTTTGCGCGCAAGTAATGGGCAACGATGTCGCCATCAACATTGGGGGTTTAACCGGCCATTTCGAATTAAATGTGTTTAAACCAATGATGATTTTTAATTTGCTCATGTCCGCCAGACTCATTGGCGACGCGTGCGAATCATTCAATATAAACTGCGTAGCCGGCATCACGCCCAATGCCGCCAACATCCAAAAGAATCTTGAAAATTCGCTCATGCTGGTCACGGCTCTAAATCCATATATTGGCTATGACAAAGCAGCCAAAGCCGCTAAAACCGCGCATGCTCAAGGTAGCACGCTGAAACAAGCCGTGGTGAGTTTGGGGTTTCTCACCGAAGACGAGTTTGACAAATATGTGGATCCGGCCAAGATGGTGGGTGCAGTAAAATAGGCTCGTTGGGAGCGATTAGCCACGGATTTGCACCGATTGAAGTAATATTGCAAGAAAAAATCCGTGTAAATCCGTAAGCAGCAAAACAACCCCAGTCTTTCCCCTCGTGGGGAACAAAGTTAGTAGAATTAAAACAAATTCAACAACTTTGTCTCGCAGGTCAAACCGCCGTATTCAAAAATAACCGCCTAAAAATAATGTCCCGTGCCAAACACCACACCATGCTGCGCCGGGTCCGTGACGCTCATGCCGTAATCAATACGCAGAACCAAATTATAAATCTTGCGAAAATAAACGCGCGCACCAAAACCTGCGAAGGTAACATTGTTCTGCTTGTCAAACATCGCGGACACTTTTCCCCCCGCCGGACGCCAGGAAGACCAATCAACAAAACCGATACCTTGAATGGCGCCCCAGCTCTTTTCAAGAACGCTATGACGATATTCCGTATTCAGGGAAAATTCAGCCGTTCCACGAGCGGTCCGGTTTCCTGAGCCACGAACATTAATATAGCTATCCAGCACAAACGGCGCGAAGGGCGAATTTTTATTTTGTGAAATCCCCAAACGCAGGCGCAAAGCGCTGTTCCCCTTGCTGCCAATTCGTGCGTACCATTTCGATTCATTGAGAATTTTCCAGAATAGCGCCTCTCCTCCCCTGGTTTTGACCGTTTCCAAGGTGAACTCACTGGCAATGCCTGACAAATACTGTAAAAAATAATCAACATTGTTTGTAGTCAGAATAGATTTCATCAAATATTTTTTGAAACTTTCTTGTTGCGGACCCGGAGCGGCGGCGCCACTTTTTTCAACATTTTTTTCATATCGTTCACTCAGGTAGCCGCCACCGAGCTCAAACCAGAGATTTGGAGAAAATGAAACTCTACCCAACACAATTGTTGACCAGCGCCGCACATTGTAGGAGACATATTGCCCGTTGATATGGGTCGGCTCAATGGTTTCCAGTCGATTGCCACCGAGAGAAATTCCCCAGCGCGAGCCCGAAATAGATGGAACGCTCAAATAACCCTCTACTGAATGACGGTCGTAGTAACGATAGTAGCCGCCAAGCGTGTTACCCTGACCCAGCCAGTTAAAGTCATTGGCGCCGAGCTGGAACCAGATATTTTCGGCAATGCCTCCGAAATTTGCGATGGGCAAAATTGTCCCCAACTCCTCACAATTGAAAACGATAACCTGGCCACCCGCGAAACTTTCAAGAGAATATGCCACATCCGAGAATAACTGCAGATTGCGCAGTCGCTGCACATCTGCCCGCAATCGGGTGGTATCAACTTCAGTGCCTTCTTTGGAAACTAGGAACTTTTTAAGGTAATCAGGATCGGTTCGCTGCAGGTTGGCAAATCTGATTTCGATGATCTTTTCCCCGGGCAATACAGCAGACACACTGCCGAGCAAGAGCACAACTATCCAAAACTTCATTAAATAATAATGCGAACTCCCATATTATAGGTAACGCCGGCGCCGGCCTGCTTGCCTTTGAGGAATTTCGTCAACAGCGATTCCAATTCAAAATTGGGTGTGAGCTGATATTTCAACCCAAGTCCCGCCTGAAAGTAATAAGCCGACCAGGAAAGTCCATCCCAGGTTGGCGTAAGTTCGGTGGGAAGATAGACTGTCCACCTGTAACTGGGGTAGTAGTTGAAAATGGCTTTGACCGGAGAATCAAAAGACAGATTCTCGCCAAAGCGGATAGCCCACCCATGTTCCAAATACAGCAAAAATTTATCCGTCAAATTTTTATCGTAGAAAAACTGGGTCCACCACTGCAAGTCGCCGTAGTCGAGAAATGGCATGGAATCGATATCCGTTTGCAGCGGAATGAGAACCAGGGTTTGAAGCGAAAAATTACGAAATCGTGTAAATGGCGACAACTTCACTCTGGGGGCAATCGCGGTCAAAGCGGTGCGGGAACTATTTCCGGAACTGAACTTGAAGACTGAAAGCGGCGAGGCCGAACTCTCATCGTTGCGCACTGATTTGAAGTAGATATCAATTCCCAGATTGACGTTTTCCTTGAACCCAAACAAAAAACTACTGATATTAGTGAAGAAAGTCGAGCGTAAGTGTAAATCCATCTTCTTTCCGTCGCTATCATAAAATGCAGTCTGGGTGTAGAGGTTGTTAAAGGTCTTCACTTCCATTTCGCCCGGGCTCAGAAGCGTTGACGGTGTGTAAGCCTGCAGATTGCTGCTGTCAAACAACAGCTGTCCCGTTTTAATTTCGATGTACTCGTTCAGACGCCAGTCGTAGGTGTAGTTGTCCACAGCATAGTTGTCGGGAATCGTTTGCTGCCGATAACGGTTCAAATAGTCCAGCAAGTTCTTATCGAAATCCCCGGCATACCACTTGAAAATTTCGGACACAGAAACTTTTTTTGCCATCCCATCCAGCCGAATGAATTCGGCATCATTGAGATTTGACCGGGTCCGCTCATCCAGTTGCTTGTCCAGCCCGTCAGGGAAATAGGCCTGAGCAACGAGCGGCGGACAACTGAGTGCGGCACAAACCAGGGCAAAATGGATACGCGCGTCGCCATACTTTTTTCGAAGTTTGATATTTTCAATTTCATTGAGCGTAAGCTTTTCACCGGCAATCTTGTGTTTCTGTTTGTCAAAAAAACCGGCAACATCCATGGGCGATTTAATGGGGTAGTTGGCCACAACCGACTTGATAACCAGAACGTTGTAGGCGTTGATCCAAAATGCCTTTTTCCCGGATTCATCGGGCAATTGTGCCAGGTCAAAAACTGCAATTGACGCCGCCAGTGTTTCGAGCGCCTTTGGAGATTGTTTGATTGTGCTGTAAGCGACCAGTCCGTCGTGCACATGTTTGTGCATAAAAGAATCAACCTTATCGAAAAACTCTGTCGGTTTCACTTGTGACATGGCCAGACTGGGTAATAAAATAAGGGTCAGCAAAGTAAATAGTTTTCTGTTCATATGGGTTCTCATTCTCGTAAGAGTTGCCGTGCCAATGTTAAATCCGGCGCTCTGAAACAGCCTGTAACTGCTTTGCGCCGGTATTGCGTTGCGGTGACATTGACAAGTTGGCCTGTTTGTTAATTGGTTACCTATATTAAAATAAGCATCTAAAAAATAACCCATGATTCGAGTAAATTTATTCCGTCTGTTCGTTTTGCTGCCCGCGGTTTTTTATCAACAACGAAATCCCGACCATCATTTGCTGCTCGGTGAAAGTCGCCGAAGCATCACCCAAAATACATCGCAGTTTATATTCAACTCGCATGGCTGAGTTTTGCGATATTAAGGTTCGAAACCCGACTGTAAAACCAACCGGGAAACGCGCCTGCTGAAAATTTCCCAGCCACTCCTGCCGCAAACCGCCTCCCACAGAAAGAAAAGGATAGGTGCCGCTTTCCCCAAATTGAGCCTGCCAGGAAAGCCCGCCCACCACATCGAAAATGTCGAGTGAATTGATATGCGAATAGGTTAATTCTACCTCTCCTCCCGCGAATCCTGCTGATAGCGGCAAAAAAGTGCCGATGCGAGTTGAGACAGACAAGTTTGCAATGTTCTCAACAGCGGCAAGCGCGGCCGAAAACCCGATTTCAACAGCGCCGGAATACAAGCGCGGAACCATTTTTGTCACACCGGTTGTGTCTTGATCCTGCGCCCACCCCTGAATGGGCATCGCAATAAGCGTAAGCAGACAGAGTCGAAAAAAAGGCCGAAATTTCATTCACGACTCCAGGCGTTGGCCAGGATGGTTTCTGCCGGTTTGCCTTTGGGGGTGTAATCCTGGTTGAATAGTCCGCCAGAATTGTTCGCAAGCCAGTTCCACCAGGATACTCCCGCAATCCATGAAACGTCTGCGGTACCCTGCAAAGCAGCCCAATACAGATCCGCTTGTTCCAGCATATCCAGTGAGCCAAAATTATCGAATTGATAGGGTTTCATGCCGGAGCCATCAATGCTGCGGTAGCCAATTTCTGTGAACAGAACTCTGCGGCCGGTCTGTTGGTGCAGCCGCTGTAATTTCCTCAGCCAGGGTTGCCAGCCGGCAAGAATCTCAAACCGTCCCGGGTCCTTCCTGTTTGTGACGGGGAAATAAAAGTCAATACCAACATAATCCAGCTCCTGCCAGAACGGCACCCGGAACGCTTCATCCCACGAAGCAGCATAAGTGAGTTCGCCCGAAAAGACGGCCCGGACCCCGGAGATCATGTCCAGCCAAAGTTCTTTTTCGCTGATGGTGTTTTGCAGCTCAGTGCCGATGACAAACTGGGCAGCCCCGACCGACTCTGCCAATTCAGCCCATGGCAAAAGAAAAGCACGGTATGAATCAAACCACAATTCTATATTTGACGGATCCACTTCACCGGGTATGTTTCCATTTCCCGGCAAAACATGCACCTTAAGCACAATCTCAAGATTCATTGTCTGTGCCCAGCCGATTGCTTGTTCGACCGCAGCGGTCGTCGGCGTACGCCGGCGATCTCGAAACACCTCGTTTGAAGTCCTGGTTGCTTGATAACCGGTACCCAAAAACGACAAATGACTGGCGCCGGTGGCGCCAATTACAGAAATGCCGTAATGGCGC
>JAJDAG010000167.1 GCA_029262005.1 Candidatus Zhuqueibacterota bacterium | reverse complement strand
TCTGTTCGTCGGCTCACTGCTTTGCTACAGGCTTCCTTCCCACAAAGCCTCACGGCTTTGCAGTTGCCTTTCGCTAATAGTTGCTGTACTTTAAAATACAAATACAGGAGTTCACCTATTAAGGGACTTGCACCCTATTAGTTTCATGCCCATGCCGGGCGTACCAAAAAAATTAACAGCGACTGCAAAAGCGTCTGCTTAATTTTTAAATTTTTGTGTTCCGCGACAATTCAGTGAAGTCGGAAGCATAGGATCCCGCAATTTTGCAGCGCGTTATTTTGGTGTTAGAGCCACCGAAATAGTGAGGTTGATTATGATGAAGCGCTACCTGAAGGTAGTACCCGTTAGATCGTTAACGAAGCTTTCCCTCTGTTCGGCACTCTTAATGTCCTGCTTTTTCCAACAACTCGGAAGCCAGAGCGCTTTGGCATCTAGTTCGAATCCGTTGCAGGACAATCTCGAGCAACTTGTTGCCAAGCTTGAGAAAGCTGTAATCGAGAAACCAAACAGCGCCGGTACATTGCATTGTACCTGAAGAATGGCGATGGTCATCTGCATATGCCAGATTGCGGAATGAGGGTGTTATTCCAGATAGAGCAGACATCCCGATTCAGATGCAATGAATGCCACGGCCTAAAGGCACGTGGCACACGGTTGCTCGACTGGGCCACCCGTCGTAGTTATGCAGAACGTAGAATTGCTTGGGTTGCAGTGGGCATTTAACTATAAACATTGCTGAAGGATACACAAAAGATTTGAATGTATACATTCCTTGATTATTTCTTCGTCGTATTCCATGGCAGCTTGGTTCTATTTAATCTAACCGGTTGGGCGTGGAAAATAACACGGCGTATACATTTGATAACTATTGGCCTAACTATTTTATCTTGGTGCGGTTTAGGAATATTTTACGGTTGGGGCTACTGCCTTTGTACAGACTGGCATTGGGAGGTCAAGCGTGAACTCGGAGAGTCTAACCTGCCGTATTCATACGTCAAGTACTATCTAGATAAACTAACAGGGTTTAAATGGGATACTTTGGTAGTGGATGCGGCAGTCGTTATTCTGGGTCTCTTGGCATTTGCTCTGTCATGTTGGCTGAACTTGCAGGACTATAAATCTTATCGGTATATACGGCAGTATGATCATCATTGAGGTGACATCGCCGGGTGCCCCGTACATGTAAATTGAGAGTTGGGTGGCACTTGGCTTCAGCCAGTGCCTTTCGTGCGTTCGCTCGTTGGTTTGGCTGTGTGCTTTTCCTAACTGGTTCGGTGCACCGGACGCCGCCGATCCAGCGTAATTTTCAGAAATGATTGGTTTCACAGAATTGGGTGCTATTTGCAAAGTCCAGTGAAGAAAATGGCAGCGCCCGTGACCGAGTCGTTATGAAGAAATCAAACATGAAAATAGTATTAAAAACAATTTTTATTTGGTTAATCATGGTTTTGTTTGCAATCATTAATGGAACTCTTCGTGAAAAATTATTGGCTCCAATTATAGGACAAAATATTTCTTTGCCTCTCAGTGGTATTTTTCTTTCTATCGTAATTATTTTAGTTGTGTATTTTTCGATACCATTTTTTGGAAACAACACTAGTTTAATATTTGCACTCATTGGGATTGGATTGGTATTAATGACACTATCATTTGAGTTTTTATTCGGACATTATTTTGTTGGAAAATCTTGGGAAACTATATTACAGGTCTTTAATGTACTAAAGGGGGATTTGTTTATTGTTCTGTTACTTGCTTCACTGCTTTCACCATATTATGCAGCTAGATTTCGAGGTTTTATGAAGTATTGATTCCTAACGAATAAGGTTAGATTGTGAGAGCATTTTTTTGCGAACCACAATCTGAACCGTTTGTTGGACAAGCCCTGCAGGTACGCTCGGCGGGGATTTATACCATTAAAAACCCCCAAAGGGGAATCCCCGCCGCATCAATAAAACAGGGACTCTGTCCCCAAAAATAACGGCGGGCTAAGAATGAATAGCAGACAAAGCCAGGCGCACGGCGCGCATTCAATTCTCAATGTCGAATGGTTGCAGATGCTATCGTGTTCCGGGGAATAAAATTCCCTGTTCATTTTTCCGTGGGGGATTATATGGTTAGAAGTGCACGGGGGTGACAAATCCACCACGAGCGTATAGTCATGTTTGAAGTGTCGGCGGACAACTGAAACTCGAAGTTAACGTCTGAATCCCTGCGGGACTTCATTCTAAAAGTAATTGAAAGGTCAATTATTTAGCCTGAATAATTCGCAGCACCCTTGTCATTCTGGAGGAATCTTTGTAATTTACAGCAGTTTACCAAGCTAACAAGACGCCTCCTGTGTGACAATCCGGTGCATGACGTTTGACCTTAAATTATAAATTCATGAATAAAGCAGGCTAAAAGAACCGACTTTTCTTCAAGACGCACTGCAAACGGCGTTGCAGCAAATTTTTCAAAGTGAATTCAATGCTTTTATTGGAGCAGACCACTATGAACGAACTGAATCCCGGCAAGGTTATCGCAATGGTAGCTACAACCGGACA
>JAJDAG010000166.1 GCA_029262005.1 Candidatus Zhuqueibacterota bacterium | reverse complement strand
CCTGGCATGTGTTTCCAGGTAACTCACAATCCCTTTACGCAATGCGCCTGTGCCCTTGCCGTGAATGACCCGCACCTGGTCCCAGCCCGCCAAAAGCGCGTCGTCGATGAATTTATCAACCTTAGCGATGCCTTCTTCAACGCGTTGTCCCCGCACATCAATTTCAGGCAAAACTGTGTCTTTCGCTTCAGTATGAATCACCACCGAAAGCTTCTTTTTTTCTTTCTTTTCCTCAGGTGGCTGCATCAGTTCATCTGCTCGCACGCGGAACTTCAGGTTATCAAACTGCACCAGAACCTTGTCCGAACCCTCAGGCGTTTCAAGAATCTGGCCTGTCTTGCGCTGTTTCTTCCACAGAACCGTTTCTCCTACTACGATTTCTGCGCGCGCCTCCTGGAGATTTTCAGGTTCAGAATAGGCCACCTCATTCTGCTGAACAGCTATTTCCCGGCTCTTTTGGGCGATTTGCTGCCTTGCATTTGCCACAGCTTCCCTGCCGGCTTGTTTTTCTTTAATTTCTTTTATGACATGCTCAACGGTGGCATTGGACTGGGAGATGAGTTCCTGCGCCTCTGCCAGGGCCTTTTTCTTGGTTTCACGTTCATATTTTTTTAAAGAGCCAATCTTTTCCTCGTAAGCCTTGGTAAGTTTCTCTAATCGCGCTCGGTCCAGTTGCAGGCCTTCGCTTAACCTCTCTGAGTGTTGCGACTTTTGCTCTAATTCGAGAATGAGATTTTCAAGCCGTTGTTTGTCTTCTCCCAGCAACTCGCGGGAACGTAAAAGAATCGCCTCTGCCAACCCCATCCGCTGACATATCTCCAGCGCATAACTCGAGCCAGGCACACCAGCCTTGAATTTATAAGTCGGCTTCAGATTTTCAACTTCAAATTCCATTGAGCCATTTTCAACGCCTTCAGTTTCATAGGCAAACGCCTTGAGATTACTGTGGTGCGTTGTCACAATAGTCTTGCATCCACGACGTGTCAACTCTTCCAGCAAAGCGATTGACAGGGCTGCACCCTCGGCCGGGTCGGTTCCAACACCAATTTCGTCCATTAAAACAAGACTTTTGTGAGTCGCCTGTTTGAGTATTTGAGCGATTCGCGCAACATGTGAGCTAAATGTAGACAAATCATTTTCTATCGATTGAGAATCTCCAATGTCGGCAAAAATACTTGTGAACACCGGGAAAGTTGAATCCGGATGTGCTGGAATGGGAATGCCGCTTTGCGTCATCAAGGCGAAAAGCCCGACGGTCTTGAGGGTTACAGATTTACCACCGGCATTAGGGCCGGTTATCACCAGGGTCGGCAAATCACCGGGCAGAGACAATTTTAGCGGCACGACTTCACCGGCCTCTGATTTTCGCAACACCAGGAGAGGATGACGCCCTGCAAAAATTTCAATGGTGTGAGCCTCATTCAACAAAGGCTGGCAACAGTTTAGCTCATTTGCAAACAACGCTTTTGCTTGAATGAAATCCAGCTCACAAATAATATAGAAGTTCCTGGAAATGACGGCATGGTCGGCAAGAACCAGGGAGGTCAGTTCTCGCAATATTCTGTCGATCTCGTCATTCTCTTCGACTCGGAGTGCCTGGGCCTCATTGTTTAATTGTAATGATTCAATCGGTTCGATAAAAAATGTCGCTCCCGTGGCCGAAACATCATGGATGAGTCCCGGGACTTTATTCTTACTCTCTTTTTTTACGGGAAAAACGAGCCGACCATCCTTAAGTGTGACGAGACTCTCTTGCAAATAACCCCGATCGGCGCATTTTTTAAATAACGAATCCAGTGATTTACGCGCCTTTTGCTCAAGTCTGCCAATCTCTTTACGAATCCTGGCCAGCTTCGGGCTGGCGCTGGACTTAATTTCCGCAGTTGCAATATCCAGCTTGTTCGTTATCTCATCTTCGAGTTTCTTGCATTTTTGTAACTGACCAGCCAAGCGCCAAAGGTCGGGAGACGACTCTGAGCGTGCCCGCAAATACCCGTAAACTCTGCGGGACGTCTGCAAAGAATTTAAAATACGAATCAACCCTTCAGGCCGCAATTGGCTCCCTGCCACTGCCGCTATGGATAAATCATTTTTAATATCATCAAACCGAAACGGGAACGGTTTATCATGCTGTAAAATATAAACAAGTTCAGTAACCAGGTTCAGCGCTTCCAGAATCTGGTCTTTGTCGGTTAAAAAGGGGATTGAATCAAAACGGGATTGATTGGCCGGGGAAAGTGATTTCTGCTTGATGTATTCAATGACCCTATCAAACTCGAGGAGTTTGTGGATATCGGCCACGGCTATTTTCTCTGGACACTTTCAGGCAAGGGAATGTCATCGGCGATAGATTGCATGAATTGTTTGGTATGCTCATCAATATTCTTGGTCGGTACACTGGTCAAACTTTCTTTAACTTCACCGTAGAAAGATTTGGAACCGGGAATTATCTTTGTCGCTGAATTATACACCCAGGGCGCGAACTCTCTTGCGTAAGGCAGCAGCCGGCTATCTTCAAGCCCTGGCAGCAATTTCTCACTAATGGGCAGAATTGAAATAAGCAAAACCACAAGACTCACGATAAGACCACCCTTGATAAAACCAACAACACCGCCAAGAAGCTTGAAAAAAAAGCCTATAAACGGAATGTCTGTAATACTTTCGAGCACATGAATAAGAATTTGTACACCGAATTGAATGGCAACAAAAACAACCAAATATCCGAGCATACTGCCCAGTGCAGGCGGAACATCAACATATTGATCAATGAATTTTGCAGCGGTGCTCATGTATTTGGTTGCTACTAACAGCCCAAAAAACAAACCTGCCAGACCCAATACCTCACTAATGATGCCCTTAAACAGGCCTTTCAGTGCAAAAAACGCAACCACCGCGATAATAACAATGTCGATGTAATTAACCAATAAATTGAAAAGCGAGCAATTGACTTGCTCACCGGCCTTTAGAAGATTAAAATACAGAAGTTAACTAATAATTGAGCAAAAACGCCGTCTTTGTCACTTTAGATAAATGCTCACGCTTCAGCTTCCTCACCCCGACCAACGGGTTTGAAATAACACCCTTTTGAAAAAGTTCAATCGCTTTCGGTCAAACACTAACCAAGTTTTTCACGGACAACTTCTTGAATGAGCCGGCCATCGGCTTTGCCTTTGAGTTGCGTCATTGCAGCACCCATGACTTTCCCAAGGTCTTGCGCGCTGGTTGCACCAACGGTTTTAACGACCTCGTCAACAATCTTTACAATCTCGTCCCTGGATAGCTGCGCCGGCAAGTACCTTGAAATGACTTCCAATTCGGCCTTTTCTTGTTCAACCAAATCGTTGCGGCCGCCTTTTTCGTAAAGCTCAATGGCTTCTTTGCGTTTCTTCCCTGCATTCAACAAAATGCCAAGAACTTCAGCTTCACTTAATTCTTCACCTTTGGCAATCTGCGAGTCCTTAATTTGAGCGCGTACCATTCTCAGGGTCGTTAATGCCACGACATCCTTCGCTCTCATCGCGTTCTTAACATCTTCGGAAAGCTTTTCCAGTAAACTCATCTGTGCTCAATTAGTTGATTTATTGACAGGATTCAAATATTTGTCTGAACAAACTATTGATTCGCTATTCGAATCAAGCGACGGTGTTTTCTGATTGCAGCACCGATTTTTCTTTTCCGCCGCTCGCTTGGCTTCTCGAAATACTGGTTCTTACGATAATCAGAAAAAATCCCTGCCTTTTGGCAAGCCCGGGTAAACTTTTTTAGTGCTCTTTCAAAATTTTCACCTTCACGAATCGTTACAGTCGGCATGAAAACTAATTCTCCTCTTCTAAGCTGAAATAACAATGTTAGCATAATTAATCCCATAAACACGGATCAGAAGAATAGTTATTTAGCGAAGAAAAAGCAAGAAAATTTTGCGTGTGCACGCTGTTGCGATTTATTCAATCAGCGGCCAGCGTAATTTCCGGCAACGACGGCAGACTGATGTCGCCGCGTTGGTCCCTACTGCGAATGTGGATAAAAACGGCCCGGCTCTTCTGGCTTCCAGATAGCAGCAAATACCGATGCTCTTTGCCAAGCAAAATCACCGGAGGCAAATCACTTGGCGGGGTAAATAGCAGGCTGTACTCTGAAATATAAACATTGTAGCCGGCAAAGTCCGCTGATGCCTCCTGCGGACTGGGTTGCCACTGCAAGACAACTGAACCTTCTTGTTTTGTCCACGACACAGATGTTGGCGGCGCCAGTTCCACGATTTCCCGAAGGCGTGGTCCGGAACCGGCGCAGCCAACCAGGCAAGCGAAAACCAGAAAATAAAACCCGGTGTGCCGTTTCATTTATTGATTCATTTCCGTTGTTTGTACCAAAAGTTCTTGTTGAATTTTTACCGCTGGCGACACTCTGATTGAAAAGATACACACCATACGCCAAACAAGCCACCAAAATCACTGCAATCTTTGCAACGCGCTGCACAAGCTTGTTTTGCATTCGCAGCCGGCATGATCGTAGTTGCGAAACTGGCTTCCTTCAGCTCAACTTAGTCACTTTATTTTTTTCTTTTGACGCTTTCAACCTATGCTTCAGTTGTAACTTTACACATTTTCCAATCCGCCATGAGCAAGGGCGCAAGTTTACCAACCCTTCCAATCGAAGCTCAAAAATCTGATACTTTCTTTAATCTCACCTTCTCTTTCTTTACAGCAAGCAACTTTCAAAAAATTCTCACTTCCAATCAATAAATTCATTTTGGCGGGTTGCACAAAAAAGGACATTCCCCGAATAGAGTTTCGTGTCCAAAAATTCAGACCTCTCGATATATTTTTAGAGAGACTTAATAAATACAGTTTTGTAACCGATACAAAGGAAGTACCTTAAGAATTTCAAAGGGATGAAAAAGAAATGTTTAGTGTAACAGCTACAAAGTCAACCAGGTAATCAAGAAAGGAAAAGTATGTCT
>JAJDAG010000165.1 GCA_029262005.1 Candidatus Zhuqueibacterota bacterium | reverse complement strand
CGGCTCAGCGGGGTCGGGTAGACGGCCGAACAATTCCAGGGTCTTGCTTTTGGGCGTGGCCGTGAACGCGTAGTAGCTCAGATTGGGGGAAGCCCCACGCGACTGGACACTGGCCGCAAGCATGTCCTCGGCGGTGAGTTCTGGCTCCTCTTCCGGAGTCTCGCTGTTCAGCACGGCCTTGAGCTTGCCCGCGGTCCGGCCCGACTGCGAGGAGTGCGCTTCGTCGGCGATGATTGCGTAGCAGCGCTCCTTGAGACTGACACTGTCCTCAATGGCCTTGAGAACGTGGGGAAAGGTCTGAATGGTGACAATGATAATCGGCTGGCTATGTTCCAGCGCCTGCGCGAGCTTCTCGGACTTGGAACCCTGGCCCTCGTCGCGGTTAATGCGGCCCACCACGCCGTCCGCATGCTCGAACTGGTAGATGGTGTCCTGCAGCTGGTCATCGAGAACCGTGCGATCCGTTACCACGATGACCGAGTGGAAGACCTTCTCACCCTGGTCGTTGTAGAGCGATGAAAACTGGTGTGCGCTCCAGGCGATGGAGTTGGACTTGCCGGAGCCCGCACTATGTTGCGCCAAGTACTTGTGTCCCGGACCTTCCTCACGACTGGCCGCAACCAGCCTGGTAACTAAATCCCACTGGTGATAGCGCGGGAAGATCAGAGTTTCTTTCTTGCTCTTGCGCCCGTCCCAGTCCTCGACGGTCTGGATCTCGAGGTGGATGAAGCGCCCGATGATCTGCACGATGTTGGCGGGGGCGAGCACTTCGTTCCACAAGTAAGCGGTGGCATAAGCGTGCATGTCCTCGGGCTGGTCGTTGCCCGCGCCGCCCTCCGCAGTGCCTTGATTGAAGGGCAGGAAGCGTGTGTCTCCGCCCTCCAGCCTGGTGGTCATGTACGCCTCATATTGACTAACGGCGAAATGAACCAGCGCGCCGCGCTTGAAAGTAAGCAGCGGCTCGGGCTTGTTGGTCTCAGGGTCTTTGGGCAAGCGCGTTTTTCGGTACTGCTTAATGGCCTTCTGCACCGCCTGCTTGAACTCGCTCTTCAGCTCCATGGTCACGATGGCGATGCCGTTCAGGAACAGCACAAGGTCGATGCGCCAGGCCTTGGCCCTGGCGCCGGTCTCCTCGAAATGGGCTTCGGTGGCGTAGGGGCTGTAAACCAACTCCGGCACCACGCGCAGGATGTTGCCCTCGTACATAGCCTGTGTCTCGGGGTTTAGCCCATGCTCGGGCTTAAACTGACAGAGCTTGAAGGAGGCGGACTTGTCGCGCAACTCGTGGCGCAGCACTCCCAGGGTGCCGAAGGTGCGCAGGCTCTTATCCGATGCCTGCGGGTCGGCCTTGCCGAGTTGAGTGGCGAGCTTTTTGATGAAGGCTTTCTCCGGGTAAGTCGGGTAGAGCTCTTTGTACTTCTCCCAAATCTTTGGCTGGGTTGTTTTGACGTAGTCCAGGCAGTCCGAAGGGTAAAGTGCCAGCTCGCGGTTGTACAAGGCCGGGTCCCCGAGTTGCCAGCCGCCCGCGACCATTTGCTTGATAATGTCCTTTTGAAATGCAGCTTCTTTTGAGTCAGCGTTCATGCGTCCTCCGGTTTGTGTTTGGGTATTCGTCACAATTTACGGCAAAAATTGTTTAGAATTTCCTGTTTTTTTTGTTGATTATCCTAAGCGCCATTTCTTCCAGGACTGTAATTTTCAGCAGGGTCTTATCTCAGGGTTACCACCCTCTGAGTTTTGTCCCGGAACGCCGGGACAAAACTCTGTCTCCCGCCGGCGGCAGATAGTTTGATATCCCCCGCTGGCGGGGGCAGACTTCGGCCTTGGGCGAAGTCGGGGGTGGTGAGTCCACGGATATCAGGTATCAACCACTTCTTTCAATTTCCGCAATAACATTTTCAAGATACTGAACGACGCCGTTAATATTATTCAATACCTCATCGTCCGTCAACCGCACGATTTTAAACCCAGCCTCTTGTAAATCTTTTGTTTTCTTTTCATCCTTTACGGCAGTTTCATCGAAATGGTGCGTAATACCATCCACTTCAATAATTAACATCAATTCCTTGCACATAAAATCAGCGATATAATTCAGCACCGGACGTTGCCGGCGAAACTGATGGCCCTGCAACTTTCGAGCGCTTAAAGCATATTTCCACAGGCAGGCTTCAGCTTTAGTCATGTTTTTCCTGAGCTTGTTTGCCAGCGGTTGTAATTTATTGTTGTATCCGTATAAGTTGGATTTATTTGCTTTCATGGGCTGTCCTTTGATTTAGGGTCCCGGGTTACCACCCTCTGAATTTTGTCCCGGAACGCCGGGACAAAATTCTGTCTCCCGCCGGCGGGAGATAGTTTGATATCCCCCGCTGGCGGGGGCAGACTTCGGCCTCGGGCGAAGTCGGGGGTGGTGAGTACGCCATTACCGAGCAACATCAAAATGTCTAACTTGTAAAGTTTACAGCTCATTAACACAATTGCCATATTTTTTGTCCCGTATTCGTAACCGGTTTCTTAATTTACCTCTCTTTTTTTGCAGGGCTTTTGACACTACCGCATTCGGTTTCCGGATGCTGCCAGCCGCGCACGTCGATCCTACCGGTGACGGCGGCGGAGATGAGGGCGGTGCGGCGTTCGGCTAGGAGTTCACCCAGTCTAACAAGGTTATTCTCAAGTTGATCAAAGACCGTGGCAGTCTCCTCTAGATGTGTCGCGATCCGAATCTGTTCATCAATGGGAGGAACGCAAATCGGCAACGTCTTCAACACGTTCTGGCTTAACGAAGCACGCGTGACCAGATTCATACTTCCACAAAAGAATGCTTGAACGCTCTGATTTCGAAAAAGGAACGATGAGTAGCTGGAATTAAGGGTACATGGAAAGGGTCTAAATCGAATCAGAAACCCAGCGAAAGTCACCCTCGGGATCTCTTGGAGGCACGTCGATGCCACTCCGATGTCGTCAACGGTTTCAGAAGTCCTGGTAAATAGTACGTCACCATCTTTCAGGCTGTATTTTCTCTGATCGTCCGCTGTGCTCTGGACTAGGCCAGCTGGTAGAGTTGGAACGATAGTATTGTTGTAGACATCTCCGTAGCTAACGAATGGGTCTCCCGAGCCGAAGGCATCGCCGCCGATGTTCAGGCCATTCTGCAATTCGCCCAGGTGACTCAGCCTTTTAACCTCCCAATGCGCCGGAACCTCCCCCAACCATTCAACGCCGGAATCGCGCATGGGGGCGTCGGGGTTCAAGCCTTTGGTGACTGCATGACTGATGACGGCCTGACGTTTCTCTTTGAGCAAGGCGATGAGCTGCTGCTGTTTCTCAATCAGCGCATCAATCTTCGCCGTCTCGTAGTCGAGGAACTTGGCGATTTGAATTTGTTCTTCGAGTGGAGCGCGAGCAATGTACAGGTTCTCAATTACGCCCATGCCGATGTTGGGTTGGGTGCCATAGCTCCACGACAACTGAACGCTTCGCTGAAAGAAGTCCGCCTGCATCGAATAGAAGACGAACCTATCCGCAGCCTCTGATTTGTTGCTGCGCACAACGGCCAGCGGGGACCAAATGTTGAACTCCTCGTCGGTCTCAACCATTGCCAATGCGCCCGTAGTCGCACCGGATTTCACCATGAAAATGTCACCCCGCCGAGGAAGGCACTTCTTGCTGTACACCTCGTGCAATTCACGGCTGATGAATCCACGCCTACGCGAAAAGTCTAGCTGCCTCTCCTTGACCGCCTCCGCCGACAAGAAGGGCACGCCCTCATCCTCAAACTTCGGGGTCTCATGCGGGCCGTCCGTCACACGCTCTGAGACAATCTGCTTGAGGCGGCACTCGACCCAGTGATTTGGGATCGAGTCAAGCCACTTACTTTGAGCGTCCTGATACTCGCTGTACGGCTGGTACTTTCCAGCAATCATGAATGCACCTCCCGCAGCATCTCCATAATCTCGCGGCTGGGTTCCTTTCCGGGTCTTTCTGAGGTAAAAAAATCAGTAGCCGCAGAAATCGCAGAAAAGCGCAGAAAAAATATGAAGTTGAAGTGAATCAGCATGATTTTGCCATCCTCTCAATCTCGACTTGCGGATAGTGTCCAAAATTGGCAAGAGACCCGACTTTCATCCCGGTGGCCTTCATGTAATTCAACAGTTGTGCGCGATGCTCCGCGGCAATGTTCTTGACCCCCTTGATTTCAACAATGATTTTGTCATAGCAAATAAAATCAGGGACATATGTCTGTTTAAGCGGCTCACCTTTGTAAGACAGGTCAAGTTGTTTTTGGGCGCTGAACGGAACGCCTCGCCGTCTAAACTCTTTTTCAAGACATTCCTGATAAACGGCTTCCAGAAAACCCGGCCCCATTTCCTTGTAAACCTCAAAAATGGCACCGCGAATCACATAACTTTCGTCTTTGTAAAGAAATTCCGACTTTACATCACTCATGAATGCATCCTCCATAATCTCGTAGCTGGACTTCTTTTCGCGGAAAAAATGAGTCTCAGAAAAGTGCAAACCAAATATGTTTATCATAAATTCTGCGCCCTTCTGCGACTTCTGCGGCCATATCACTCACGAATGTACCTCCTTTAGCATCTTCATGATCTCCGCACTCAGCACATCAAGATCCGCATCAATCTCCGCCAGATCTCGCGGCGGCTCGTACTGGTAGAAATGTCGGTTGAAGGGGATCTCGTAGCCGACAACCCCAACCTGCTCATCGCGGTCGTCACACTTGCCCGCGTCGATCCAGGCATCTTCTACATGAGGCGCCACTTCCTTGGTGAAGTAAGCGTCGTTCACGGCGTTCACGTTTGCGCCACGGGCGGTCTCCGCGGTGAGCGGCACATCTTCGTTGTCGCGCAGGTTGCTGTCGGGCTGGAACTGGACGACCTGGCCCTGGTATTCGAAGGCGCCGTACATCGGGTCGGCCTTGGTCTTCAGCACCTTCTTGAGGACGGGTTCGGCGTCAGGGTTGGTCCAGGTGACGGCATTGAGAAGCTGCTTCCTCTCCTTCGTCTCCAGCTTGATTCCGGTCTTCTTGAGCGCCTCCTTGAGCGTCCCCTCGAATTCGTTGAAGTCGTCGCACTGCCCGGTCCCGACCACGGCCTGAAGCTGCACCGCCTTGGCGAGCAG
>JAJDAG010000164.1 GCA_029262005.1 Candidatus Zhuqueibacterota bacterium | reverse complement strand
ATAAAGCTGCCATACCTTTCCACGCATCAGGCGGTAACCATTGTGCGAAAATGATGTAAGCGATTGGGCCGCCAATAACGATACCAAGTGTGCCTATTGCCATCATTCCCAGTGCTTTCGGCCCGATGCGCAGGATTGTTGGAATATCCGCCGTGAGCATTAAAATGAAAAGACTGAATGGCAACAAGTAATCTTTCATCCAGTCATAGAGCGGTGACTGAGCCGGGATGACCCCGAGTGTTGTGGCTATTGTGGGCAGATAATAAATCAGGATAACCGATGGGATAACGCTGAAAAGTCGTTTCCCCCATGGTTGTGATGCGGCCCAGAATACGCTTGCGCACACAGCAGCACAAAACGCGAATATGGCCATGGGCTCTTCAATGATAGTCATTAGCGCTTTCAGATTGATGGCAAAATTAGTTAGAGCTATAATAAGGAATTGAATTGATTTTGTCAATGTCAGATGGCTGGGATAGCACCACTATTTCTATCGCCTGGGTCTGGCTGGCACACCTTGACATTATTGTTCTTATTCACTATTATCTTTGTGACTATCCTTAATTCTAATTCAGGCACACAAAATTTCATTGTACTCCGGAGGTTGGATGTCAACAAACAACAACTACGATCGCCGCGCTGTTTTTTCCTGGTCGATGTATGATTTCGCGAATTCTTCCTACCATGCCTTGGTGCTTACATTTGTTTTTTCAACATTTTTTACGACCCAAATTGCTTCGGACAAGATAATCGGCACGGCATTGTGGTCAAGGGGAATTACTCTGTCGGCATTAATTGTAGCCATTCTATCACCGTTTATGGGGGCGTTCGCCGATGCGGGTGGCTACCGAAAACGCATCTTAAAATATCTCACCATTGCCGCTGCCATTGGCACGGCCGGCCTTTACACAGTTTTGCCTGGCGAAGTTCTTAAGGGATTGGTCCTTTTTGTCGGGACAAACATCGCAATGGAATTGGCCGTGGTGTTTTACAATGCGTTCTTGCCGGACATTGCACCTCCGGAAAAGATCGGCCGCATATCGGGCTTTGGTTGGGCGTTTGGTTATGTCGGTGGCCTTTCGGCAATGCTCATAGCCATGGTCGGGTTGGTGCAGCCGGAAACACCCTGGTTTGGTTTTTCCAGGGAATTGGGTGAGAATATCCGGGCAACCAACTTATTGGTAGCAGTGTGGTTCTTGCTTTTCAGTTTACCACTTTTTTTGTTTGTAAAAGAGAAGTCTACGAAGAAAATGCGCGGGCTCGGAAAATTGTTTGCCACAACTTCAGGTCAGCTTGTTGCAACTTTCAGGGAAATCAAACAATATCGCCAAATAGTCAAATTGCTATTTGCACGTCTCTTTTATAATGATGGATTGATCACGATTTTTGCGTTCGGCGGTATTTATGCTGCCGGAACTTTCGGATTTGAATTTGAAGAGATTTTATTTCTCGGGATTGTGTTGAATATCACGGCAGGACTGGGGGCTTTCGTTTTTGGCTTTGTGGATGACATACTCGGTGGAAAAAAAACGATTCAGATTACTATCATAGGTTTTATTTTTTCCACAATTATCGCAGTTCTTGCACCGAACAAGACCATGTTTTGGATCTCGGCTATAATTACCGGCTTGTTTTCCGGGCCGAATCAGGCTGCCAGCCGGTCACTCATGGCGCGTTTTGTGCCGATGGACAAAGAAAATGAGTTCTTCGGGTTTTTTGCGTTTTCAGGGAAAGCAACCGCTTTTCTAGGGCCGTTACTATTGGGTGTTCTTACGGAATTATTCAATTCGCAACGTGCCGGTATTGCCGTCGTGATTATTTTGTTTATCCTCGGTGGTTTGATTTTGAGAACCGTGAATGAAGAAGAGGGAATGAAAGTCAGGCTCGAAAGCGCAGAGTCCTAACCCGGATAAAACGGCCTCGAATTGAGAGTAGTAACAGGGGCAGATTTTTTACTGCAGCAGCTACTGGCTAAAAACCAAATAACTGTGCACGAAAGTGCCGCAAAAGTGAATAGGGAACGAATGCTGTCAAATTCTGTAAAATTGCAAAATGTCAGCAAATCTTATGGGGATTTAAAGGCTGTCGATAACCTCAGTTTCGAGGCCAAAAGCGGTGAGATTTTTGGACTGTTGGGTCCCAACGGTGCAGGTAAAACCACAACACTGGAAATGATTGAAGGCTTGCGCGCAGCGGATGAAGGGGAAATTTTTATCGATTCGTTCAATGTGCGCACCGAGCTTGAGCGAGTCAAAGAGGTTATTGGTGTGCAACTGCAAAGCACTTCTGTTTACAACAAAATCACCGTTGGCGAGGCACTTGCATTGTTTGGTGGTTATTACAAACAGCGGCGTCCTGTTGATGAGTTACTTAGGCTGGTCGCGCTTGAAGATAAGCGTGATACTTACCACATCAAGTTGTCGGGCGGGCAGCAGCAGCGGTTGGCCCTGGCCCTTGCTTTGGTTAACGACCCAAAAGTGATTTTTTTGGATGAGCCCACAACCGGGCTGGACCCGCAAGCGCGACGAAATTTGTGGGAAATAATCGCCAGGATGAAATCAGACCATAAGACGGTGATTTTAACCACGCATTATATGGAAGAGGCGGAGCATCTTTGTGACCGAATTCTCATTATTGATCATGGTCGCAAGATTGCCGAAGGCTCTCCGCGCGAGCTGGTTGCGCAATTGCAAGTCGAGAGCTGTTTGGAGTTTCAAGGTAGCGCCTTACTGGGTATTGAGGACTTGAAGCGCCTCCCTGGTGTGAGCAAAGTGATGGCCAGGGCTGAACAAATGGAGGTGTTTTCATGCAAGCCTCAGGAAACGCTGCTAGGTTTGATGGAACTTGCTACTTCTCGCGACACTGAAATCAGGGATCTGCATATCCGCCGGCCCACACTTGAAGATCTTTTTCTCGATTTAACCGGAAGGAGTTTGCGGGAATGAAAACCAGGATGCTTTTGGGTCAGTTTCTTGTTGAAATGAAGCTGTTTTTGCGGGATAGACAGTCTGTGTTTTGGACATTCTTCTTTCCGGTTTTCCTAATTCTGCTTTTTGGCTACATTTTTGGGAAGCCCGATTCCATAAAATTCAACATTGGATTTGTCGATGAAGATCGTTCGGCTGAATCGGCAAAATTGCTGCATGAGCTGAAAGAGATTCCTGTGCTTAAAATTGAGATGCAGAGCCGGGAGGAAATGCTGCAACAACTCAACGCCAGCCAAAAAAGCCTGGCGATTATTGTTCCAGGCGGCTATGCTGCTTCGCTCAACTCTGGTAGGGCCAATGTTGAGGTTGTTTATGATGAATCTCAAGTTCAGGTAAATCAGGTTGTGAGTTCACTGCTGGGTGATCTGGTGAACCGAATCAATTGGGAATTGGTTGAAGCAGAGCCGCCGCTGCGAATTGAGCAGCGCTCCATCACGCCGGGTCGGCGCAATCGTGGCTATATTGATTTTTTGCTGCCGGGCGTGATCTGTATGAGTGTCATGTCCACTTGCCTTTTTTCAATCGGCATGGTCGTTGTCGCTTATCGGGAAAAGGGAAAGTTGAGACGGCTTGCTGTAACGCCATTGCCGAAATCTATTTTCATTGCCGGGCAAATGCTGCAGCGCTATTTTATTGTCCTGATCCAGACCTTTTTATTAATTGGCATTGGGCTGTTTGTTTTTGATGTGAAAATGGCCGGCAGTATTGTCGACTTCATTGCGGCGCTAACCGTCGGCATGTTGGCGTTTATTGCGCTTGGTTTTTTTATTGCAAGCATCGCGAAAACATCTGAGACGGCTTCCGGCATTGCCAACACACTTTTCTTGCCGATGATTTTTTTGAGTGGCGTTTATTTTTCTGTGGAAGGTATGCCGAAATTTTTAAAACCACTGGTTGAATTGCTGCCACTAACCCACCTTGTTCGTGCCGTTCGCGCTATTTTTACCAACGGTTTGACCTTTGCCGATGTGTTGCCGCAAATGGGAATTTTATCACTCTGGATGATTGTACTATTCGCTGTTTCGAGTAAGTTGTTCAAATGGGAATGATTCCGCCGGAAAAGGGCAAGTGGTCTCGGGATGTTTCGAGCCGGAAGTCGAGGAAGAAGAATTAAGCCGGGCCGCCCGCTTGCTTGAACGAAAACCAATATCTTCTTCGGTACCCAATGAACGCTCTCGAGCAGATCTTACCTGTTGTTTGCAGACTCAGGCGGAACTTGCTTGTCAGTCACAGGGCCAGATAAATTGGTTTGGTTTCGTAATTTTTATCCACGTTTTACATCGCTGGCTTTCATGTGATACCACGATTTCAAACAGGTTTGAAGATGTCCTCGCTGGAACAATGATCTCAAGCGTGGCGGGTTCCCGTTTTTGAATGACTGCCGGTTTACCATTTAAAAAGATAGTTGCGGGCCTGAGTCTTGACGGCAAAAATAAAGTAGCTGTTGTGTTTTTCCGGGGGACTTCGCGGGTGCCGGCAATGGTGTAGACAACTGCCCCGTGTAAGGTGTCTTGTTTATCGTCCTGGCGAACCAAGGCCAGGCCAAGAGCACAGGGTATTGCAACATAGGTCAGTATACTTTTTAACCATTTCCTGCGTTTGATTTCACTTGCATAAGAACTGGCGTAGTCTGAATAAGGGACTAAGTCGTCCTGCATGACTTGCAATATTTTTTGGTCAAATTTTTTCTTTCCAGCTTCCTTTTTTTTGATATTTCGAGTCAACGCATGTACTATTAGAGCAAAGAATGCCAGAACAGATAAAACTGTCGGTGTAATAAATTCCCAAAACAACCCCAGGTATTCATGCTTGCCAAACACTTCGACGACCGTTTCGAACATGGCAACACCTCCATTGAATAGTGCTGACTTACCCGTAAGCAGGCAAGTTTCTAAAATTGCCTTCTATTCATTTCAAGCGAAACAAGGGCGCATTAATCGAATGTTCTGTTTTTGTGAGGCCACCTCCAGTTTGAGGTTCGGAAAGTCGTAACAACGTCGGAATTCGAGGTCAAATATGTGAAGTTCGGTGGTCTTAACAAAATTGTACAACAAATTGACCAGAAAGTCAATAAAAAGAAATGTAACTATTCAGACCCAGGCCGCTGTCGAAGCGCAACTGTAGAAAGAATTACTCAGAAGACATTGGTGTCCCCCGACAAGATTTCAAATCCTGTCAGGGGGCATTTTGCTGTAAGGCCTGAACAGTTTTTTATTGTTGCACAACAGGTTTATGATACCAGACTTGGGGCTTTTGAGTCTTTGTGGCGGATTAGGTACAAACAAAGGGCAGCTGGACTTGGCGCTATCCATCTGTTAGACGATTGAGTGCTCGTAGCGCACCCGGGCCGTTCATTGGAATCATGTAGCTACGCCAGACTTCTTTGCCTTTTGCATCGAATATTAGATTTGCTGAATTCAGTGGAATTTTGTAGCGGGTCATGATTTCTCTGGCATGTGGATCGCTTATGTCAATACGAATAAAGTGGACTTTATTGCTTGATTTTTTTTCTACCCATTGCACGATGGGGTTGCCTTGCACACAGCCTACTCAGTAATTCGAGAAAATGTTGAGGAAGACCGGTTTGCCGTTGCCGATGGCTTGAAAAACATTTTGCGCCGTTTGCACAGTCGATTTTCCGGGTCTGAGCCAAAGCCATAAACCCCAAAGCAGGAGCAAGACAGCCCCCGGCATTACCCAGCTTCGCCATATTGAACCTTGATGCCAGCCAGTGTAGAAGAGATAGACGCTGACAGCAACACCCATCAGGGGGTATGAATAACGTCTGATTGGTTTGTACAGCTCGATGAGTTTCAATTTGCCCTCCGCTTGTTTTTAGTTAAATAACGTGAGTTCGATGTAACGGGATACCTCTGTGTGAACATAAAAAAGGACTTGTCATTTCGAACCACGATGTCTTTTTGTCGTGTGTGAGAAATCTGTGCGAAAAGATGAGAATCGACGCCAAACATTTGTTTTTGAGGTAATAAAATTGCTCAATCCAGATTTCTCCGCCGAAAGAACCGGCGTTCGAAATGACGCCTTCTTTTGGTTTTGGGGACGATCCCGACAGAATCCTGAGGGTTTGTACAGTCACGCGTTATGTCGAACTCACGTTAAATAGAGAAGTTGCGTGAAATTCGTTTTTCCAAACCCGAATGTTTCGAAAGTGCCTGATTTGCTTGAAGTTTCGGAATTATCCGGTTCACTTATTGTCGAAGAATTGTGTTATTTTTTCAAGAGAAAGTGTGTTAAGCACATTCCGCTTTTCCAGCCAGCCTTTGCGCGCAATGCCAACACCGTAGCCCATGTCTGCCAAACCCTGTACGCTGTGTGCATCCGGATTTATGCTGATATAAACGCCCTGCTCTTTGGCATATTTGCAGTAGCGCCAATCAATGTCAAGGCGGTGTGGGTTGGCGTTAAGCTCGATGGCCACATTGTGCGCCGCCGCAACATCGATGATGCGGTACATGTCAAGTGGCAACCCTTCCCGATTTAGCAGCAGTCGACCTGTTGGGTGGCCGAGTATGCTGACATAAGGATTGCTGATGGCCTTTAGAATGCGGTTTGTCGCTTCTTCGGCTTGCATGCTGAGATTGCTGTGCACGGAAGCAACGACAAAGTCGAATGTAGCGAGGATATCGTCTGAATAATCCAGTGAGCCATCGCTCATAATGTCGCATTCAGTGCCTTTGAGAATCTTGAAGCCTTCGAATTTCAGGTTGAGTTCATCGATTAGAGCGTGTTGCTCGACCACGCGTTCCGGTTGCAAGCCGCGGGCGTAAACCGCAACCTGGCTGTGGTCGCATAGTCCGAAATAATCGTGGCCCATTGCTTTCACGGCATTGGCCATTTCTTCAATGGTGTTGGCGCCATCACTGAAAGTAGAGTGGCAGTGGAGAATGCCCCGAATGTCTGAAAGTTCTACAAGTTTGGGCAGTTTGTTTGCGGCGGCAATTGCAATTTCGCCGGTGTCTTCTCGCAATTCCGGTGGAATGTAATCCAGGCCAAGGGCGGTGTAAATGTCTGACTCGTTTTCGCAAGGAACGAGTTGTTCATCTTCACGGAATAAACCGTGTTCACTTACTTTCAAACCTTGTTTTTTTGCCAGACTGCGGAGGGCAGTGTTGTGTTCTGCAGAGCCGGTAAAATGGTGGAGAATGTAGGGGAACTTGCTGTCGGGCATGAGTCTTAGATCCGCACTGATTCCATGTTTCAGTAGAATGCTGGACTTGGTTGTGCCTTGCCCGGTAATCGATTCGACTTCAGGTAGATCGACAAAAAATTGCATGACTTCAGCGGCATCTTCATTCTTTACGCCGGCAACAATATCGATGTCTTTGATGGTTTCTTTCTTTCTGCGAAGGCTGCCTGCTATTTCTGCCCGAATAACCTTCGGATGGTCCTGAATTGCTTTGAACAATGGTTGGGCCGCAGTTTCCGCATGATGTAAGAGATGACGGTCTTGATGTTTTTTCAGGAATTCGATGCCCTGTAAGATTTTTGTTTGTGTTTTCGCACCGAAACCTGCCAGTTCAGCCAGGCGATTTTCGTTGCAGGCGGACTCAAGCTCGCTGATACTTTGAATGCCAAAGGTTTCATAAACCTTATTTATTTTTTTGGGGCCAAAACCCGGGATGCGGGTCATCGCAATGAGCCCGGGGGGTACGGATGCTTTCAGGTTGTCGTAGTATGGAAGCTTACCGGTGGTGACCAGAGTCGTTATTTTTTCAGAAAGGGCCTGGCCGATACCTTTTAGTTTTTGTATTTCTCCAGCAGCAACAAGTTCTTTAGGCTCAGCGCTTTCAGATAGAATGGTGCGAGCAGCCATTTTGTATGCCCGGCTTT
This sequence comes from Candidatus Zhuqueibacterota bacterium, assembly GCA_029262005.1. Classification (GTDB taxonomy): domain Bacteria; phylum Zhuqueibacterota; class Zhuqueibacteria; order Oceanimicrobiales; family Oceanimicrobiaceae; genus JAJDAG01. The sequence continues at coordinate 12,455 of JAJDAG010000164.1, read as the reverse complement.
TGAATGGATTTTCGCCCTTGATTTCAAGGAGCGTGGCTATTTCATCGAGAATATTGCTGAGCTGCTTTTTGTCCATAGAGTTGATGTGTGCCGGTTGGCCGGGTGAACAGGTGCGAAATTTGTTAGTTGATTTTTGTGATCGAGTGTGAATTAAAGTAGTTCAAACTTTTGTTCTTCTCTGTTTTTTCTTACTTTTTCCGGGTTAAATATGCGCCCGTTTATGGCGATGTAGACGCCGTGCGGCAATGTCTGCACAGCAGCGAACACAAAGCCAATATTGAAGACAGCGTCGCTGGATTTAAATCGCGCCGGTGCCATTGAGCCGGTAAGGACAATCACTTTGTCTTGAATTTTTTGCAGGAAGCGAGCCGTCTCAACCAGTGTGTCAGTGCCGTGCGTCAACACGATATGCTCGTGCGGGTCTGCGGCTATCTTGTCGAAAATTAGTTGACGGTCTTCAGCCGTCATGTCTAAACTGTCTTTGCGCAAGATAGATTCAGCCTCATAATCCAAATCCACATTTGCTTCCGTCAGAATTTCCTTTACACTTGATTCGCCGATCAGGTATTGACTTCTGGCATCAAAATAGACTTTGTCAATGGTGCCGCCTGTGGTAAAGAATTTGATTTTCATGGATTGTGCTACCTTGTTTTATCGCTTTATCACCGAAGAAAGTGCGCTACTTTTAATTCTAATAAAAATGTCCCTGCTATCATACGACAACAGGGACATGCAAAGTTGAAAAACTGTACAATCTTGCGCTTAGACGTTAGCGCTGTCGTAATTTGCTTTGCTGACAAACTTCGTGAGATTGCGACCATCATCGGTTTTAGCTTTCAAGGCATATCGCTCTTTGCCCGGTTCACCATACACGACCTTCTCGGTGACATCTACCTCAACTTTTTTTCGAAGCTTCACGTCATAAAAGGTGTCTTTCATTTTTTTCCTCCTTTTTGAGAAAAATGAGATTGGTTATCTGTTTTGGGAGTCCCCTCACAAAATTACCACACAAGGTAAAACAAATCCCCTATTTAGTCAAGTACATTAGTAAAAAATATCAAAAATGTGAAAACGCCTTAAAATTGTAATTTCGTTGCTTTTTCATGCGGCAAGTCGGAATTGGTTTCTGAGAACAACGCTTTACGACTGCAATGCAGAACCGCTGCCGTTTTGTTTGTTCGCTGTTACAGCCGCGCGAATCAGGTCAGTGCGGGGAATCACTGTTGCTGCCTTTCGGGGGCTTGGTGTCATTTGTTTTTTCGCGCAATGCATCTGCGCGGGCAGCTCTCTGCATTTTATTTTCGGGTTTTGGCTGTTTCTTTTTATATAGTTGAAAGCGTGTTGGCACCGGTCGAGTTGGCCAGTAATTATTGCTTGAATCAACATCGGCTGTTTCGAAGTAGGGGTCAAGCGTGATTTGAATTATTTGTTGTTTCGTTGCAAAAACTTTGATGATGTTTTTGTCGTTGTATCGCCAGATTTCTGCAGGAATCGTGATGAGTTTATTGGTGCTGTCGTCGTACTCAAATTTTAGAATGAGGGGCATTACCAACCCGCCTTTGTTTGAGAAATGGACTTCATAGTAATTATATCCTGGCTTGAGCATCGCCTTGTCTTTTTCACTCAGGTTACTGCCGTAGTGGTCATATTCTTGCTTGTCTAAAATTGAGATCTCGTAAGGATCGTATTTTGAGTAAAAATCCTCCAGACTTTCATCTTTTTCTACCATGGTTCCGGGCATGGTTTGTTTGTTGCGAATGTGGGTTATATTTTCGGGTACCCTCGCAGCAAGCTGTTTCTGAATTGGTTTTTCGACTTCCGGATCCTTGGTATCGACCTGATACCAGTTAACGGCGTCAATGGCAATGTCAACATAGTCCGTGGTATAAAACCATCCACGCCAGAACCAGTCCAGGTCAACGCCGGAAGCATCCTCCATAGTGCGAAAAAAATCATCCGGTGTTGGATGTTTAAACATCCATCGGCGGGCGTACTCTTTGAAAGCAAAGTCGAAGAGTTCACGCCCGAGAATGGTTTCACGCAGTATATTTAAGGCGGTTGCCGGCTTTGCGTACGCGTTGTTCCCAAATTGATAAAGGGATTCTGAGTTGGTCATAATGGGTGTTATGCCGGACCTGTCGCCTTTCATATAGTCAACGATTTTTTTTGGGTCTCCACGGCGAGAAGGATAACCGCGTTCCCATTCCTGCTCAGTTAAGTATTGCAGAAATGCGTTGAGCCCTTCATCCATCCAGGTCCATTGCCGCTCATCTGAGTTGACTATCATTGGGAAAAAATTGTGACCGATTTCGTGGATGATAGTTGAGAGCATTCTGATTTTCGTGTATTCGCTGTAAGTACTGTCTTTTTCAGGGCGTCCCCGGTTGAAGCAAATCATCGGATATTCCATGCCGATTTTTGCGGAGTGAATGGACCAGGCAACCGGGTAGGGATAATCAAAGGTGTATTTTGAATAGGTGCGCAGAGTGTGTGCAATGACTTTTGTTGAGAAACGTTCCCAAAGTGGATTGCCCTCTTTGGGGTACAAGGACATGGCCATGACAATGCGATCTCCGAGTTTGATTCCCATCGCATCCCAAATGAATTTTCTTGAGCTGGCAAAAGCGAAATCACGGACGTTTGTTGCTGCAAAAATCCAGGTCTTTTTTTGTTCTGAGTGCAGTTTTTCTTTCTCTTGTGCTTCATTTTCACTGATGATTATCACAGGTTTTTCGGCTGTCCGGGCTTTCTTGAACAAATTGAGATGTTTTGTTTCGAGAACGTTCGCCGCATTTTTTAGAACACCTGTTGCTGCAACCACGTGGTCGGCAGGCACTGTAACAGAAACATGGTAATTGCCAAAGGGAAGGGTGAATTCACCACCTCCCAGAAACTGTTTGTGTTGCCACCCCTCAACTTCGTTGTAAACAGCCATCCTTGGAAAAAATTGCGCGATCGTGTACAGATAGTTGTCATCTTCCTGAAAATATTCGTAGCCGGAGCGGCCACCGTCTTTCTGGCGATCGTTAATGTTGTACCACCATTTTAGTTTAAAGGAATACGAAGCGCCTGGTTTGAGCACGTTCGGCAAGTCCACACGCATCATGGTTTTGTTGACGGCAGTGTGCAAATCACGATTGCTGCTGTCTTTCACGTACTCTAATTTGAATCCCCCGTCAAATTCATAATGAAGTGTTCTGACACTACGGAAACTCATCTTCCTGGATATTTTATTTGTTCTGGTTGTAAGCGCGTCCGCGTCCTTTCTGCGAATGTTTTGGTCGAGTTGTACCCATAAATAATTAAGTGCATCCGGAGAGTTGTTGTGGTAGGTTATCGTTCCTTCACCATAAATGCGTTGGTTTTCATCATCCAGTTTAATTTGCATTTTATAATCAGCCCTTTGTTGCCAGTACGCGTGACCGGGTGCACCGGACGCTGTGCGATAAATATTGGGTGTTCTGAGTCGGCTGTGCAACTGTCGAAATTTATTTATGTTTGTGTTATTTTGAGCATGCAATGTGACGCAAAATAGCAACAAAAGTGCTGGTGTCATAAACAGCAAATGGTTCAGTTTCATAGATTCTTCTTCCGAGAATTGTTGATTGTTGGGTCTTTTCAGGTTGGAAAAAAGTCTGGCTTTTCCCGTATCTTTGAATTAAATTCTTTATAAAATACGCTTTGTGCGTCACAATTGCCACTCATTTTATTTTCCTGAATTATGAACTTCTCTAAAAGACTGTTGACCAGCCTCTTGTTTTTCAGCATTTTTTGTACTGTTTTCGCACATGATTTTTATGTGAGTATTTGTCAGATCGATGACAATGTCAAAAGCAAGTCCCTGGAAATTACTTTCAAATTGTTTACCGATGATTTTGAACGAGTTCTTGAAGCAGTTGCTGCCGACACGTTCAAACTATCGCTGCAACCAGAGAGCAAGCAGGCGCACGACGTGGTTTCTAAATACATCCTGAAAAATTTTTCAATGGAAATAGATGGCGAGGAGAGGAAACCGGAATTTATCGGGTTTGAGGTTGAGGTGGATATCACCTGGTGTTACGTGGAAGTAAAACGCGACACTATTCCAACTAATCTTTCCATTCGCAACACGATCCTGTTTGATCTGTCTGATCGCCAAACCAATATTGTGCATGTGCAGGTGGGCGATACCCTTAAGAGCCTGCTTCTGCACAAGGACAAGGAACGTGGCTCGGTGCGGTTTTAAGCAAGTACCGTCACGGTTGCCGTGGGTTGGATTCCAGCCGCCTCCACTGAAAGGAAATCAGCATCCGGATTTACGATTAGAAGCTGTTTTGGGGGTTTGCCCGTGAGCGCCAATAATGTATCAAAGCAGCGAGGATCAGCAGGAAACCAAACGTACAAACGATGGCCGCCCCTGTTGGGAGATCGAGCGCCACTGACGCGATAATGCCAAGCAAGCTGGCGAGAATGCCAATGCTCCAACCAATAATGAGTCTGGTTTTGAAGTTATTTGAAAACAGAACTGCACAAACAGACGGCACAACCAGATAAGAAAATACCAGCAGTACACCTGCAATCAAGACTGAACTTGTCACCACAAAGCCAAACGAAGTGTAAAAAAGAAAATCCCAGAAGCGAATGGACAGGCCTTGCTCGTAGGCGAGCTTGGGTGTGAGGGAAATGGTAATGAACTGTTTGCGGAAAGCAAAATGAAACAGGCCTATGATGCAATAGAGTATCGCGGTAACGCCAATTTGTTGCCAATCTACAAACAGGATGCTGCCAACAAGCATCCCTTTTATTTGTTCGGTGCCTTCCGGCGCCTGATCCATAATTAGAATAAACGCTGCGGCCGAAACAGCATAAACAATTCCGATAATTGCTTCTTGCGGCACGCGCTCGTCTTTCATGCGGGTTAGAGCAAAGACCGTCGCGCCAACCAGGGTGAAGGCCAATCCGGACAAGTATGAAACTGTTCCGCCATATTCATGCCCCATAACGGCTCCGAGCGCCGTTCCGAGCGCCGCAACCTGCGCCAGTGACAAATCCACAAAAATGACTTTTCGTTCTATGACATGGATGCCCAGGTAGGCGTGAATACCTGTCAGAATCAGGCAGGCGATAAAAGGTGGAAATAGAAATTCGAGCATTTTTTGTTCTTCTTTCAGAGTAGTTTGTGGTGGCTCTTTGTTTTGTGTCGCCCTTGAAAAGTGAAGCGCCCCGGTATTTCGTTTCACGCTAACTTGCATGGCGTGCCGGCAGAGAAATCCTATTTGTTTAAAGCTCTTGTCAAAGCTTTGATGTTGTAGTTAAACAGATCAAAATATGTATTAATTTCAGCAAATGCTCCCACCGATGGTGCGAATTCGACCACCACTGCATTGCTGCGTTTGGCCACTGAGCGGGCCGGCTTGCCATCGTAGTAAGGCGAAATAATAATCGCCTTTATATTTTCTTGTTTCATTCTTTTAATGATAGAAATCAAGTGCGAAGGTGTTGGCGGTATACCCGGTTTGGGTTCGATAAAGTCTACGATTTCAATTCCAAAAGCTTTTTCAAAATACGGCCAGCTATTGTGGTAGGCAATAATTTTGCTGCCTTTGAAAGGGGCAATTGTTTGCGTCCAGACTGTGTAGGCAGAATCTATTCGCGCATTGAAGGCTTCGAGGTTCCGGCGAAACAGTGCTTCAAACTCAGGTTTTGCTGCGGACAGGGCTTCGTACATATTTTTTGCAATAATTTTACCATTACGCGGATCGAGCCAGTAATGTGGGTTACCATAAATGTGTATGTCGCCTTCCGAGCGTAGTTGTGCAGCGTCTGTAGTCGGAATTTCCAGGAGCTCGATGCCTTTGGAGGCATCCACATAGCCGCTGCCACCGAAATAAATTTTTTTGTTACGGGCGGTTTCGAGTAACGGCGGCACCCAGCCAATCTCTAAATCCAGCCCAATTTGTGCGAACAGTTCTGCTTGTTTTAGCTTGAGCACAAAACTGGGTTTGGCATCGACAAAATGCGGATCCTGGTAGCCTCTTGCGATTGCGTGTGCAGTCACTTTGTCGCCACCGATTTGTTCGACGATGGTGCGCAGATCTGGTAGCGTGGTAACGACTTTTATTTTGTCGCTTGCCTGCAATCCGCCTGAAAAGAGCGGGATTGCGGCAACTAGTATTATATAGAAATATTTCATCTGTTTTTACCTTGTCTATGAATGTTTAAGTCGTCGGCTGCCTGGCAAAATTAGCAGAATTCAGGCTGTCCGGTAGCCCTGCCTCTGACGCCCCTATTTTAATATCGATGTGCGCCATGCGCCCCAATGACGAAAACAGATCGTATTTTGAACTCGTGAAAGTCATCAAAAAAATTACCTCTATTGTGCCGGTATTGAATTTCAACTTTTTCGAATTCAGAGGCATGAAATTGCAGAATTCCGGAATAAGCCTTACGGTTGAATTGGTCGGATTCGGGGTATTCGGCATAGTCGTACATGGCGCCAAGGAACCATCGTCTTGCCAGCTGATAACGTGCAAAGGCATAAATGCCGAGGCTTGTGACCTCGCCTGAATCGCGCTGCCGTTTGCTTACCAAAAATTCGCTGAGAAACTCAAACGACTTTGTACGATTTCTTTGTAATGGTTTCCACTTGAAGGTGAAATCGGCGGCCAGCATTTGTGTGTTACCACCTGGCTCACCGTTGGGGCCCTTTAAGCCGGTTACGCCGATTTCGAGTGTGGTGTTGTCGTTTAGATCAAAGAAATTTTTCAAATGTGCAAGGTAAAGAAAACGGTTGTCTTCGGCTCTGGTAAAACTGGCTGAGTGCTCAGCTCCACTGGTAAATTGAAAAGTAAATTCTTGGAAAAACAGGCTGTTTGGTAGCAACCAGCTTAGAGACGCGCCTTCGTCCAGAAGACCTTCAGGGCCGAAGAAGTTGGAATACATGACCGGCATATCAATAAAGTTGTTCGCATGCGGATGCGTCTCGTTGAGCTTGCCAAGCCGGCTCCTGAATTTGCCAAGTTTTAGTTGGGTTGAAAAAGGCAATGCAAGAAAAGTGACATAGGCTTCTTCCAGTTCGGGTGCAAGGCCACTTTCTTCATCTTCTTCGGCGTGCTCTTCCGAGTCGGAGCTAACTGGCTGTAAGGTTGAGTGCGCATGCCGTCCGAAGGCGAAGAAAAAATCTGCTTTGGCATACGGATCAACCGCAGCCTGAAAACTGAATTCACCTTCCTGAAAAACAAGGTCGACATTGCGCTCTAACGCTTGCATTGAGCTTGCACTGCCCAATACGGTGCCAATGGCACTGATGTTCGGATTCATATTTTGGAAAACACTGTGACGAGCAGTTTTAGTTTGCTGCGATGCTGTTGTTTGTTTGCTGTCAACCGGATCGGACTGGGCTTGCGTCTTGCTCAACTCAGCCGCCAACTCTTCCTGTAATTTCAAGTCCGAGGAATCTTGTTTCGCTGAAGGCTGAGCACTGACTTTATTGAAGCTTAGTGCAATAGTTATTAAGATAAGCGGCACTGTGACAAAAAAACGAATAATCATTTGAGATCTCCAGAATAACCAAAAAATAGTAATCTGGCGCAACATCCACACAGTTTGTTCGGTTGTGCAATGTGTGCGCCCTGAATATGGGGGAATCGGTGTACTGGATTTAGGCTGGAGGCGCTCTTAATTGATACGGAATTTTGTGCTCAACAGGGCGCGCAACTGATTCCTTAAACAGCGCTGGCGCGGCTGCCAGGTTTACAGTGTCAAGTCGAGGCGTGAAAGAGGGCGCGACGTGCCGCAAAAGAAACTGACATACAACACAAACCTGATCCTGTCGCTCAATCGTTGGTCCACCTTGTTCGGATCCCGTTTGGGTTGCAAAACGAAAGTCCGTGCTCTTCTGAACGTGGGTGTGCCCGAACTGAATGGTGAAGTTCAAGCAGAGCAGAACGAATAGGAGGCTGAGCGACGCAATTGGCCGCATTAGGAATTTCATAGGCCTGGCCCGGTGAATGAATTGAGGTCTCAATTTAATGGAATTACATGCTAAGAAGCAAGGTGTTTTTACTTCGCTTTGGTGAAAAAACAGATTGAGACTTCGGTTTGTTCAATCAAAACGTGACAGTGCTGCCAACGCTTAAGCTATTTCTTTTAAACCACCCGGCATTGACCTCCAGTGCGTACAATGCCGGTGCCGCAGAAACGTACTGCTTTGTTTCATCTAAAGGCGCCATTGTTTGAATATCCACTATCTTCCCGTTTTCATCGATAAAAGCGATGTCGAGTGGAATGAACGTGTTTCGCATCCAGAAAGAGAGAATGCGAGTGGATTCGAACACAAATAACATTCCCTGATTTTCCGGCAGGCTCTGGCGATGCATGAGACCCAGAGCGCGCGTGTTTTCATCCTGTGCGATTTCAATGTTCAGGGTGATGTTGTCAATGATGATTGTTGGCAGTGCCGGTACTGGTGATTCGCCCGATGTGCGGCCATCGCCACCACAGCCAATGCTTACAAGGACGGACAGGGCGACAAAGAGATTGCTGAGTATTGTTAATTTATCTGTTTTCAAGTTTTGTTCCTCCGCAAAGCAAGAGATAAACCGGTGTTATTTCTTCAACTTTGAATATAACTGACATTTAGGTTTTGTACAACAATTAATTGATTTTTGTGGTAAACTACGCACTTAAGCAGTTCCTGGAATTTTACCGGCGTGAGCCCAACTTCGACAGCTAAAAGAATCAAAAAAATAAAGATTAAAACCGGACAAAATCCAATGATTTATTATATACCTGGCTTCAATTCCAAGTACGACAGTTTTAAAAATGGGTCAATGCTCAAATTTCATTTACCGGGTTGTCACTCAGGCGGCGTCTTGTTAGCTAATTTAACTGCTGTAAATTAACAAGATTGCTCCTGAATGACAAACGGTGCTGTGAATTGTTCAGGTCAGAATGAGAGAATTCATTGCAGAACACGGCCTGTGCAAATCTGGAATAAGTGCCTGTGATTGAACCGGGGGGGTGCTAAAAAAAGACCACCCCTCGATCCCCTTAAGCAGGGGACCGTATGGGGCGCGCTATTCACGTGAATATCACAAACATGGAGGCTTGTTAGGTCACACGCACCGCAAACAGGGGTGGCTTCAATAGCTGAGCCAAGTCAAAGCAGTTTTTTGTTCAAGAGGGTTCCTTTATTCCCAGCTTTTCCAATAATTGTGGTTTTTCAACGAGCGCAACCCGGGCAATGGCTGTAAAATCGCTCATCCAGTCGCTCAAAAGCGCAGCAGTCTTGTTGCGTTCATGCGTTGCCTGCTGTGCTTCGCCTTTTTCATTTTCCTGAGAGGCATTGACCTGGGAAACTTCGTCCAGCATGGCTTTCCCGGCCTCCAGGTGTTCCTTAAGAACACCAAATCCCGTCAACTTGGCTATCACTTCGTCGTCGGAAATAGCGTTCAGGTAGAACTGGTTGACTTGCGAGTACCAGCCGGCAAATGTGTTCGTGATACGGCGACCGTTTAAAGCCAGCTTTTGTGTGGCGGCCACATCGTCTTTCAGGCACACACGCGATACTTTTACGAACTTCATGTATTCTTTGTGCGTTGCGGTCTGCTTAACCTTCAAATCTCCCGTAACCGTTTTTTGCGAAGCATAATCAACATTTTGCTTCTGTTGCAAAGAACGCGTCTGCTCGTACAAAACCTTTCCCACGGTTATCCGGGCCTGGTCATAGCCGAAGTTGTTGAGATAACCGCCGATTTCTTCATCGGACAGACTGTTGTCGATGGCAATCTGGGCAGCCAATAGCTTTGCATCCAGATTAACATTGTGAGGGGACATATTGACCTCCATTTTATGAGTACATAATTAATTTATTCACAAGAATTTTGCTGGTGGAGCGTAAACCGGGCGCTTCAATAGCAAAATTAATTTGTGTTTATCCGAATCGTCGTGCCCACATGCTTTTGCCTGGCATCCATTTACCTGAAAATCACTGGATTCCCATCAAAAGATTGCGGCAATGACGTTTTTTCCAACCAGCTATGTCCAAATCTGTATTGTGCAATATTCCAACCCTTGCCGGCTGGTGAAATAGCATTTTCTTATGGTGAAATATGATTTTATGCTGGTGAAATATCATTTTATTGTGATGAAATATGATCGTATGCTGGTGAAATATCATTTTATCATGGTAAAGTATGATTTTATGCTGATGAAATATCATTTTGTCGTGGTGAAATATGATTTTCCGCTGGTAAAATATCATTCTTGCCTGTGCAAATGCCATTTCTAACCGGATTGTCACTCTGGAAGAGTTTTGATATTAAAATGTGCCGCTGTAAATTGACAAAATTCTCCCGGAATGAAAGTGTATGGTTATTTTTACATGTTAATGCTTGTTTTCGACAGGCATTTTGCAAAATTTAACAGGATTTGAGCGCCACGCAGGCTTATGAACGAAACTTAACAGGATTCTGCTGCTGGTTTTCCGGCAGGGGCCGCGTTTGCCGGGTATAATTAAAGCAACACTCGCAAGGGAACTCTTGGTAAACCGGGCAAAAGGTCTGCCAATCCACTACGATGAAAACATACAGAATTTTCTAAAATCAATGTCATTCCGAACCCGTCTCCCAGGGTGAGGAATCTGACGCGTGCACATTTCTCTGATTTAAAATGACTTAGAAACGTGAAACAATGGACGTTTTACCCGCCTGACAAAACAATTGCCTCAAGAAAAGTGTATTTTCTTACAGAAATTACTGTTTTTCTTTTGACATTGTTAAATCGCTGTTTTATATTTGTTTTATACACTTCTAAATCCCACACACCTCTGACTCCGGGTGTTTGCGAAACTGCTATGATTGTGGGAAAATCAAAATTTTAATAAATAAAACAGGGATGGTTTATGTTTCTGTTGGCTATAATTTTAGGTTGTTCGAGCAGCAAAGAGAGATACCACCACCCCGATAAATATTCGGCTCAACAATCAACTTGTTACTGATACCAGAAACAAGATTTTGACCTCATCGGTGTGTGTCTAAACCAGCTTAGGGAAGAAAAATTAAGTATAATGACTGAAATTCTGAAAAAATATAAAGATTTGCTAATTCAAAAGAGATATAGCAATAATACAATAGATATTTATTGTAATTACTTTGAAGATTTCTACAATTTTTTCAAGAATTCCGATTTACAAAATATCAAACCAGAACAAATAAATCAGTATATTCTATATTTAATTAAAACAAAAAATATTTCTGGTAGTCAACAGAACCAAAGAATAAATTCTATTAAATTTTATTATGAAAAAATACTTGAAAGGGAAAAGCAATATTATTCGCTTCATAGGCCAAAGAGAGAACATAAATTACCAAAAGTACTTAGTAAAAATGAAGTGAAAAGAATTTTTAATTCTTGTAACAATATTAAACACCGCTGTATTTTAATGTTGATATATTCTGCTGGTTTGAGACGAAGCGAATTAATCAATTTAGAAATTTCTGATATTGATTCCGAAAGAATGGTTGTAAATATTAAAGGCGCTAAAGGTAAAAAAGATAGGATATCTCTTCTATCGGAAAATACTCTTTATTTATTGCGAGATTACTACAAAAGTTATAAACCAAAGGTTTATCTATTTGAAGGGCAAAGTGGTTGCAAATATTCTCCATCAAGTGTAGCAAATATATTAAAAAAATCAGCTAAAAAAGCGGGAGTAACAAAAAATACTACTCCCCATATGCTGCGTCATAGTTTTGCCACTCACCTGCTTGAACAAGGTACAGATTTAAGATATATTCAAGAGTTGTTGGGTCATAATAGTTCCAAGACAACTGAAATATATACTCACGTCTCAAAAAAGGCTATTGATAGAATCAGGAATCCTATTGATGACTTTTTTGAACAGGGTTAGTTTAATTGTAAAAGAAATATATGAACAATTGTTCTTATACCGCCAATTGGGGTGTATAAGAACAATAAACATACCCAAACGTTACAGGCAAGCGTAAAAAACGACACAACAACGAAATATTGAGACTGAAACCGAGTATCTAAAAATGGAAAAAATTGACATAGATTTTGACTTTCGACAAGACAGTAAATGTGGCGACCCTGATACGGACAGTCAAAAATTATATGATGCACACAAATTATTATGGAGTAAAGAATTACCAAACGGAAAAACATTTACTTTAGAAATAAAAAATGACCGTTATGGCAGATTACTCATAAAAAACAATTTGTGTATGAATCTGTCAAGTGACAGAATGTGTCCACATTTTGACGGAAAATACAACAATAAATTTGACGGTTGGCTTTCAGAATTGGAACGAGAAGAACTCAAACATAAAGTTCGCACTGTAACGCCTCAGTTGGAATTGGACAAACAAGGGTTTATATTTAAGGTGGCAAAAAACCTAAAAAGGAGCCACCGTATGTCCAGCAGAAAACGCTACAGCGCGACACAGAAAGTGAAG
>JAJDAG010000163.1 GCA_029262005.1 Candidatus Zhuqueibacterota bacterium | reverse complement strand
CCCTCTTTGTTAAAAATGTTTTGGCCTTCCGTCAATTCCTTCTTTACATACCCGGCAACGAACATATCAAAATGGCCATCACGGTTGATGTCTGCAATCGCTACAGAAAGCGGCGATGTGTGGGCTGCGATGGGAAGATCCAGTTTCTGAGCACTGAATCGGCCATTCTCGTTTAAGTAAAGCCAGACACCATTGGTGCGCGATATAATCAAATCGGAATAGCCGTTTTTATCGACATCAACTACAGATGCTCCAAAGGTCGCATCTGCCAGTTCAATTTTGTCAAGTATGCCGGCGTCGAGACGTTGAAATGCGCCGTTTTTATACTCGTAAATGACGTCTTCCTGGCCAGGGCCGCCGCCGAGAAACAGTTCCTCAGCGCCATCGGCATTGACATCAATAACCGCACTTGCGGCGAACGGTAGTGACTCGGAATCAATGAGCTTTTGTTCAAAATCCAGAACTATTTCCGTAAATTTTGGTACCGTCACGCCATCCGCAGAAACTTCGTAGTCTATTCGTTTATCCAGGGTGAAGCGGATGATAACAACAGCCATGATTACTGCGATTATAATGACCGGCACAAATGCTATCTTTTTCATAAATTTTCCTCTCGGGTTAGGTTGTGTGTGCTTGCTTGAAATATTGAAAGTAAAAAGAAAACCCCAAACGCCACGTTGAGCGCAATAGGCATAAGGTATTTGCCTATATCAGGGTTTATGAAATGCACAATGAAGGAACCGACCAGCAGGAGTATCGGGTTAAATAAAGCATGCCATTTTTGGTAATTGGAACGCCCGGTCAACGCCAGCCCTATAAAGATCAAAGACAAAGTGAGTGTCGTGATTCGAATCACCGTTAAGAGGCTTTCATAGCGCTCCTGATAGAGTTGTATCAGAGATTCCACAGCTACGCCACTTTGTTGAATATGCACAAGTGCACCCACACTTGCGCGGGAGCTGATCCAGTCCGAGCCGATTACGAAACCGTAAGCTCCCACTGCAAAAGCCACAAATGCCAGCATTTGGTTTGCAGGTTTCAGCATGAGATAAATGTGCCAGCAACCGACAATATACAAGGGCGCGCCGAGTACACCTAAGAAGTGTCCGATGGTTTGTCGGTGGTCCGATGCCGCCAGCATAAAGTCATAACTGGTTTCGGAAAAACGCGCCAACGGATCGAAGTGCAGCAGAAACTCCCCGGCACCGACTAGAATCGCTGCAATTAGCCCGACAATGCCGGTAACGATTAGGTATCGGCGATCATTATTGGTCATCTTTATTCTCCATATTTTAACACAACGCTCAGCCCGTCCGGATTATCCGCACTAAACGTTGCAAAGCGAATTAAACTTTCCGCCCCCGTAAAATCCGGGAATTGCGTCGCCGCTTAGGGGGCCGGTGAAGTAACGGCTGTACGTCCGGCGCGGACTTTGGGTATTTTTTTCGATCAGGCACTTCTTTTCTCAATTTATAAGAGGCAGCAACCTCTCGGCAACGAGTTTATGACCTTCTTCTGTGAGATGATCATCCAGGATGAAATAGTGATCGAGCGTAAATTCCTCAGAAAGATTCAGCGTGACAATATTTCCAAAACTCGTTGAATTACTTAAATTTGACACTCGTTTTTTCAATCGAGAGATAAAATGCCTCTTTGTATTTGTCCCAGGACTTGGAATCTCAAAGACAATAATCTTCAGATGCGGCATATTCACTGGCGAAATTGACGAATTCGCCAGAACATTTAAAAAGACATCAACCTCTTCCTCTCCTCGTCTGTTATACTCTTCTTGGTTTTTTTGAGGATCAGCTATCATTGGGTGGTCATAGCTGAAAAAGCTTTTTATCTGTTGAAAGAGAAGTTTCGTAATATGAATGATATGCTTTCCCAAAAAATATTGAACTGCCGCGGTGTGTTGCATGACTGTCTGCTTGTATGCTTGCTTCGTTCGAATCGGTAAATAGTTATGATTTTTAGCATAGGTGACATTTTCAAAGTAATCATTCTCATAATATTGTATGATAAGATAGCGCAGATTTTTTAGTGAAATACGTTTTAAGATTTCTAACTCGCGGACAGTCCCATAAGAGGAGATTGCCGCATTTAACATGGTCATCCCTGTGTTGGTTTCAAGAATCTGTGCAAAGGTTTGGTCTTGCTGTACTCCCCATCCCATGGCAAAAGAATCTCCAACAACAATGGCCTCGGGATCCTTTTCAGACGCGTCATCATCCCGGACACCAAGTGAATTTACATAAAATTCAACATCAAACTCACGATTTTTGAAGCGAAATCGTCCGGGTCGTAAAGTATAAAACAGGTCTGGGTCGTAACGTCCACATATTGGCATACATTGGATAATGTTTCTGTCCCTACGTTTATAATATTGATGTAAGAGCGAGTTAGATTTGCCTCGTAAGACGATTGGATACCGCAGCAGAACTTCCATCCCGAGCTCCAGCATGAGGATGGTTAATAGCGTGGAAATAAGCACAAGCCCCCCCCACTTCCATCCTTTAAAAGTAACAACTCCGTGTAAAACACACAGAGATGCTACTACAATATAGGCCCATGTTACCGCTGGGTGGGTTATTGCTCCGTTTTTATCCCCAAACATCATATCAACAAGATACTCTCCAGCACGCATTCCAATTAAACACAATGGCAATAATAGCCATTCATTTCTTTTGTTCTCTATTAGATTCAGGCGAAATATGTTTTTACACATTTGCATCTTAAGAATTATGCTCATCCTAATTGTGTGCATTGAAATGCAAAATCATGATTTTCCTGGCCTTTTCATAAAAACTAGTGCTATTCAGGGCGTTTGGAGGCGGCAATATGGCTTGATTTGAGCACCAAATTCCAACCTTTGTTAATAGATTACTTCCTGAAAACCACTTCATAGAAGTGCATTCCAGCTTCAATACAAACAATTTGGAGCAGGGATGGGCAATGATACCTGCAAGCTGCAACCGTGAAATATTGTTTGCTTTGGATTTGACCTTCAGTTACTTGCTTGTCAGTGCTTTCTGAAAACGGGCAGGATCGAGTTATTAGCCTATTGAATTCATAAATTCACAATTTAAGGTCAAACGTCATGCACCGGATTGTCACTCAGGAGGAGTCTTGTTCGCTTGGTAAACTACTGTAAATTAAAAAAATACTCCTGAACGACAAGGGTGCTGTGAATTATTCAGGTTAGGTATCATCAGTCCACAGCCTTGTAAATGATTCCTTCAATCGTCCATCCTCTTTACCTACGGTTGGTCTCAGGCTGCGCCAATCATTTCAAACAAGAGGTTTGGACTCAACGGGATTTCCAGTATTTCTAAATTGTGCTCAACCAGAGCGTCTTCAATTGCCTGGGCGAATAATGGCCCAACCGGAATCGCGCCGGCCTCGCCCGCGCCTTTAACCCCAAGCGGATTCAGTGGCGACGGTGTTACCACATGGTCGGTTTCGATGTTCGGTACATCATTGGCGGTGGGCAGCAAATAATCCATAAACGAAGCGTTGGTCAGTTGCCCTGATTCGTCATAATTTAACTGTTCGTAAAAGGCATTGCCAATGCCCTGGGCCACGCCGCCTTGAATTTGTCCTTCAAGAATCATGGGGTTGATCACTTTGCCGCAATCGTGCACCACCACGTACTTTTTGATTTTAACCAGCATGGTTTCAGGGTCGACTTCAAGAATCATGGCATGCACGCCGCTGGCTGTGGCGCCGCGCTCCGGGCCGAAATAGTCCGTTGCCTCCAGCCCCGGCTCTGTGCCGGGCTTAACTGCCCCACGCAGCGGATTGGAAATCTGCGCCAACTCACCCAGGCTCACCGATTTTTGCGGATTGCTTTTTACGAAGACCTTGCCACCTGAAATTTCCAGAGTTTCCTCCGGTACTTCAAGGTGAGCGCTTGCATGTTTGAGCGCCTTTTTACGCACATTCCGGGCTGCTGCGTGAATGGCGTTACCAGCCACAACAGCGCCGCGACTGGCAAATGTGCCGATTCCCCAGTGGAATTCTCCGGTATCGCCGGTCACCACATTTATGTCTTTAATCTCCACCCCAAGTTGTTCTGCAACCACTTGAGCGAAAACTGTAAAGTGCCCCTGGCCTTGTGTGCCAACACCGGTGGCAACATTAATTTTGCCGCTGGCATCCACTTTCACTCGAGCGCCTTCATAAGGCCCTATGCCGGTACCTTCCACATAAGAAACAATGCCGAGTCCAATTCGTTTGCCTTCTTTGCGCAAACGCGGTTGTTCTTTCTTGCGAAAATTTTCATATTCGATCATTTCCAGAGCGCGGTCAAGAGCGGGTGCGTAGTTGCCGCTATCATAAACCAGCGGCATAAAATCCTGGTAAATGATTTTATGGTCATGTGGGAATTGCTCCGGCTTGAGATAGTTTTTCCTGCGGATCTCAACGACATCCATTCCGAGTTCTTTTGCTGCAAAATCGAGCAGGCGTTCCATAACAAAAACACCGTGCTGCCGGCCGGCGCCACGGTAAGGGGTTACGATGGTTTTATTGGTGAAGACGGCTTTAAATTCGCTGAAGTAGTGCGGCACATCATAAGGTCCGAGCAATGTACACTGGCTGTTGATGGGCACGGTGAGGCCGTAAGGTGCGTAAGCGCCGGCATCGTGCAGGAAAATATCGTGCACACCGAGAATTTTGCCATCCTTTGTCAGGGCGATTTCTGCGTCATGAATTTGACTGCGCTCATGCGTGGTTGCAAAAAAATTCTCCTGGCGATCTTCAATCCATTTTACCGGCTGGTCCAGTTGTTTGGAGGCCCACGGAATCAGCACTTCTTCCGGATAAAACATCATAATTTTCGGGCCGAAACCACCACCGACAAATGGCGCAATGACCTGCACCTGCGACTCGGACAAACCCAGCATGGCTGCCAGGCCATTACGAATTGGAATGGGTGCCTGGGTCGTATCCCAAACTTTCAGATGTTGATTTTTCCGCTCCCAATTGGCGACAATGCCACGATTTTCCATGGCAGCGGCAATGCCATGGTCGTAAACAAATCGGCGTTTTATGAGTACATCTGCTTTGCTGCGAATGGCGTCATATTCCCCTTTTGTTTGAGTAACATGCGCCGATAAGTTGGAGTCGAGTTCATCGTGAATGCGGGGGGCCTCTTTTTCAAGCGCTGTTTCCAAGTCGACAACTGCGTCCAGCGGCTCAATTTCAGCATAAATATCGCCCACGGCATCTTCGGCAATGTAGCGGCTGGTGGCAACAACCATGGCAATCGTTTCGCCAACGTGCTTCACCTTTTCTTTTGCAAGCGGCACTTGTGTTTTTTGGTTGAAGACCAAATTTTCAATGGGTGGAGGCGGCACCAGAAGCGGTCCGGGCTGCCAATAATCGCCGAGATCTTCAGCAGTGTAAACTGCCAGCACACCTTCGCGTTTTCGTGCCGCTTCTACATCAATTGAAATGAGTTTGCCGTGGGCGTAATCGCTGCGCAGAAACGCGGCGTGCAGCATGCCGGGCAAATTGACATCATCAACGAAAAGCGCTTCACCACGCAGCAGGCGGGGGTCTTCGTTGCGTTTGAGAGGTTTACCAAAGTAGCGGGTTGACATAGAAAATACCCTGTTTTTTGCTGATTAGATCACCTGGACTAGTCATTGTTTATGGGCGGTTGACTGCCACTTGCTTATCCTGACTTACATGCCAGCATGACTGCTTTTACAATGTTCTGATAACCCGTGCAACGGCATAAATTACCCGAGAGCGCTTCCCGAACCTCTGCCTCAGTCGGATTGGGATTTTGCTCCAAAAAAGGAATGAGCGATATCAGAAAACCGGGTGTGCAAAATCCGCATTGCAGACCATGTGCCTCGCGAAAGGCTTCCTGCAACGGGTGCAGATTTTCATCGTCCGGCGCCAGTCCCTCCACCGTCGTGATTTCTTGTTTGTTCGCCTGCACCGCAAAAATCAGGCAGGAACGCACTGCCTCACCGTTGAGAAGAACCGTGCAGGCGCCGCAAACGCCGTGTTCGCAGCCAACGTGCGTACCGGTTAATCCGAGTTCGTGCCGAAGGAAATCGCTCAGGAGCAGACGGGGTTCAACGGCCTTTTCAAACGCCACATCGTTAACCGTTACCCGAATGTTGAATTTTTGAGCCATAGGTTTAACTTGTTTTTAGGAAAGAATTCCATGAAATGTTACGGCCATGTAGATTATGGTATCATTTTTTTTTGATAAAGTCCATATATTTGTGTAAAAAGGAATTTGTTTATTAAGACAAAAGAGCCAAATTCCCATCCTAAATAAATTTCACCACAAAACTATAAAGGATGAGAAATGGCTCAAAAGAAAGTAAGTTCGATAGATGCACAA
>JAJDAG010000162.1 GCA_029262005.1 Candidatus Zhuqueibacterota bacterium | reverse complement strand
TTGTGCATCTATCGAACTTACTTTCTTTTGAGCCATTTCTCATCCTTTATAGTTTTGTGGTGAAATTTATTTAGGATGGGAATTTGGCTCTTTTGTCTTAATAAACAAATTCCTTTTTACACAAATATATGGACTTTATCTGAATTGCCTCGATTAGTGCCACGTAATCACTTGATTTTACGCATTTTTAGCTCTATATTGTTTTCAGGCCCTAAGCCTAATTATTTTGAAGGAGGAAACGATGAATCTACTTTTATTTTTGGTGGTTGGGCTTGTGGCAGGCTGGTTGGCTGGTCAAATTATGAAGGGTAAAAGCTTTGGGTTGGTTGGCAACTTAATTGTTGGGGTTGTTGGGGCATTTATCGGAGGTTTTGTTTTTGGCGAATTGGGTATTAACAGCTATGGACTTTTTGGCTCTATCGTGTCTGCTGTGGTCGGTGCAGTCCTTCTATTGTGGATAATAGGGTTGGTCAAGAAAGCATAATATTGTTATTGCCGGCTCACTTTGAGTGTTGCACGATTGTCTTTATTAAAATTATTGCACTGCCGATTGGTTTGGGGCCTTTTTTTTCGATTTAGTGTAATAACTTAGACCACCGTTTCAATTGAAAGCAATGGTCTATTTTCCTGCTTTTCCCTTTACCGGCTTAATAAGTTCTTGCAGTTCTTTTAGTTTTAGCCCTTTCCTGGCTTCATAAAATCCCACATTGAGCCCTAAAAGCAGTAATGCCATGCCGCATAAATATTCAATTCCTGTCATTGTGTTAACACCTATTCCTTGTGAGAACCATGCTCTGGTTTGCCATGTTAAAGAGTCCGCAAGAATCAAGCCCTGTTCTCTAAACATCGACTCGTGGGCGATTTTAATAAGATCCAAGCTTTTGCCGCAAAATGCTGGCAACCAAAGCGTCTGGTCACGCCGAAGCAGTTATTGCATTTTATAATCTCAGATTATGACAATAAATTGATCAGTTGAATTAATCGAATTAACGCTGTATCTTTTTGGAATGAAATTGTGCTCCTGATCAGTTTATTTAGTGTTTGGGAATTTAGTTGAAAAAGACCCGCTGGAGACTGAAATGACAATGCTAAAAAAATTCTGGCTTGTTTGTCTGATTGATGTTTTGTGCTTCGGAGCTGTGCAGGGGCAAATTGCCGGTGGCGAAAGCACGTATCAGCGTCTTCAGCCTGAAATTGGAGAGCGCTGTCTGGTTTGTAACATGCCACTCGGCCCCAATGATCTGACCCTGTTGGTGCGTGGACGCAGAGTGCCGCTTAAGCAGGCAATGGTGGATTCTTTTCTCAACAATCAGGAGCAATTTTTTGCAAAGGTTCAACCCAGAGGCGCCTTATTTCAGGAGTCGTTGCAACGGCCAAACGGGATTGCCCAAGGCGGCATTACTTCGGGCTGGTTTGTTGCCGGCGCGTACTTGCTGCTTGCACTGCTGATGGGTGGCTTAAGTGGCTATTTGGCCGTTTCAAAAGGTTTGCCCGCAACCCGCTATTTTTTTTCCGGCTTTCTTTTTAGTGTCGTTGGACTATTATGGACTTTAACCCGGCCCGGTGGCGCACAACGAAATAATATTCCCAAAGGCTTGCGCAAAGTTCCGAACACCGCAGCCCCGGTTGCCTGTCCGCAATGTGGTGGCAGCAATCATCCGAGTGCTGCCGGTTGCCCGGAGTGCGGTGCGGTGCTGACACCTGCAATAGAAGCTGAATCGCTCCGTGTTGAAGGTCTCAATTCTTGATCGTGGCCCAAGAAGCGACGCCACAATATTTCTAATTTTTAGCGGCTTTTTGGTGAAAACCACCAGGTCTAAATGGAGGTAATATTGGAAAGACAATCTGTTGGAAGTATTTTGAAGCAGCGAATTGTTGATATTCTCCACTCCGGCAGCAGTCAAAATGAGCGCCCACTTCTCAAAAAACACAATGAGAGTAACATTGCGAATCTATATATAATTGGCGATCTGGCAGGTGCACCAGTGATTAAATATGCCATGGCGCAAGGCCACGATGTCATCGAGCACATTGCTTCGCTTGCGGGTGCCACTGCCGGCGGCGATGCAGACTTGTTTGATGTTATTGTTGTTGGTGCCGGCGCTGCCGGGCTCAATGCCGCGCTGCAGGCCCAGGAACGCCAAATGAAATATTTGGTTCTGGAAAAAAGTCAAATAGCCAACACAATTGAAAATTTTCCTGAAGGGAAATGGGTTTATGCTGAGCCGGACAACCAATCGCCAAAAGGCAAGCTCTGGCTGGACGGCGCTTCAAAGGAAGCGTTGGTGAAACGCTGGAATCAGATCATTGCAGAAAACAAGCTTCATGTGCGCGTTGGAGAAGGCCTTGAATCCCTGCACAAGCGCGATGGCATTTTTCATGTCAAGAGTTCCAAATCTGAATACCGTGCCAGGCGAATTGTGCTGGCTACCGGCCAGCGTGGCAACCCGCGTAAACTTGGCGTGCCCGGTGAAGAGGCTGCACATATTTATCATCGCCTCTATTCTCCCAAAAAATACAAAAATGAACATATTCTTGTGGTGGGCGGCGGCAACAGCGCCATTGAGGCTGCCATTACTTTGTCCGAGCAGAATAAGGTTTATCTTTCTTACCGCAAAGATGAATTTAGCCGGATTTTTAAGGACAACCAGCGGCAATTAAATGCAAGAATAGCTGAAGGAAAAATTGAACCGGTATTGAGCTCAAGCGTTGTTGAGTTTGGCGAAGAAGATGCGATGCTTGCAATCGCTGCAGGGCAGACAAAGGAGCAAAGAAAAATACGTTGTGACCACGCATTTGTGCTTATTGGTGCCGATGTGCCGCGACAGTTTCTTAAATCTCTGGGCATCCGGATGGAAAATGAGTGGGAAGGGAGCATTTTGCGTTCCGTGGCTCTGACTCTGGCAGGCATGTTGGGTCTTTCGATTGTCGGGAGTGGTTTTGGCGGGAGCGCCGGCTTTCCTGGAATGAATCTTTCAGCAGCTCCCGATTGGCTCGGTGCGCTCCTGAGCGTTTTTTCCTTTGGAAGTCTCATTCATTTTGGCCGCAAAGGCGATCGATTTGCCTGGCTCGGTCTGTCGTTTTTTGTCTGGTACACTATTTACGGTGTCAAGGTCGGCAAGGGCGAAGAGTTCTGGCCGTACAAAGATTGGGGTTACAAACTGATGTCGTTTTGGGACCGGCCGTGGTCATTTTGGTATACGGTTCTTTATACCGCGCTGATGACGGTTTTTGGTTTACAGGCGGTTAAACGCTGGGGGCTTGAACGTAAAGACAGATTTCAAATTTGGCGGTTTGTCAGCCTTATCAGCTTCCAATGGATTTTCTTTTTCCTCATCCCGGAATATTTATTTCAGGCTGCGGTGAATTTCCAGTGGGTGGGCGAAAGGCTTGCCGGCGATCCGGCATTTGCTGAACAAGCCTGGCGCAGTTATGGTATTATTTATGCTTGGCCGCTATTCTTTTATACATTTTTTTATGATCCGCACCAGGTTTGGGTTGTCTGGGGCGTCTTTCTTACATTTGTACTCATCCCGGTTTTCGTTTTATTTAATGGTAAGCGTTACTGTTCGTGGATTTGCGGTTGCGGCGGCCTGGCTGAAACATTTGGCGACCGCTGGCGCCATCTTGCCGCCAAAGGGAAAACAGCCGTGAAATTAGAATGGATGAACATTGTCGTCCTCATTTTTGCCGCTGCAATTACAGGGATTGTACTTGTGAAAGACACCTTTGCCATCTGGTTTGGCGCGGCGGATTTAAGCGTTGCGCTTTACCGAATTTATGCGGATGTCTGGCTGGTTGGTATTTTGCCGGTCACGCTTTACCCGTTTCTGGGCGGCAAAGTCTGGTGCCGCTACTGGTGTCCTCTTGCCAGCCTAATGGGTTTGCAGTCCAAGCTTTTTGCCCGGCTGAAGTGGAGCCGGTTCAAGATTGTCGCCAATGATAAATGTATTGGCTGTTACGAATGTTCACGCAACTGTCAGATAGGAATTGATGTAATGAGCTATGCCATGAAGCAGCAGGTACTGGACAACGAGACCAGTTCCTGTATTGGCTGCGGTATTTGTGTGACGGCTTGCCCAATGGATACCCTGAGTTTTGGTGAATTGAAATCCAGTGTTTAATCGCTGTTGGCATTCCAACCTGGATTATTCATAATAATTTTGCAAACTGTAACTTAATCTAATAACACTTGGCACGTTGATCATTTATTGACTTGAAAACAGATTTTTAAATGCAGAGTTCTTGAAGAACTCAGAGAAAACCGAAGAGCCCATTGTATGATTTTCACCTAAACACCTAGTTCTTACAATATTAATTGCTTAAATTATTCTCTGCGTAACTCAGCGTCTCAGCGAACTCTGCGTTAAATTTTTCAATGCGTGAGTCAGGCTAAATCTACATTTGCTATGTCCGGCATTTTTGAACTTTAAGCGGGGCAACTTTTTGCATAGAGCGGGTAAATTGATTATTAAGGAAATATAAACTCCCTGGAGAATGGGTTCTTATGAAAAAGGAAATTCAAGTCTTAAAACAAACACGCCATCTTTTGTTGAAAATTGTGGACAGGTTGGACCAAAAGCAGTTGCGAGTCGTGCCGGTCGGCTTCAAAAATAATGTCATGTGGCACATGGGCCATGTTGCGGTTACACAGCAGCTCTTGTGTTATGCGCTTTCCGGCTTACCCATGCGCTTCGATACGTCGCTTGTGGAAGCGTATCGCAAAGGCACAAGCCCGCTCGACTGGCAGGAAGAACCTGATTTCGCGCCGATAAAGAGTCAATTCTTATCGTCTATCGATGACTTTGCCACAGATTATGAGGCAGGAAAATTTCAACATTTCACGAAATATGAAACCAGCTTTGATATTACACTAGGCGACATTGGCGATGCAGTCCGTTTTAATAACATGCATGAAGGTGTGCATCTCGGTTATGTGATGGCGATGCTGAAAAATGTGTAAACCATTGCACCGGATGCGATTCTGCAGTTCATTAAACAAAGCGTATGAAATATTTTTCTTGATTTAATGATATAGAGTTGCATAATTACTACTTGTGTACTTCATTTTGGAGAATGAGATCGCCGAATTGTAACAATCCCGGCCAGGTAACTCAATGATAGAGAAACCAACAAATTTTTCTGAAAGCTCCGCCGCGAGAACGGCCAAGTATATCGCCTACAGTCTCATTGGGATTTATGGTGTTCTGCTGATTGCCATTGGCATTGTTGCCGCCTACAAAACAGGCGACGACAGTAAAGCGTGGGTTGATCTATTAAAGAGTGGCTTTTTAATTCTCGGTGGCGGCCTAACGTCGGTAATTGGTTATTATTTCGGCAGCCGTGGCACTCAGGAAGCTCAGGAAGTGGCTGAGATCACCCGCAAGGAACTGCAAAAACAACTCAATGAATTTTCAAAATTTAAGACACAGTTCGCACCTACAGATGATGAGGATTCCCTGATTGAGCCGGATGACCCGGTATTGCTTGAGGATGAAGAATGAAATTGGAAATAAAGTCTGAAGTTGTGCCTCGCAGCAAAGCGCAGCGCTTCAAAGATGGAGGCAGGTTGCATAGGAATGTTCGTATATTTCTTGTCGCCGAGGATGAGGCGGATTTAGACAAAATCGTATCTGCTGAATATGAACTACATCCAACGTTCAGGGAACGGCACAGAAGATCTCTGGACCGTTTCAGGAATTTTGAAATCCGAATTTGGAGTTACGGCTATTTTAAAACCAAGGCTGTGGTTCGCTTTGAGGATGGAAGTACAACGACCGTGCAAGGGTTTGTGCGATGGTAGTGGCCGGACGCTTCGGTGCGATTCAGATTCAAGTCAACGGTTACAACAAAAAAGCGCGGGCCGCCTAGGCCTCATTCTTTGCTAGCGCCACCATTGTTTAAAACATTCGGAATCCTGCCACCTGCTTCCACATATTTTCTCACTTCAAAAATAACATGCGCCTGGTCCGGACAAAATCAGGTGTCTCCAGCCTGAAAATATAAATTCCCGTAGAAACCATCTCACCCTTTGCATTTTTCCCATCCCATTCAACGGTATAATGCCCCGGCGATTTCCGGGCATCGACAAGGACCCGCACGCGTGCTCCCAGCAGGTTAAAAACACTGAGGTTGGTGATAACGCCTTCTTGCAAATGTGCCGGAATAGCAAATTGAATTTGAGTTTTCGGATTAAATGGATTCGGGTAGTTTTGCCGAAGCTCAAAGTCTTGTGGCAACGGCTGTAAATCCAAAACAATATCAACAAAATCTGCTTGTCCGGACAGCATTAGCCGCGCATGCGCTCCGGTGGGGCCGTCAAAATGGAGACGCATCTGATTGGTTTCATTCAAGAACGATTTCAGATCGAGAGTCAAACGTCCGTATTGCGGCATTTCAAAGGCATTGAAACCGGTTGCAGCCAGTGCTGAGTTTGCCAGCAACTCAAACTGATTGCCATTGAGCTGAAAGGAAATTTTGTCCAGCCCAAAATTGTCCACTTGCAGAAACCGGTCAATGGCGTAAAAAGTAAATACGCGCTCACGGACATCGCTTGCCGTGGCTAAATTTAAAAATACAGGGTCACAATTGGCGACATTGCCGCACATGTCCGCAACATCAATGCTAAAGAAAAGGTGTTTATTGGGATCTAGCGGTTGGATAAGAAAGTCAACACGTTTTGCTCCAGGGTGGAAATTCTCCACAGAAAGCATGCCATTGCGAATTTCAACTTCCTGAATGCTGGCGATGCCGCTGTGCGGATCATAAAACGTCCCTGAAATAATGCCGTTTTCAAACTCAAATTCACAATAAGGCGGCCGGTCATCATAACGAATTTTTACAGTGTCACTACACGCCGCTCTATTTCCACAGCTATCTGTGACCGCGCAAGTGGCAATCAAACGGTTATTACCGGATGAAAGTGGTACCCGAGCAAAAAAATCCGAGTCTGAACGAGTTGCCGCCAGACCGTTTATAGAGCAAGCAATCTCGTTGACAGCTTCTCCGGAAATGGTATATTCGGCTCGAACGAGAACGCTGTCCGAGCAATTTACAACGCCTGATTCTGGTGCCGGTTCAACGATTTTTACTTTGCAGAAAGGGGGTATCGTGCGTGAAACCTGCACCGTGTCAGTGCATACGGCGCGACTGCCGCAGCTATCCGTGATGGTGCAAACCGCGATCAATTCGCCATTCACCGGCACAGGCACATTGATGCTGAAATTGCTGCCGCTTGCCGTGGCTAAAAATCCGTTGACTTTACAGACAACGGCGGCACCATCTGCGACCACTGTTGAATCAAATTCAGTCACAACTGTAACACTGTCACCGCAAACGACATCACCTTGTACAGGGGAAACAATATTGGCTGAACAATTCGGCAGGGCCGGCTGAAAAATTGTCACAGAGTCGGAGCAACTGGTTTGAATACCACACATATTCTCAGCCACACAGTGAGCCGAAATCACTGTCGAAACACCTGTCAAATCCACTAATGCCGTTAAAGAACTGTCTGCAGCAAGTGCGGTTGGTTGTCCATTTATTTCACAGTGAAGCGTTGCCGGCTGCTGCACGGAAACGTGCACCAGAGCAGTAACCCGGACACTGTCGGCACAGATATCCTTTCCATTGATCGGCGCAACGATTTCGACCTTACAAGTTGGGATTTCCGGCCTTCTTACCGCAACAGTGTCATAGCAAGTGTTGGTGTTTCCCAGAGCATCTTTGTAGGTGCAACTCGCCAGCAAAAACGAATCCTGAGAGACAAGAGGAATGGCTGCTCTGAGCGTATCATTAACTGAAGATACCGGGCGGCCGTTAATTATACAAGTGCGCTCCAGCGGTGGGATGCCGCCGATGCTTTCGGTGACAGCGACTACTTCAACCGTATCGCCGCAGACCAAAGTGCCCGGCACAGGCGTCACAATCCTGATGGAACAGGAAAGATTCGTATCGGCGCAAACCACGGTAATGTCGGCGGAAACTTCAGTGCCGTCTTCTGCAAATGCAGTGGCCTGTATTTTTGAATGTCCACCAGACAGTTCCACCCTCGAAGAAAAGATACCCACTGGGCCGACCTCGATATCGGTGCCATTTAATTGCATATTTGCAATGCCCACAGGCCGAATCGAAGCAACTGCCGCAGTCAATTCCGACGGATCATTTACTTGAATGAAAACACCGCCGGTACCCGCAGCAATAGCCGACAGATCATTTGGATCTGCCTGAGTTGAAATACCCAACGTATTAATAACAATTCCCGCTGCGGCTGCGGCCTGAATTTCGTCAGAAATATCGCTACCGCGCTTGTTATCTCCATCAGACAAGAAAAAAACGACTTTGTGCTCCTTCTCCGGCCGCGCACTTAGCATTAGCAAGGCAATCTGCAAAGGTGCTTCAAAGTTAGTGCTGTTCCCCAGCGCATCTTGATCCACAGGTGAAAATTTGCCAATAGAGCCGCCAAACATCGGATCTGAATCCAGCGAACGTAGCACTTCCTCGATATCCGGGACATTGTTTGCGTCAGCATCAGTCTGCGGGCTTTGGGAAAACAACTGCACAACAGCCGCCGGGCTGATGTCTGCGGCAACGGCCTGGCTCGCGTAGCCCAATACGCCAACTTTAATCTGCGCCAAATCCCCAAGACTTTCATTTAATGCCAAAGTTGCAGAAATTTCAGCATCCAGTATGTCTCCCTGTGAGCCATCTGCGTTAAAGTCATCTTCAGAGTCAACAAGACCATCCCCATTCACATCCATTGGCGGGAAATTGGTTGGGTCACCGGTGCTGCCTGACAAATCAATGACATACAGCACGCTGATCGCAGGTGCCTCGACCTGACTCAGAGTAACAAGTCCCTGCACAAATGTTTGGCATTGATTCTGCCCAATAACCAGGCTGCTGTCTGCGGGTGAAACCAAATTGACAGTGAGAACTTGCCCGGTACCGGTCAAGCCCGAATTGGGATTTTGAGGCCAGCAAGACGTGGCAAATGCAAGGAAGGTGATAAAAGAAAAAATGGTACTCAGAGTGAAGTTACGGTGATGTGCACAACCATTGAAAACGTCCATTTCCGTGTCCTCCGTTTTGACACAAGTCGTTGACGTGAAAATGTAGCGTAGCTTACTGAAGATTATACAAACAGGCTGCCCAAATTGCCGAGTGTCGGGTTTTCCGGGAAAGTATCACTTGACCAGCAGCATGCGCCTGGCAAGCGTGAACTGTCCGGCAGAAAGTGTGTAAATATAAACACCGGAAGCCAGAAGGTAGCCCCTGGAGTCTCGCCCATTCCATGTGTAAACATGCTTTCCGGGGAATAACCTTTCATTCAGCAAAGTTCTGACAAGTCGTCCGGTGATATCAAAAACCTTCAGACTCACCGGGACTGAAACGACTGCCGTAGCAGGTATTTCGAAACTGATTTTGGTTTGAGGATTAAACGGATTAGGGTAGTTCTGCAACAAACGATAGGCTTCGGGCAGAGCCGCCTGAAGTGTAGAAACACTCGTTGCGTTCAGCAGATCAACGCTAATCTCCAGAAAGGATAAACCCTCAACATCAAAGCCATTTGCGTTAACTTTGTTAAACTTCTTACCAATGCCGGTCATTGGATCAATTTCAATAAATGTATCTCTACCATGATCACTGAAACCAATTAGAAGGCCGCTTTCTGAAAAAGCCAAACTCTCCACATTCTTAAACCCAACCTTTTTAGGGCCGACTGCGGTTCCATGACCCGTTTTAAGATCGATTGTGAGCAATTTATGTGAATCATTATCAATTCCATACAAAACAGGCGCCTCACCTTTGGAGAAAGCAAGACCTTCGACATCACTAAAACCAAGCGGACCAATATCTGTCACCTTGGCCGTATTTTCATCAATCTTCACCAATTGTCCTGTTCCCGTATCAACCCCAAGGAGCTCGGCTGTTTCCTCACGAAAAGCCAGGCCATCAATAAAGGTTGAGCCAGTTTTTCCAACCAATTCAACAACAATGTCGTCGTCGGATGGCAAGGGTGGTATTTTGTCAACATCCACTTTAAAAAGTCGCCCCCCTTTCTCATTGGAACTGATATAAATACAATTGGCAAATGGGTTAAGCGCCATCGCTTCCATATTTCCGACTTTTTTGCCATTGTGGATCACCTTTCCAGCCTCAAGCAACTGAGGTTGCGGCGCATTGATAGTCAAATACACCATGGCCTCTCTGTCCTCATCAATACCGAGCAAAACAATGCTTTCTTTTTCTCGGCACTCAATTGTAATGGTGTCCGAACAGACAGAAACAAAGCCGCAACTGTCGATGCTTGTACAAGTGGCTGAAATAAGCATTTCCCCTGGGAAGCAAGGGACTATTGCTTGAAAGTCATTCCCGATTTTCACTGCAGCAATACCATTGATTTTACAAGTTTGCTGAAGTGGCGGTGCGGCCTCAGCCCCCGGGTGATGCTGAACAACAACCAGAACACTGTCATCACGAACAACGGCGCTTGAATCCGGCGAGACAATTTCAACAAAGCAAGTGGGGATTTCATGTCTGACAACCGTTACTGAGTCAAGCGAAGACGCTGTTCGTTTCAAACTATCTATCACGCTACAGTTTGCAACGAGCGTATTTTTTCCCGGAACAACCGGCAAAACCAATGCAAATGTGCTATCTAGCCGGGTCGCGGTCTTACCGTTCACAGCGCAGGAAATGACAACCGGAGAGACTGCATTTTCAACCTCCCATGTGAGTGCCACGGCCACGCTATCACCACAAATAACCGCACCGCCGGACGGCTTCAATATGGTCGTTTTAAGTGAAAGCGCGCCGACAGCGGTGCCAATCACATCAACTTTCATTTCCTGCTGTGCCGGGTCATTGCTGAAAACAGTTAGCGAGGCAGAATGCCTGCCTCCAAGAAAAGGAGCGAAAGCAATACTCAGAATCAGACTTTCTTCGGGCGCAACGACCAAAGGAAAAACAAGATCATCGATACGGAAATGTGAAGAACCTGTCCCGTTGAGCAGCAGTGAATCAAGGACAAGCGGTGCATCTCCCAAATTGCGCAGCACAAATTGGGTCGAACGAGTTGAATCAACAGCCAATGTGCCAAAATCAAAACTTGCCGGCGTAATCTCTAATTCGGGCTGCCGACGATGGAAACCAGTGCCCCGCATTTCAACGGAGACAATTGATTCATCAGGATCATCGCTGATAATTGTCAGAGTGACCTGCTCCTCGCCGGCTGCTGAGGGTCTAAAACTTATTAAAAAATTTTGACTCCCCTGCGCTGCAATCGTAAATGGTGCATTCTTTCCTTTCGTTACAAAATCTGCTGCAAAAGTACCGGTCAACCGGGTGGACTCGACTGTCAACTCAGCCTCTCCTACATTTTTGATTATGAAAGGCCGGATGGCAAAACTATCAAGGGGCACACTCCCAAACTCCAACTCATTTGAGCTGAGCTCAATATCAGGTACGGGCAATGGAATGCCCGTGCCTGCAAGCGGTACTTGCAGAATTGAAGCATCCGGATCATTGCTGAGAATGCTCAGAAGTGCTTCCCTGTTTCCAGTAGAATCAGGTGAGAACAAAACAGAAAAGTCAAGTTCTTGACCTGGTAGAATTGAAGTCGGTGTCGCAATTCCCT
Organism: Candidatus Zhuqueibacterota bacterium; assembly: GCA_029262005.1. GTDB lineage: Bacteria > Zhuqueibacterota > Zhuqueibacteria > Oceanimicrobiales > Oceanimicrobiaceae > JAJDAG01. The sequence continues at coordinate 9,740 of JAJDAG010000162.1, read as the reverse complement.
GAACGGCAAAATCACTGCTGTTCAATCCAGAAAGCATAACGCTTTCAACATTCAGAATAGCATCCCCGGAATTAAGTAGCATAAATACCTGAGCAGTGGCCTCATTTACAAACTGTTCGCCAAAATTATGCTGTGTTGGGTTGATAGAAATACGAGGCCTGGCAGGAACGTTGACTGTAAATTTGCCATCGGTTAAACTTGTTGAAGGGATGCCCGTGTTGAACTGAAACCAGTCAAAACGCAAAGCCGATGTGTCTCCCGGCTGCCCAAGCACTTCAAAAAGGAGGAAAACAAACACGCCCTGCCCTGCCGGTGGATTGAGCCCGGATGCACCGACGAAAATCCTGCCGTCAGCTCTGATTTCCACAAAAGGGGTGTTGAATGATTCCGTCAATGTTCCAGCGCTGGATGCGCCGGTAGCTCGCAAGATGCGGTTGTCGTAAGAGATAATTGCCTGATAGTTTAAAACGGTCTTGCCCGTGATATTATCGACCAGAATCGGAATAGCGATAGAAGCGCCAGGGTCGGCTGCGGCATCAACAGGCAAACTGACTTCCACAGGCTGCGCATAGCTTGCACTCAATGGACCGAGCATTGAGCAGACTAAGGCGAACCAAATGCGGCAATTCATGCGTACTCCCCCTGATTAGTTGAGATGCTATTTGCTGGCAGGATGCGCACATCGCTTTTACCAACATTCCAAAGGTGAATAATCGACAACCAATCGCACAAAATGGGATAGCTAATGTATAAGAGAAGTATGTCGGGGCATGTGTACATTAACCAAAACAATACGATGGTGCAGGCAAATTAGACAAAGACCATGCCATCGCCCGCAGGGTGAATAATTTCCACAATTACCGAAAGAATAACAAAGAAACAAAAATCTCCGGTAAAAACTAACTAAGTTGCTATAAATATTAACTTTTTTGTAAAGTCGTAGAAAAGAAAATGTAGCCTAAACAGCAGGGAGAGGCGAGATGCAGTTAATAAGTATTCAGGCGTGTAAAATGGTTACTTTTCATCCAGTTAACGAAAATTAACCAATTGCATTATACTTGTCAACCTATTTAATTGAATTGTTGTTCCTGAAAAGATTAGCGTGGCCCAGGCGACCCATTCGAACGCGGCTGTCGGAGGGCGGTTTGTGGTCTGGTTTATCGAGCTCAGTGCGCACGGCGTGAGCCAGCGTATCAAGAGAAATTGGCTTGGAAATAAACATGCCTGCCCCAAGATTCAAAGCCAGCTTAACAAGTCTGGACATAGCATATCCGGATAAAATAATGGCTTTTTGGCCGGGTCGTTCTTTTAGCACACGTCTGTAGGTTTCGGCGCCGTCGATTCCGTCCATTACCATATCGAGAACCAATAAATCCGGCTTGTTGATTTTAACATACTCAACTGCCAGTTCACCGCTGGCAACGGAATCAATTTTATATCCCAACCGTTTGAGTAGTTGGGTAGTTACTTTGCGCTGAGTGGAATCGTCATCGACAATGAGAATTGATTCATCACCACCCCGCAGCTCACCCGGGAGCTGAGAACCCGCTGGCTGGACATCCCGCGCCACAGGGAAGTAAATTGTAAAGACAGTGCCTTTGTTAATTTTACTGCTTACGGTCACATAACCCCCATGATCTTCAATCACGCCATGCACAACGCTCAAACCAAGGCCGGAGCCCCGCATTTTGTCCATGGTTTTTGTCGTAAAAAAAGGATCAAATATTTTATTTATAATCTCATTAGGAATGCCACAACCTGAATCTGCAATTTCAAGCTTGACATACTCTCCCGGCGTGATGGATTTATAACCATTTAGAGGTTTGTCAAGATAAATATTTTGCGTAGAAACGGTTAATTTGCCACCGGAACCATGCATAGATTCAACTGCGTTGTTAATTAAATTGGAGAGCGCTCTGCTCAATTGGGCTGCTCCACCAGTCACCTTAAACAGATCATGCGAAAACTGCTTTTTAATGACATTTTTTGAGTCGCCCTGCTTGTTCAATTTCATCATAACGCCATTAAGCAGCGTGTTCAAATCAAGCGGCTCAACAGAATAGTGCCCTCGCCGTCCAAGCGAAAGTAACTGTTGGTTAATATCTGCTATTTTCTCAGCGGCTTCTTCTATTTCATCGACCATTTCAACAACGGCATGCCCTTTAGGCAAGTCATCGCGAATCATGGCGGGGTAGGCCGCGAGTGGGCCTAACAGATTATTAAAGTCGTGCGCGATCTGCCCGGCAATTCGCCCAGCTGTTTCCAAGCGATGCGCGCGACCAAGCTCTTCCTGCAGCCGTTTGCGAGCAGTAATATCACGGCAAATGACGCGAATATTCAATATTTGTTCTTGCTCATCTTTCAATAGGGAAAATTCTTTGATTACCCAGCGAATATTCCCGTTTTTACTTATTAAACGTGCTTCCATATTTTTGGGTGGACGACCTGCAACCACCTTACGCATCACCTTTTGCGCTTCTACCATGTCTTCTTGATGCATAATGTCAGTAATCAAGCAACCAACTAGCTCTTTTGACGTGTACCCAAGCCTTTTCAGGCCGCGCTGATTGACATCAACAATCCGGCTTTCAGGGTCCAAAATAATATAAATATCCGGAGCATTATTGAAAAGGTCGCGAAATTTTTCTTCACTTTTGTGCAATTCCTTTTCCATCACATCCCGATTTTGCAACTCAAGAGTTAACTCTTCTGCTTGTTTTTCAACTTTACTGTGGGCGTTCTGCAGCGCACTATCGCTTGCCTGAATGGTTGAAAGCATCTCGTTAAAACACTGCGTAAGCTCCCCGACCTCATCATTGGTGTATTTAATAGCTCGTAAGGAATAATCTCTTTTTTTCGAAACGCGTCTGGCTGTTCCGGCAAGACTGGATATTGGAGCGATGATACGTCTTAGCGAAAATTCAGTTAATAGTGTAACGACAACGAACAATATAATAAGGCTACCAATTGCAACACTCAGGAGGTTCTTAGTTCTGCTGTTGAGTTCATCAAGATCAGCTTGAATATGAAGCCTGCCGATCCGCGCGCCATCCAGATTGATGCCTGTTGCCAAATCCAATCGATTGTCACCAAACCGGTGATCGTTACCAAAGAGCGGGGATAAAGTAACTATTTCAGTAAAATTCGGATTATGGAAACCGGCGAATTTATTTCCTTTTGCATCGTAAATAACACCCTGGGTAATATGCGGATCGGTAATAAGTGTGCTCAACACGGATTGGGCTACCAGCTTATCCTCAAATTTAAGCGCTGCTGTAGAATTCTCTGCAATAATTTTCGCAAACGTTTCATAATTCTTAACCATATTATTTTTAAAGGAAATATGATCATGAATTATCAAAAAACCCGACAGGAGCACAAGAGCCAGCAGACATATACAGGTTATCAACAAAGTCAGACGCCGTCTGATGGACTCCTGCTTTCGAGGTACAGACTTTTCATTTGCCATTTGTATAGCTCAGTTTTAGATTCTCAGCCAAATTTAACAGTCGGGCACTGATACGCAGCCCGGCTTGCCTGGCTGCAATTTGATTAATGTTAAACCTGACTTTCCTGTTTTTGTTAAAAAGCTCAATCATCCCGCCGGACTCAACAAAATTATGCGACTCACCAATAGTCAAAATGCTTGCTGTGCCAATTTTGCCTAGAATATACCGCAGCCGCTTTGTCTCTGACCGGCTGATGAACAGGACATGACAATTGTGCACCTCATCAATGCTTCTATAGGTCGAAACGACCAGCTTCTTATTTCGAATTGTCTTTCCTGCTACAACCCGCTTAAGCTTGGTCTTGAACCTATCTGTTCCCAAAATTCCAATGCGCAAAATTGTCGAATCTGCCGCAAATGCTTCAGCCGGCCAATCGACAAAGAGACAAAAATTATAAAGAAACCCTGCTTTAATTTCATATTCAGAAAAAGGAAGGTCGGAAACGCTTCCCTGCCCAAAGACTGAGCTAACCAAAATGGCCACCAGTATCGCGTCCTTGAATACCTGAATAATTCTATTAAGATACATCTATCATCCTCACCGACTGTGAAGATTAAAGCAATCAGAATTGAAATTCGATCTTGCTCAAAACACTGCGTTGGATATTACTGACCGCTGTACGGGTCCTAATTTCCGGTACCATTTTTACAAACAAATCGCTGGTCTCCGCATGGCTGGGTTGCAGGAGATTCTGGCCAACGATAGTTAGGCTGGCCCTTGAATGGAACTGCCAAAAAAGATGTGCATCCAGAGTAAAGTACATCGGCACCCCCCTGAGGGGTTGATTATCAATAAATCTGAATCGCAGATCGGTTTGAAAATCGCGAGCAGGCGCCAAAAGAGAGGAAACGATCATCTGGTGTTTGGGGTGACGACCGCTCTGCTGCTGAAAAACATCACCGACTTCACTAATTTTGAGTTTCGCATCAAAAAATGAATACGCAGTGCGCAACTCAAAGCGCGGACTTATTCGCCACTGATTTGACAGCTCAACACCCCGTGCCCAACCTTCCGCTCCATTCAAGATATGTTTGGTCTGGTAGCGCGCATCCACACCCGGCAAAGATTTTGGAAAGCCAAATACGAGAGAATCGGCCCGCAAATTCTTGTAGAAATGATAATAAGCTGTGACGTCCCATGTCATACCTGCCTGGCGTTTTCTATATCCTGCTTCCAGTGCAAATAAATGCTCCGAGCTGAATGAGTGAGTGCCCTCCTCTCTAATAAAAACAGGCACACTATCGCGGTCAACCGTCAAAAACCTCGTTAGAATATTTCCATCCTTTTCACTTCGCGATGGCGTTCTGACCGCACGCGATGCGGCCAACCATGCTCTACTAGTATAGTCGGGCGTCCAGAGTAATCGCAGGCTGGGTTGGATTTCGATGCCTGTGTAGTCATTATGTTCAAACTTTGAGCCCATCGTCAGCGTAAGCACAGCCGGCTTGATCGCATACCCGTCTTGAACAAACGCACTCCATAAATCTACTTTTCGCCCCGATGGATCAAGGCTGAACAGGGCACTTGTCAAAAAATTATCATTTATAAACCGATAGCCACCCCCCCATATGATTTCGTGCCGCCTGAAAGGGTGGCTCCGATGGTGAAAATCCAGATCATAAGTATCTATCCGACCAGACAACCCCAGGGATTTTTGTCGCGCGCGGTCAAAGTAAATTTGTAATGAAAACTCTGATGAATCAGAGGTGTGATGCGTCAAATTGCCAAGCAGGTGTGCCCCGCTCATACTGTCCTCAGAAATGGCATTGCGCTGATAAGGAGGTTCTACGGAAAGTACATTCAAGTTCATAACGTCCATATTGACGTCATATTTCTCGCCGGTGAACATGAGTGTTGAACTGGCGAAATAGGTCTCCGACCTGAACCCAACACGCAAAGTATGCCAATTATCGTTTGCTGAATGACCGGAGGCATCTACAAGTGGGTCCACCGCAAGCCACTTTCCGTAGAGACGATAGTAGGTCGTTCCCCCTAGCATACCACCGTAGCGAAAATGCGTGAAACTGCGGTTCTCAGTGCCCATGCCAAACGTAACTTTCGCACCTTGTGTATCCCGTGCATCTTTTGAAATAATGTTAATAATACCATTGACGGCATTCGCCCCCCAGAGTGAAGCACCTGGTCCGCGAACAACCTCGATTCTGGCCAAATCCTCAAGAAGTACATCCTGGGCTTCCCAGGAGACACCCGAAAACAATGGCGTGTAAAGACTGCGCCCATCTTGCAACACCAAAAATTTGTTGGCAAATTGGCCGCCCATACCCTGATTGATGCCATCAAAACCGCGCGCGGTCACAGACCAACTGTGCGCGTTATGTTGAGCAACCTGCAGGCCCGGAATATTTCGCAGAGCGTCAGGAATCGTCATTGCGCCGGAACGTGTGAGCTGCTCACTATCCAGTGTAAATACCGCAGCCGGTGTATCAAACACGCTGCCGTTTTTCTTCAGCATACCGGTGAACTCAAGGTCCATCAATTGCTCTATACTATATTCTGTGATTCTTGAAAGTGGATCTTTGTGGGAAAAATATTGTTGCTTACCCGCACAGGCAATCTGCAGGCATGCGAAGATAAAAAACAGAAGGCCTCGTTGAACAAAACGATGGCAGCGAGGCCCCATGATAATACGGCCTTGCATCATAAGCTCCTTGCTTTAAATAAAGCAACGTACGACTTTTAGACGTCGCTGGAGTAACCAAGGGTGCAGTAGCATAAGGGGCAGTGAACAAGCAGCAGAAACAGTTTCGAAGCAGGAGTTACCCTCGTTCCAGGAACAGGAGAGTGTCAACCACTACTTGTTTAAGGATAAGTGCGAGTAATATATGAAACAAGCTTTAAATAAAGCAAGTATTATTTTATGCGATTCGCAACATATTACTTCAGCGCGGAGCAAACAGCGTAATACGCAAACCAGAAAGAAGCCAGGTCGGCACCGGGCAAAAAATGGGATGCAAATCGTTGGCGCCGTTACTCACAACGAAACACCAAAGCCTTGCACCCCATTATCAAAACCTCGATATGCACTAGCCCACAATCAATTGTAGCAGGCACAAATCAACCGAAAAGTTTAACTCAAGCCAGTCGCTCAAGCACGCCGGTGAGTAATTTGTAAAAATCAGCAACGGAGCCAACTCGAATGCGTTCATCCGGTGAATGCGGAAACTCTATTTGAGGGCCCAGTGAAACCATATCCATTCCAGGGAATTTTTCACCAATAATACCGCATTCCAAGCCGGCGTGAATGGCTTTTACGCTCGGCTCTTTGCCCAAAATTTCGCCATGTGCCTTCTCGGCAACCTTAAGAATATGTGAATCGAGATTGGGCTTCCAACCAGGATAACCCTCAAGCTCTTCCACTTCAGCACCTGCGAGTCTGCCCATACTCATTACACGTTCCTGAATGGCCTGAATTGCAGTGTCAACCGAACTGCGGTTGCTTATATGAATAAGCATATTGTCGTTTTCAATTTTTACGATTGCCAGGTTGGAGCTTGTTTCCACTAGCTCAGGAATATCATAACTCATGGCCATGACACCATGCGGCAATGCATTCAATAAATTCAAAACAGTACTGCCGACAGCCGGCGTCATCACTTTGTCGGCGTCAATTTGTGTTAAAACCAGTTTAATATTTGGATCAACAGGCTTAAACTCTGCAAGAATACCAGCCACCTGGTCGTGCATTGCTTTTTCGAAGGCAGGCCTTTCCGAGTCAGAAACCAGGATTGTTGCAAATGCCTCACGCGGAATGGCATTGTGCATGTTGCCCCCGGTTAGACTTGCCAGACTGAAACTGATATTCTCATTGACTGAAACGAGCACACGTGTCAGCAGCCGGATTGCATTGCCACGCTGCAAATGAACATCAACTCCGGAATGGCCGCCGTTTAGACCTTGCAATTTTACTGCAATAGCGACATCGCCTGATTTGACATCGCTAAACGCCAGCTTAACGTTGATATTCACGCCTGCACCGCCTGCACAACCAACATAAAGCGAGCCTTCTTCTTCCGTGTCCATATTTATCAATTGCCGGCCTTGAAGAAAATCACTTTGCAAACTGCCAGCGCCGGTGAGGCCGGTTTCTTCATCGGTGGTGAAAAGAAGTTCAAGCGGCCCATGCTGCACAGAATCACTGTCCATGAGTGCCAGTGCTGCAGCCACACCAATGCCGTTGTCGGAACCCAGAGTCGTCCCGGTTGCATAAAGATAATCACCTTCACGCCTGGGCTTGATCGGGTCCGTGCTAAAATCATGCTCAACATCTGCATTTTTGTCATTCACCATGTCCAGATGAGATTGCAAAATCGTGACTGCTGCATTTTCATGCCCGGATTTGCCAGGCTTGGTCACCACAATGTTGCCCTCGTCATCCTGTTTGTAAGTCAACCCATTTTTTTTTGCAACACCTATTACGTACTCACCCATTTGCTTTTCGTTTTTAGAGCCACGCGGTATGGTAAGAATTTCATCAAAATGCCGCCACAATTCTTTCGGTTCAAGGTCCGAGACAAACGTCATATTTCCCTCCAATTTCAGGTTTTGGTTAGGTCGAAACAGTTTCTTTTTGCGAAATCAAAAACTATCAATAACAAAGTAGAGTTCAAATATAACTTGCACACACCCATTTTGCAAGTAAAATAGTGCTTGAATCTCGCTAATTGCTTTAATATATTTCGCCTGCTATTTTTCCGTAACTTAAGGAAGGGAAGATTCATGAGTTCAAGAACTTTAGTTCCTATTATGACAATCGCTCTGGCATGTTACTTTGGATGCAAAAGCGCTGACACGGAATCCGAACAGCAAGGCGAAAATAAAACAAATGTTGAGGAGGTGGAGATGCCGGAAACAACGCAACCCAATATGCCCGTACGTCCATTGGCAAACGTTGCGGCTAGCGACCGTATGGAATACTATAAGAACGAGCCTGCCATGGTTATTGACTCGCAAAAAAAATATGGCGCCACCATTCACACCAACAAAGGTGATATTGTGCTGGAGCTCGATCCATTTTACGCGCCGCTGCACACAAACAACTTTGTATTTCTCTCACAACAAGGCTTTTATGACGGCCTGACTTTCCACAGGGTCGTTCCAGACTTTGTAGTTCAAGGTGGTGACCCGCTCGGAGCAGGGAGTGGCGGCCCGGGCTATTTGGTTCCGGCTGAAATCGGTTTACAGCACGAGCAAGGTGTTGTGGCCATGGCGCGACGCCCTGATCAGGTTAATCCGGAAAAAAAATCGAGTGGCAGCCAATTCTATATTACGCTGAAACCCACCCCATTTCTGGACGGTGAATACTCTGTTTTCGGCAAGGTTGTTAAGGGTTTTGAAGTCGTTCAAAGCATCGCCATCGGCGACCAAATCAACCGTATTGACATCGAAGAAAAGTAGCGACCGGACAAATTTATGAAAATTGGAATTATTGGTATTGAGCAGTGCGGGAAAACAACACTTTTTAATGCTCTCACCAATACGGTGACCAGCGATGCGGACACCGCAGCGTTTAAGAAAAAAGATGCCCACATCGGCACCGTAAAAGTACCCGACGCACGTCTGGACAGACTTCACGAAATTTTTCCGGTTGCCAAAAAAGTACAGGCAACTATTGAGTATGTTGATGTCAGCGGGTTGTCCAAAGGTTCGACTCAACGCAAAGGTTTTCAAGAACAATTTCTTGGCAATATCCGCAACGTCGATACCCTGCTCCTTGTATTGCGCAAATTTGAAAACGACATGGTGCCGCACAGCGAGGGTAGCATCGATCCAAAACGTGATCTGGCTATCATAGAAGATGAATTCCTTTTCTCTGATCTGACTGTTCTTGATAACCGCATCCAAAAAGTCACCAAAGAAATCAAAAAGACAAAAGATGCCGGCAAGGTGCGGGAACTGGAACTGCTTCAGCGTTGTTTCTCCGCCCTGGAGTCTGAGACACCTTTGCGGGAACTCGACTTTTCTGAAGAAGAAGAAAAAATGCTGCGCGGCTTTCAGTTTATTACGGCAAAGCCGATTCTGCTGGTACTCAATATAGGCGAAGATGAAATTGACCGCGAACAGGAATTAGTTAGCGAATATGAAAAACTGGCTGCCGGCAAAAATAAAATTTTGCTCTGCCTCTCGGCCAATCTCGAAATGGAAATTGCCCAACTGCCTGATGAAGATAAGAGTACTTTTCAGGAAGAAATGGGCATTACAGAGCCCGCTCTG
>JAJDAG010000161.1 GCA_029262005.1 Candidatus Zhuqueibacterota bacterium | reverse complement strand
GTCGTGTGTGAGAAATCTGTGCGGATAGATGAGAATCGATGCCAAACATTTGTTTTTGCGGTAATAAAATTGCTCACTTCAGATTTCTCCGCCGAAAAAACCGGTGTTCGAAATGACGCCTTCTTTTGGATTTTTGGGGACGGTCCCGACCGAATCCTGAGGGTTTATACAGTCACACGTTACGTCGAACTGACGTTTTTTTAATATTTCCCGCTATTTTATTTTTTTCTGCTCTCGATTTTGAAGGTTCCCGTGTTTGTGGGAGGGTCGGCTCAAAGTTTTGTCCGAATGTAGTTTTTTTGTTAACCTGATTAATTCACAATTTAAGGTCAAACGTCATGCACCGGCTTGTCACTCAGGAGGCGTCTTGTTAGCTTGGTAAACTACAGTAAATCAACAAGATTCCTCCTGAATGACAAGGGTGTTGTGAATTAATCAGGTTAATTGTTCCTTATTTAAGTGTCATAAATTGTTTTCCACATTTTCAATCTACTTCATCTTTCATGTCGGAAATTATCATGGACCTTAAAATTCACGACCAGGAATTGATCCTGCAGGATTTGTGGAAAAGTCGGAAACTGTTCACCGCACCTTTAACCACCTTTACCGGCAAATCTGTAGAGATTCTCTACGCCGGCACACTTAATTACGATGCCGGCCCGGATTTCAAAGGCGCGGTCATCAAAATTAATGAAACGTTGCTCGAAGGCGATGTTGAAGTGCATTTGGGGACTTCCGGCTGGATCGATCACAAACACCATACGGACCCCGCTTACAATGAAGTTGTTCTGCATGTTGTCTCTGCATACAAATCCGGACCCGAATGCATTCAGAGAGAGGATGGTGTGTTTGTTGAGCAGGTGCAAGTAACGCTTGACCAGGAAACAGTCACTGCCTGGAAATTGCAAAAAAAAATGTCAGGCAATGTCGAAACCGAGATCCGGCTTGTCGAACAGTGTCCTTTAAGTGAGAGCTCGGTGGAGAAAATGATTGCTGTAGTCGATGCTGCCGGCGAACTCAGATTTCTGGACAAGGTGGCACAACTTCAGGAGCAACTTCTGCTGGATTCGTGGAATCAGGTCACATACAAAAAGATTTTGGAAGCTTTGGGGTATTCGAAAAATCAAAAACCTTTCCACAAGCTGGCTGAGTTGGTAACTTTTGATATGCTCAGCTCTGAAATGCAGTGGGTGAAAGAGGATATGGCTGAAATGCGCTGCACGGCGCTTTTGTTTGGCGCGGCCGGTTTGCTGCCGGTAACGCATCGAGGCAGGGAAGAAATGGATGCCCAGTCACTTCGTTATGTAACCCCCATTCTCGATCTTTGGGACGGCATTTCCCGGCGTCTTGAAATTAAGCCCATGAAAATGCAGGAGTGGCAATTTTTTCGACTCAGGCCACAAAATTTTCCAACACGGCGATTGGCTGGGTTTGTGCGTTTAATGATGCGGGTTTACAAACATGGTTTACTGGAAGCCTTGTTGCGAGTCGTCAACGGCAATATCAATGATTTGAAAAAACTTTCTTCTGAATTAGAGCAAAGCCTAACACAAAAAGCCGATGGCTTCTGGAAAAATCGGTACCGGATTGAAAAGACCGGGGCCGAGACTACCGGCAAACAGGAGCCACTGCTGATTGGCAGGGAGCGCGCTCGCGATATTATTGTGAACATTCTTCTTCCGGCCTTTTATCTTTATGGCGATGATTCAAGCGCCGGTCAGTTTAAAAACACGGCCATTGAACTTTACCGCAGACAGACCAAACTTTCAGGCAATGTAATCACTAAAACCATGTGCAGGCAGTTAGGGGGCTCGCGTGGTGCAGGATTTCAGACAAAATTTGCCAGTCAGCAACAAGGGCTGCTGCACCTCAATAAGCTGTACTGCCGGAATTTGAACTGTGATGCGTGTTTGCGGTTGGGGGAAGGTTAGTTGTTCGAGTGATCGATTATGCCCTGCAGTACAATTCGATATTCCCCCGTATCTTGGTTTATGCATTCCAGAATTGCCTTGCATTGTGAGGAACTTGCCAGCATATTCGTAATTTGTTCCTTCAGGGTTATGCCTGAAAGTTGCCTGATGTTGAGGCTTTCAAGGTCCTTAATGTTGATCTGGGCCATGGATAAAACTCCGGGGCATTAACTGTTGGCTGAACCAATGATACAATTATCTCTGCTTTTGATAGTATTATCGGGCCCGGAACTATATCCTTTATGGGTTTGTTTTTGTGAGTGATTCAATTTTTGTCCCATACTTGTCGAATAAAAGACTTGACTTTGTGAAGATAATCAATGATATTTATGTCTGAAATAATAAAGGTGTTCTTGAGAATGTTTAGAATAAAACCTGTTTTTATATTAATAGCAGTTTCGTGCTTTATTGTCACAGCGTTTGCGGGGACGATTATTGTGGATTTTCACGCGCAATCCGGTTTTAATATAGTAACGTTGAAGTGGACCAGTCAAAACGAAATTAATTTAAAAGGTTTTGAGGTTGAGCGTAGCCTGGAGAGCAGTACCGGAGATTTCAAGAAACTAGATTTCGTGCAGGCTATTACAGATCAACAGGAAAAGAAAGCGTATATATTCGAAGACAAGTCGGTGTTTAAATCCTCAGCACGAACTTTCTACTACCGCCTGAAAATCGTTGATGAAGATGGAACCAGTTCCTATTCCAAAATTATATCTGTCAGCCCAACCATTTCGAGTGTGCGGCAGACTTGGGGAAGCATAAAGGCCATGTTTCGCTAGAAAGTACCTTTTTTGATTTGTATGTAAGGCAACGCTTTCGGAGGAGCGTTGCCTTTTTTTGTACTAGGAGAGACCTATTACGCTAAAAATTCGCTGCTGCACTTCTTCGAGTTTGCCTACACCGTTCACGATATGCAGCAACCCCCGCTGCTCATAATAGTCAGTCACCTGTTGCGTGTCTTTGTGGTATTTGGCCAGCCGTTTTCTCAATGTAACCTCTTCATCATCTTCGCGCTGAATGACCCGTGCCGCAATCTCAGGTGGGGGTGGGTTAAATTCACTGTGGTAAATTTTGTTCGTAACCGGGTCGATTCTCCGTCCGGTCGTTCTGCCAATAATCACACTGTCCGGTACTTCAATTTTTATGACGTGGTCAATGTTGAAACCGTGCGGTGTGAGAGCCTTTTTCAGTGCAGCAGCTTGAGGCGGCGTGCGCGGAAATCCGTCGAGAAGAAAACCCGTACTGGCGTCTGGTTGAGAGATTCTGACCAGAATAATTTCAATGACAAGATCATCGGGTACGAGCCTTCCCTGCGACATGTAATCATGGGCCTTTTGGCCTAGCGGTGTGTCTTTCGCCACGGCCTCTCGAAGCATGTCACCTGAAGAGATATGCGGGATTCCCACCTTGTCTTTAATTCGAGCGGCCTGTGTACCTTTCCCTGAACCTGGCGGTCCGATTAACAAAACACGCATGTTAACCCCTTAGAGTTTTAATTATTAAAACCATTATTTATAGCATTCAGAAGATTTGTTTGCAGAAATATTGATGTATGTCTGCGCACACAATTGAAAAAGGGCATTCAATCGATTGGCGTAATCGAGTTGCCGCCCTGTCACTTTTTGCTAGCAGCCCGTTCTCTCGGGGATACAATATCTGCAAAACAAATGTTTGTAATTACCAGTTATGCTAACTCAAATAAATCTAATAGAAATTTTAAAAAATGCAAGAATAAAGCTCGTTGATCTCAAAATGCTTTGCTCAGGAATACATGCCGGTATTAATGAATCAGGATGCATGCAAAATGGTCGTATTAGTCGTGCGTTTTGTGAGAAGGGTGTAAAAAATACAGTAAAAATTTGTTGATAATTATGGAGGATATAAGTACTGTTTTAATAAGTTGGTTAAAGCAACCAACTATTAATCGTTTTTTGCTTATCGAAATCTATGAAATTAGGCAGTCATAAAATTATCAGCGGTAATGCCAGGGTGGTGCGTAACGTTAATCGTTCGGTTATCCTTAATATTATACGTGATATGGAGCCGGTTTCACGCGTGCAGATTGCGAAATTGACTGGTCTTAACAAGAGCACTGTTTCAAGCATTGTTGCCGCCTTGGTCGCAGATGAGCTTATCTACGAGGAAGAGAGTCGACATGGGAATGTTGGGCGCAATCCGATAAGTCTACGCCTGAAACTGGGTAAACATTTTGTGGGCGCAGTGAATATCGATTCGGCCAGGACAATATTAGGTATTGCGGACATTGATGGTTCCTTTAGAGACACTATTTCCATTGCGACAAAGTGTGACGAGCCTGAGCGGTTTGTCGCAAATTGCGTTACTGAACTTTCCAGACTTAGTGACCGGTTGCGTGTTGAGCATCTGGAAGGTATCGGCGTCAGTGTTGCTGGAATTGTTGAACCCGGCAGTGCAAAAGTGACCATTGCACCCAACTTAGGCTGGGAAGGTTTCGATATTGGTAAAGTTTTGCATGAAAGGTGTGGTTCGGACTGTGTTATTCATGTTGATAATGATTCAAAGGCATCAGCGCTGGCGGAGTTGTGGTTTGGCAAGCACGGGCGTACTTATTCCAATTTCGTTTTTCTTTCAATCGGTCGTGGTATCGGCGCTGGAATCGTTGTTGAAGGTAAATTGCTTACAGGGCACTATCATGCGTCCGGCGAATTCGGGCATATTACTTTATTTGATGGCGGGAATTTATGTTCGTGCGGCAATCGTGGCTGTTGGGAAGAATATGCTTCTGACCGGGCAACCATCGCGCGTTATGCAAATCTAAAACACCTTAATGAAGCGGCAAGCAGGCAAATATCCATTCAGGATGTTGTTGACAGTGCTTTGGCCGGAGATGAAGTGTCGCGAGAAGTGTTTGCTGAAACCGGCCGGTTTTTGGGGCTTGGTATCGCAAATGTAATCAAGGCCATTGATCCGGAAGCCATTATAATTGGAGGTAAAATTACGCAAGTCTGGCATATAATCCATCAAAAAATGATTGAAGTTGTTCACCAGCGAACACTGTTTGGAAAGCAAAAAGATGTGACGATTTTTCCGACTTCTTTGCCGTTGAGACCTGAGTTGCAGGGGGCCGCAGCTCTGGTGATTAAAGACCTTTTTAGTGATTATAAGATAATTCTTTGATTGGAGCCATAATGGGAAAAACAGAACTGTTTATAGGCGTTGATATTGGGGGAACCAATACAGAAGTTGGTTTTGTTGATATAAGCGGAAAAATGGTGCATTGCACCTCATTTTCGACCAGTGCGCAGGAAGTAGCATCGCAATTTGTTAATCGGCTTGGCAATGTTATTCACGAAGGGGTCGGGCATCTGGAGGAGAGGTATGTTTGCAAAGGAGTGGGTATTGCTGCCCCGAATGCCAATAATTTTCACGGAACAATTGAATGCCCGGTAAATCTCGGCTGGGGAACGGTTAACCTTGTTGAGCTTTTGGGAGAAAGAGTCACAGTTCCCATTCGCGTTATTAATGATGCGAATGCAGCAGCGTTGGGAGAGATGGAATTTGGTGCTGCCAAGGGTATGCGAAATTTTGTTGTTATCACCCTTGGAACTGGTCTCGGAAGTGGTATTGTCATTCATGGTGAAATATTAAACGGCGCGCATGGACTGGCCGGCGAATTGGGGCATACGATGGTTGTTGCTGGTGGCCGCGATTGCGGTTGTGGCAAAACTGGTTGCCTTGAGACTTATGTGTCGGCCAACGGTATCAGGAGAACAGCATTGGTGCTCATGGGACGCAAGTTTTATAAGAGTGAGTTAACAAAGGTCAGTTTTGCTGAAATGACGGCCAAGGCGATTTCAGATGCTGCTCTTGCCGGGGACCAACTCGCCCTTGATGTGCTGGAACAGACCGGCAAGGTTCTTGGCCGGAAGTTGGCGGATGTCGTTGCTTTTTGTGACCCTGAAGCGTTTGTCATTATGGGTGGCGTTGCCAATGCCGGAGAACTTCTTTTGGAGCCGACACGTCGATATTGTATAGGAAATCTCTTGCCTGCACATAAAGGTCGGGTATGCATTTTACAGTCCAAAATGAAACCGGGTGAGCCTGCTGTTTTGGGTGCGGCCATGTTGATGAAAAAAAAATGAGAAGTATTGCTTGTGGCGTGTTGAATGTCTCAAAAAACTTTTGTAACAAGGATTGATTTGTGGGATCGTCAGGGGAAATAAAGAAGAGGCCGGCAAGTCCACAGTCATGGTCAAGTACCGGCCTTTACAAGGATAAACCTGGCGTCCCCTAGGGGAGTCGAACCCCTGTTGCAGGAATGAAAATCCTGAGTCCTAACCACTAGACGAAGGGGACATCCATAAATATTTGGGGTGAGCGAGGGGACTTGAACCCCCAACGACCAGATCCACAATCTGGGGCTCTACCATTGAGCTACGCCCACCGTCAGGAAGAAAAATATTAGTAAATTTATTTTATAAACGCAAGCGGAATTTTACAATTCTGACAGATTGTTTTACCATTCCTTTGCAATCACAATATTATGAGCTTTAACGTAGCCGCATCGCATGATCCTGAAACCGTTCTGGTGGGTTAGTAAGCCCAATTGCGGGGCGGTCATTAATTCCCTGTAAGTAAAATTCAGCCTGTCGTTCATCAAATGGTAAAAGGTTCTAAGTTTGGCATAATTGCGTGAGGCCGTGAGAATGGCGTAACCGTCAGGTTTGAGAAATTGGCGGTGGAGGTGAAACACAAGCGGTTTGTATTTATCCGGATAATGTTCTATGAGGCCTGCACTCATGACGATATCAAATTCTTTTCCATAATTGAGCTTATGAATATCTTTAACGACATATTCAATGTCAAAGTCCTTCTTATTATGGACATGCCAATGTTGCGTTTGCGGGGCGCGTGATAAAAATGGGTAGGCATCAGGGAATTTTCCAAACCGATCTGTTTTGCAAAAGTCGTCGTAGTCAACCAACTGGGCCTGGCCGCCATACATGGAAAGCATGACCATGGCGTCATAACCATCAGCAGCCCCTAGAAGCAGGATCCTTGGCTTTTTTACTTTAAGCCCTGAGAAAAAAGTACGCTTCCCACGCGGATCCCAAAGCGCATCCTCTTTGCGGTGCAAGTAGTTCCAAATTTTCAGTTTAATAGCATTTTGAACGGCTTCATCAGCTTGGTCGAGTCGGAATTTTTTAAGATTTGCAAGCAGGCTTTTTCGCACCTCCATTCGTCTTGATGCGGGCTGGCTGTTGAGCAGTTCATGCAGGTTGGTGTTGTAACGTTTCCACTGCATCAGTTCAGGCATTTTGCGGCCTTTCTTTTTTTCCCAGAGCACACGTTCTGCCGCAACACTTTGTATGCGGTACGGTTTTCCTGTTTGCTTCCAGTCCAGACTGGACCAATTGGTTTCAGGCAGCTTAATGCAGACATCAGGCGGTTGGGTTTGTAACTCATGACTATTTACAAGCGGCATTCTGGTTGTGTCAAGCTCATATGCCTGAAGTATCATGTCTACTGGATTGTAAGTTTCTGAACGCATTGGTGTTTCCTGCTTATAGCTGTTTTTAGTGTTGATTATTGGGTCGTTGCTTGAAAACTACCATTATGAATCTTTGTTGCTTGAAAACTGTCGTTGTTTATGTGTAGGTGCGGTTTTTTACTCAATGGTGTTATCTATGGTCGCTCACTAAATGAATTTCCATTCACTGGCCAGGGCCCCTGATAAGAGATCGTATAATACGTGGTTTTCATTTTTGAACATGTTTATTATTGTTCGCAATTCTCTGGGTGAGCGGACTTGTAGCTTGTATTCCACCTTGTCTTCCAGCAGAACGCTTAAATTCCCGCAATTACGCTGATGATCCCAGCCAACACGGTGTTTGATCACTTTTTTCCATGTTCTGGCAGGCCCATCATGTTCAAAATCGCGAGCAGATTTTTCGTAGTGCGACAGTTCTTCGAGTGCGCCCGGGCTGGGCGTGTTGTCCAGAGCGGTGCAATCTACCCGAACATCATCGATGTTAATGTTGAAAAATGATTGTCCAGGCTCTTTTGTGTCGATGTTCGCAACCGATGCGAAGAACTGTGTCATGAGCGCATCGTCGATCATCCTGCTTTTTTTCGCTCGGCACTGGGCCCACGGCGCCTCTTGTCTTTGCGTCAGGTTGATTAGTTCAATAGTAGAAGTTTGCCCGTAAAGCATACCCAGCTTATTGATCAGCTTTGCGGCAAGTGAAAGATGGGCCGGCATTGGTTTTATCCAGTGACCACTCTCTATTTTGAATTCCTGGTATAAGCTCTCTAACTTTGCAAGACCGTATTGGCGTGAGGCAAGATAAATCGATGGAATTACAATTCCGAATTTGTGAGCTTGAATTGGTTCGCGTATCAACGGCATTTTGGTGATGGCAAGATGCCAGCCATGTGCATAATAAATCAGCTTCTGTAGCTTGATTACGTCCAAATTGAGCTCAGATTCCAACGCCTGGCTAATGAAACCATTTGCTATTGCTTTGGTGTCTTGTTGCATTTCTCAGTCTTGATATTTGCTAGGTAGATGTGATTCTGTTGATTTATCAATTTCCATGCCATAGATCGCCGTTGCATCTTTACAGGCGGTGCCTGGCGGTGCCACCCCAAATTGCATTTCGCATGTATCACCACTGCACACTGTACAAATTATAATACACCAGTTCAAAAATAAGGCTAACACCCGCATGGTTTGTTTACTTGACTAATGCAACAAAACGTCTTATATTTGTGGTCGTTTTCTGGAAGAACCTGCTGCGTTTCAAGGTTGTTGACATTGACCGGATTGCAAATATAGATCTGACACGGGAAAAACAATAAATGATGGGGACTTAATGGCGGAACTAAAACCAAAAAGTAGGATTGAGAGGTTGTTAAACCTCTTTACGGAAGTCAAAAGCGGGGAAGGCCTGACTGCAATCCTTTTGACTTTGAATGTATTTCTAATCCTGGCAGCCTATCTCATCGCTAAAGTGGTGCGTGAACCGTTGATTCTTGCTGGTGGCGGTGCCGAGCTGAAGAGTTATTCTGCTACTGGCCAGGGTTTGCTGCTAATGGGGGCTGTGCCGCTTTATTCAATGTTGGTTGCCCGGTTCCCACGTAAACAATTAATCAACTATGTCACTCTTTTTTTCATCGCTTGTTTTGTGCTGTTTTATTTGCTGGCACGTATTGGCATTCCTTTTCTCGGCGTGATATTTTTTCTTTGGGTTGGCATCTTCAGTTTGATGATCATTGCCCAATTCTGGTCATTTGCAAATGATATTTATACTCCGGAGGAAGGTAAGCGCTTGTTTGTGATCGTGGCCTTTGGCGCATCGGCAGGGGGTGTTTTAGGTCCATTGATTGCCGGACGCCTCATCGATGTGATTGGTATCTATGAACTGCTTCTGGTGTCCGCTGGAATTCTTGCACTAAGTTTGATTATTACGAATTTTGTCGATTCACGCGAGCGGGAAAAGGCTCGGGAAGTTGCGATAATAAAAGCGGCTAAGACTGAAGAAAAGATAGAAAAAGGCGACGCCTTCAAAGTGATTTTTCGAAACAAGTATCTGCTCATGATCGCGTTTTTGTTGTTGTTTACCAATTGGGTGAACACGACAGGTGAGTACATTCTTGGCCGCGGTGTTACCGAACGGGTCGCACAATTGACTGCGGCAGGCGGCGCAGGTTTTTCAGGGAGTGAGTACATTGCAAAGTTCTACGCTGACTTCTATACCATTGTTGGGTTTGCCGGGCTGCTCCTGCAACTCTTTCTCGTTTCAAGAATCATCAAGTATTTGGGGATTCGTTTTGCGATTATGATGTTGCCGGCTATCGCTTTGGGAGGTTACTTCCTTATCGCGCTTTTTCCTGTTTTGAATATTGTGCGCTGGCCGAAAATATGTGAAAATGCCACCGACTACTCGCTCAACAACACGGTTCGGCATATTCTGTTTTTGCCAACAACGCGTGAGGAAAAATATAAAGCCAAGGTTGCGATTGATTCTTTTTTCGTGCGCACGGGTGACGTACTTTCTTCATTGGTCGTGTATGTTGGCACTGGTTGGCTCGCACTGGAGCTGTCTCAATTTGCCATGATAAATATGGTTTTGTGTTTGGGTTGGCTCTTCCTAGCTTATGCTATTGGCCAAAGAAATGTGAAGTTATCCACGAAAAATGCGACGGTAACACCCACAACTTTCTAAAGAACCTTTGCTATACGACTTACGGAGATCTGGATGATAAATAGTGCTGAGTGCAGGTTAATTGTTTTTGTTTTATCTTTGTGCTTTTCCACAGTAATTCTTCCTGAAACAAGCGCAGTTGCCGGGCCGTCAGCCGCGTCTGTGCAAAACGGTAGCAACCTGCCGGTTGCGGCTGAAGAAGGGGAATTGCGTAACGCCACTCCAGATAGTTCAAAGTTTCCAAACCCGAACACGATTCCTTATCGTTCGAAAAAGAGTCCATTGGCCCACATGTTTTCTTTACCCGCAAAGATCTGGCGTCTGGTTTGGACCCCCCTTGGCGCAACCGTTATTTGGGCTGAGCAAAACGAGATACCGCAAAAGGTGGCTGATTTTCTCTTTCCAAAGGACAGGGATCCTTTAATAAAAATAATTCCACGGATTCGCGTGGGCGGCAGCACTGGTTTTGCTGCAGGCGCATTGGCATATATTGGCGAAAGCAACGGCAGGAAAATAAGCGCACGCTTTCTTTTTAGTTCACTCAAAAATCATTCAGTTGACGTGGGTTATCAAAACCCTTCTCTGTTCGGCAGTTCATTCTACTTTGATTTGACTGGAAACTATTTTAAAGACTCTCGCGAAAACTTTTATGTTCGTCCTTTGGAAGAGACTGGCGGCGGTTTGGATTCATCCAGTAGCTCCGACCAGTCACTAACAGAATATAAGAGCAGTTACGCAACCGATGAGTTTGGGGCGCTGGCTAATTTCGGTTACATGCTTTCCAAAAAAATTGGCTTTGGCGTTGTTTCGAGTTTCCGCCGGGTAAATATTGACTTTGGAGATGATGAGGGAGCGAAACTGATTCCTGTAAATACGCCGGGTTTTGGCAGCGCTAAATTGTTTTCTCTTGGCGGCTCAGTAACATTCAACAATAAAAGCGGTTGGCCACGTGTGCTATCCGGCCCGTTCCTCAGACTTTCATATACCTATAATATGGAAGTAAGAGGAAACCGCTTCGAGTACAACCGCTTTACAGTAGAAATGAACCAGCATTTTTCTTTGCCGATATTTGCTAAAAATCGGCGACTGGCCGTTCGTGGGTTGTTTGAAAAAAATGCTCGTATTGGTGCTAAACAGATTCCCATTTATGAATTGGGTTTTCTGGGCCACGCCGATGACTTGCGCGGCTTTGGTCAAAATCGTTTTCATGGTCGTGGCAGGTTGTTGTTTAATTTTGAATATCACTACCCTGTGTGGGATTTGTGGGATGCGGTCATTTTCGTTGATCAGGGTCAGGTTTACGATGACTTCAGTGAGATCACGCTTAGCAATTTTCACACGGCCATTGGCACTGGCCTCCGTTTTCTGTCTGGTCGCGGTTTTTTGATGCGGGTTGAGGTGGCACGCAGTAGTGAGCAGTGGCGGGCATTGCTTAGACTTTCCCCTAATTTTTAGCGCTTGTGACAAATGAAAAACATGCTTCCTGGAAGTCATTATTAAGGCCAGGTTTATCTAAACAACGTTTCCACCAACATTGGAATAATTGACTATGTGTCGATTGCAACGACCAATTGCTTTTCTGTTTTGTAGTCTGCTGCTTTCTTGTGGCGGTCCCAGATTCACGCTTGCCCCGGTTAAAACATTTGATCCGGATAATGCTAATATTCCCGGACCGAAAGAAATAGAGGAGAACCAAATATGGGATATTGCGGACATGACTTTTTTCTACCAAATCGAAAAAGTTCTCGATTTGAACTGGTCTGCCCGAAAAATTGGCAAAGGACTGAAAATCGTCAAGGGCAAGCCGGCTGAGAACGTGAATGCGCTGGACGAAACGCCCAATTCTAGCTGGTACACCAATCGCCATTTTCACAATCCCATGAGCCTGGAGGCGCTTAAGATTGGCCCAAACATCACTGACGGGCCGGACCAGACTGGACCATGGACGATCACGCGCGGCAAGTTTGAGGGTGGCACCACCGGATTTACCATCAACGACGCGAAGGGCGAGACCTACATCATAAAATTTGATGCGCCTTCCTTTCAGGAAATGGGCTCCTCCGCAGAAGTCATCTCAACGAAAATCTTGTACGCCAGCGGTTACTTTGTGCCGCAAAACACAGTCAACTATTTCGATCCGGGTATTTTAAAAATCGGGGCGACGGCAAAAGTGATTGAGGGTGGCGTAAAACGGCCAATGACCGCCGAAGATTTAGCTTCTATTGTCGATGCTTTGCCGCGACGTGCAGATGGAAAAATCAGGGCATTGGCCAGCAAATATGTCGATGGAAAACCGGTTGGCGTCTGGAATTATATTGGCCGCCGGAAAGACGATGCCAATGACCGCGTCGAGCACCAGCATCGGCGTGAACTGCGCGGGTTGCGCAGCATCAGTTCCTGGCTGAGCGATGAGGACAGAAGGGCCGCAAACACATTGGCTGTTTACACGAATGATAAAATATCCGGGAACAAATACATTAAACACTATCTGATTGATATGGGGTCAACCCTGGGGAGTAACAACATTATTCCGCACGCACCCAAATATGGCAACGAGTATCTGATCGATCCTCGTACAATTGGTTGGCAGTGGCTTACGCTGGGTTTTCGGGTTAAACCATGGGAGTTTGAAACGGGTCATCTCGATCCCGAATTCCCTGCAATTGGCTACTACGAGTCGAAAATATTTAATCCGGGAGAATGGTATCCCACCTACGCTAATCCCGCTTTCGAATATGCCACTTATCGCGACGCTTATTGGGGCGCGAAAATTGTTATGGCATTTTCAGATGATGATATTCGGGCCATTGTCAGCGAGGCAAAGATGTCGGATCCGCAGGCGGAAGCCTACCTGGTTAAAACGCTCATGGAGCGGCGTGACAAAGTTGGGCGCTACTGGTTTGCACGCATGAATCCCATAGACAAATTTCGCTTTGAAACAGAAGATAAGCGATTGACTTTGGCCTTCAATGACCTCGCAGTTGATGCCGGTTTCGAGCGTGCGTTGGACTCGAAGTACGTCTGCACTGTTTTGCACGCGAAGAAGGCTTTACAAACACGTCTTGTGGTTGATAAACCGCGGATTGTCCTGTCTCAGAATGGTCAAGGTTTTCTCGATGACTGTTTGGCAAAAAACGCGTTCAAAAATGAGGAAGAAAAAATATTTCAAATCAGAATTCAAACACAACGAAAAAGTCAGAAGCCGGACAAATTTGTTGATGTTTATTTCTATTATCCAGGCACGAGTGGCGAAGCGCGAGTTGTCGGAATAAGACGACAGCAGTAGCCTGAATTAACCAGTTGCATTTGCAGTTTTTATTTGGTTTTTTTAGTATTCAATTGTCTCGACAAACAAATGCATTCCATTGGTGGAGCCTGGTGTTTTGCCAATGGAACAAGTGTGTAAACTCAAGATGAAAGGTTAGAAATTATGGAATTCGGAACGTTGGCCCAAGTCGGACTGAATTTAGCGATTACGTACGTACCTAAGTTGCTGTTAGCGGTTGTTACTTTTATAATTGGTTTGTGGATCATCAGGTTTATTACGCGTGTGCTTGAAAAGGGGATGACGCGCACCGGGATTGACGTTTCACTGCAAAGGTTTTTTGGTAGTATGGTCGCGGTACTGCTAAAGGTATTGCTGCTAATCAGTGTTGCCTCAATGATTGGTATCGCGACAACTTCGTTTGTCGCCATTCTCGGTGCAGCAGGCCTGGCGGTTGGTTTGGCGCTGCAAGGCAGCCTGGCAAATTTTGCCGGGGGTGTTTTGGTTTTGATGTTCAAGCCTTACAAACTGGGCGATTTTATTCAGGCGCAGGACGTATCGGGCTCTGTTAAGGAGATTCAAGTGTTTAACACTGTGTTGACGACGCCGGATAACAAAACGGTCATCATTCCCAACGGCGCCATATCGAACGGAATCATCACAAATTATTCAACCCAGAACCGCCGCAGAGTCGACATGACGTTTGGCATTGGTTATTCTGACGATATTACCAAGGCAAAAAGTGTGCTTAACAAACTGATCGCTGCTGATGAACGCATTTTTGCGGAGCCGGCGCCACAGGTGGTTGTCTCTGAACTGGCAGATAGTTCGGTTAACTTTGCCGTGCGTGTCTGGAGCAAATCGTCCGACTACTGGGGTATTTATTTCGATATGCAGGAAAAAGTGAAACTGACTTTTGATGAGGAGTCGATTTCAATACCGTTCCCGCAGCAGGATGTGCATGTTTATAACCAAACCGGCAATTAAATCCGGTTGAATCATTCAACTATCGTATTTAGAAAGGCGGACCAATGAATAAATCTATTGCAGTCATAATTTCTTTACTTTTGACACAAGCAGGCTTTGCTCAGAAAGCCGATACAACTTCCATTTGGAAGAAAAATGTGGTTGGCAATCTCAATTTGACCCAGGCCAGTTTTAGTAACTGGGAAAAAGGTGGAGATAACTCGCTCGCCTGGCAACTCAAATTTGACAGTAAGTTTGAAATGGATGCCGAGAAATGGAACTGGGCAACCACCGGCAAGTTTGAACTCGGATTTGCAAAAGTGGGCGGTAATGAAGCTCGAAAATCCTCTGATATTGTTGATATTGAAACTGTGGTTACCAAAAAACTGGGCAAACTCCTGAACCCTTTTGTGGCGGCAACAGTCAAATCACAGTTCGTCGCCGGCTTTAAGTTTGATGATACTGCAGAGACAAAGACCCAGGTTTCAAAGTTTATGGATCCGGGTTATTTCACCCAGAGTGCCGGTATTGGCTACAAACCAAATGATAACTTTCAGTCCAGATTGGGCTTCACGCTTAAAGAGACCCTGACCAGTGACTTTCCGCAATATGCAGACGATGCGGACACGCCGGAGATTGAAAAAACCAGGATTGAACCCGGCGTTTCATCTGTCACAGATCTCAAATGGAAGATTCATGAAAATGTGGCCTATGTTTCCAAGTTAAATGTTTTCAGTGATATGAAGTCTGTAAATCGGATCGATGTTCTTCTTGAGAATCAGGTGATCATGAAAGTTACCAAATATCTTAATGTCAACGTTTCGGTTGATGTCTTGTATGATAAGGATGTGACTGACAAAACGCAGCTCAAAGAAGTTTTGGCGATTGGGTTGGTTTATCAGTTTATGTAGTGTAAGCTGATAAACCTCTTGGAAAGGTAATGCAGGAAGGCAAGCGAATTTAATTGAATCGGTAGATGTCCAGCTTGCGCAGGATGTCTCGTCCTGCGCGTAACCAATGATAAACGAGCCCGGCTTTTTCCCCGAAGCCGGGCTTTACTTTTTTCCCGCAACTCCTTATCTTGAAAAAAGTTCGTTCTTTCTCAAAAACGTTACGACCAGCCGTACCTGGAAATCGAGTGGTACCAGCCCATGCACACGGTCTATTTTCTCAAAGACCATTTGGGCTCTGTGCGCGCCACAATTGACGATGCTGGCCAGGTAGTGGCTTACGATGACTACGACCCGTGGGGCATGATTTTGCCGGGCCGCAGCATGAGCGCTCAAGCCAATTTGCCCAACAAATTTACCGGCAATGAGCATGATGATGATTTTGGCTTGAACTGGGATTATTTTGGCGCCAGGTATTATGATGCGGTGATTGGGCGGTTTCCAACAATTGACCCACTGGCCGACCGCTTTTCGAGCGTGAGTCCTTACAGTTATCCTTTCAACAACCCGCTGCGATATACTGACCCAACTGGTATGGCTGGTGATGACAAGTCAGAAAAAGATACACCGGATGGTGTTATTGAATTTCTGAAGCCCTTGCGTGTTCTAAATACATTGATTACAAAAATTGCCGAAGTTGTACAAAATACGCCAGAGTCCACAACTAAACTGATAAAAGAAACAGGAGAAGGAATAACGGAAGCAACAGCAGAAGCCGTTGAAGGTGCTATCGAAACGACGGAAACTATTGCAGACAATATTTCTGATGCAAGCGGAGGAGGCGTTGTCGGTGGTATCGCCGTCACAGGGCTGGGATTAGCTTTCCAAAATCCAGCGATAACGGGAGTCGGTTTGAAGACGATAGCTTTTTCATCGTCAATAGGGACAATCTCTGACATCATATCTATTGGAGCCACAGCAACCAAGGCTATGTTTTTTAACGGCTCAACAAAAACAATAGCAGGCAAAACTCAGAAAGCGGTCTTCAATGCCACAGGCGGCAAGGTTGCTACCGGCGTTGCTGGCAGAGTTGCTACAAATAGGTTCTGGAATCAAGGTTATCAAACACTGACAAGGTACATATGGGCTCATTAAAAGACAAGTTTTCCGAATATCTAGGTGACATCTTCGAAGCTCTTGGAATCGACAGTTTCTATGGATCAACTATTCTAATCCTGTTTTTCGCCCTTAGTTACATAGGAGATTTTCAACATTGGAAAGATTTACCGGATTGGAGGAAAATGATAGTTGGTAGCACTGCATTTGCAGCATGTTTTTTGGTCATCCTGAGTTTGCTCCGACTTACAGGAGTATTAACTTTCTGATACCGGAGTGAATTCAAGTCCAGTAGGCTGGGTTCGTTTTTTGAACCCAGCGCTCCTCTGCCTTAAAACACAAAAAAAGCTCGGCTCCTTCTCAGAGCCGGGCTTTACTTTTTCTCACCAACTCCTTACCTTGCCAAAAGCCCGTTTTTCTCAAAAGCGCCCCATCTCTGTTTGACCAGCCCTATCTGGAAGTCGAGTGGTACCAGCCGATGCGCACGGTCTATTTTCTCAAAGACCACTTGGGCAGCACAAGAGCAACCGTAGATGACGCCGGCCAAGTGGTTGCCTACGATGACTACGACCCCTGGGGCATGATTTTACCCGGCCGCAGCATGAGCGCCCAAGCTAATCTGCCCAACAAATTCACCGGCAAAGAGCACGATGATGACTTTGGCCTGAACTGGGATTATTTTGGCGCCAGGTATTATGATGCGGAGATTGGGCAATTTCTAACTTCAGACACGTTGGGAATTAATGATTCTTGAATTTGAAGGACAAAAGTGTTACCTTAATTGTCAATAACAAATTGGAGTTTCTAATGCATGCACAGAATTTCTTAAAACTACAAATCCAAAAACGCATAACTCTTCTACCCAAAGAGCAATTGCAAAAGGTCAAAATCTTTGTTGATTCCCTGGCCGTAAACTCATCCGGAAAAGTCCGGCCAGTAAAACTTAAGGGCACCTGGAGAGGAAAAGGATTTGAGAAGATTGAGAATTTGGAGGAGATATTAAGTGATGTTCGAAAAGAATTAACAGACGAAATTAGCAATAAGGAGATTTAAAGCGTGCTCTATTTATTGGACTCTGTTACTGTTATTCGACATTTTTCATCACTTGGTAAACTCGGCAAAGAAGCCAAAAAAGTATTGGCGAACATAGAAAATAATATCGATTCTGCCGCTATCTCAGTGGTCAGCTTGATGGAAATAATGTATCTATCCGAAAAGAAACGAATTAATATTTCACTGAACGAGACCATTAAAATTATTGACGGAGCCTCAAATTATACAATTGTGGATTTAACAAAGGAAATCGTTCAAACTGCTAACCACATTGATTTTCACGAATTACATGACAGGTTGATTCTGGCCACAGCTAAATATCTCGACATTTCTATTTTGTCCAGCGAGCAAAGATTCAAACAGGTTAAAGACGCAGTGATAGTTTGGGATTAGAGTTTTGTTTCTTTAGAGACAATCAAAGTTTTAGAAATCTGACTTTTGTGTTCCAATAGTTTGTAGTTTGTAGGGTGCGGTCGTACCGCACCAAAATGCTACCGACCTAATCAAGCCCGGTTCTTTCACAGAGCCCGGGCTTTACTTTTTATTTCCAACTCCTTATCTTGCCAAAAGCCCGCTCTTTCTCAAAAGCGTCGAGCTTGTTTGACCAGCCTTACCTGGAAATCGAGTGGTATCAGCCGATGCGCACGGCCTATTTTCTCAAAGACCACTTGGGTAGCGTGCGCGCCACCATTGACGACCGGGGCGTCCTGGTTGGATGGCTTGGCTGATTTTATTGGAGGTGGGTTGAAATTAATCGGTGACCTAGTTGTTTAGATGACTCTCTCCTTAAAACTGATTAAAAAACACTAAAGTTTGTGAAGCAATACGGTTTGGTGCTCAAGATAATTTGTGGCTATTCAAAAAAAATATTTCTTTTTGTGAGTGACATTGATACATTATTGATATGGAAAAGCGACTCTTACAGGATATCGTTGACAAAATCGTAGCTGGCATCTCTCCCGAAAAAGTAATTTTATTTGGGTCGCAGGCTTATGGGAAAACCAATGAAGACAGCGATATCGACTTGCTTGTGATCTGGGACACTTCCCTTGTGGGGGCAGAGAGAATTCGTCACATTTCACGCTTGTTAACCCCAAGGCCGGCTCCCATAGATATTGTGGTGCGGACTCCTGCCGAAATACGACATGCCGCCAGCAGAGTTGAGCCATTTTTAACTGAAATTTTGCACAAAGGCGTTATTGCATATGAGCGCCGCTGATGAAGTTACGGAATGGGTACGCAAGGGAGAAGCTGATTTTAAGGGAGCCGTTGCCCTGTCACGTCGCAGAAATGAACCCCTCCCGGACTTGGTTTGCTTCCATTGTCAGCAAGCTGCTGAAAAATATCTTAAAGCCCATCTAATCTACCATCGCCTCCATTTTCCAAAATCGCATGACTTGATGCTTTTGTTGGAACTTTCGCTCGGGTCAGCGCCAGGCTTGGAAGTTCATCGAGAATTATTCGAGTTACTCAACCCATATTCAGTGCAGTTCAGGTATCCTGGGGAAGAATCCACGCTTGAAGAAGCAAAGCAGGCTGTCAAGGCAACCCGCCGGATTCGGAACATTTTCAAAGTACTTCTCCCAACCGAAGCATTCGCCCAGGATAAACTTGGCGGGGATTTACAATCCCAGCCGTAACCAAGAAGTTAGGAAGTTGCACCGCATTTTAACACAACCCGAAGCAACAAACAAAGCCCGGCTCCACCTCACCGAAGCCCGGCTTTACTTTTTCTCCGCAACGCCTTATCTTGCCAAAAGTCCGTTCTTTCTCAAAAACGCCATGTCTCTGTTTAAGCAACCTTACCTGGAAATCGAGTGGTATCAGCCGATGCGCACGGTCTATTTTCTCAAAGACCACCCCGGCCAATAACAAGCCGGGGCAAGTTTGGCAGCGTGCGCGCCACCATTGACGAGCGGGGCGTCCTGGTTGGATGGCTTGGCTGATTTGTGGGTTGAAATTAATCGGTGATGCGGTTCAATGGTCCGCAGGAGAACTTTCAAAGCAGGTTAACCACAACGGACCTATTTCGTTGCCCGGACAAACACTTTATGGTGGCACCTATGTAACAGACTTGGTGCCACCGTTTCTGGGACAAAGTCATACAGGAGATTGCCCTGATGGTGAAGATTGTGGTAAGACCGGCCTTACCGGCACCTCTACAGGAGGAGTTAATTCCAGGTCTTACGCGGAGATGTGGCAAAAAATGCTTCTTGGAGATTTTACTACAACATCTGCTGTATCGACGTCAACATCTTCCGGCCTGTTAAGCCGCCGATCTTTTGTCAACTTTTGTGCCTGCTTGAAGCGATAGCCGCGTTGACCTGTATTGCGAGTGAGTTCACGATAAACTGTTGAACGATGAACGTCAATTACACTGGCAATAGATGATTTTGAAAATCCTTTTTTCTTTAAACTGTAAATTGTGTATCTTTGCTCATGGGTTAATTGCTTATAGGGCATTACGTGCTCCAGTTTGTGGTTTTGGTCAATTGCGAACTTAATATAATGCAATTAACCCATTTTTAAAACTGT
>JAJDAG010000017.1 GCA_029262005.1 Candidatus Zhuqueibacterota bacterium | reverse complement strand
CTGCGGGCACTTCAATATGAATATCAATTCTATCCAACAACGGGCCGGATACTCTTGCCATATATTTTTGGATTTGCGGCGGAGTACAACTACAATCGTGATTTGGGTCAGCATAGTAGCCGCACGGACAGGGGTTCATAGCTGCGGCAAGCATAAATTCCGCAGGGTAAGTTAGCGAAACAGTGGCGCGTGAAATGGTGACACAACCATCTTCGAGGGGTTGTCGCATTACTTCCAGTACGTTTTTTTTAAATTCAGCCAATTCATCCAAAAACAGGACGCCGTGGTTTGCAAGACTCACTTCTCCCGGTTTTGGAATATGGCCACCACCAATAAGCCCGGCGTCGCTAATTGTGTGGTGTGGTGAGCGGTAGGGTCTGGTTCCCACAAGAGCGGTGTTTGACGGAAGTATGCCGGCGACTGAATGGATCTTTGTTGTTTCAAGCGCCTCCGCAAGAGTCATGTCCGGCAAGATAGACGGGAAGCGTTTTGCCAACATTGTTTTGCCGGAACCGGGGGGGCCAACCATAATAATATTATGTCCTCCTGCTGCAGCAACCTCTAATGCTCTTTTTACATGTTCTTGTCCTTTGACATCAGTAAAATCGAAGTAATAGTTTCGGCTTTGTGAAAACATTTCTTCAATATTTACTTTGAACGGAGATCCTTGTTTAATGTCGTTAAGCAATTCAACTGCCTCAGTCAAAGTTGAAACCGGATAAACATTAACATCCGGTGAAATGGCAGCTTCTCCGGCATTCGCTTTTGGCAGGATGATGCCCTTTTTTCCTGCTTTTTGCGCAGCCAGGCTAATCGGCAGTGCACCTCGCACAGGTCGCAAACTGCCATCTAATGAGAGTTCTCCGAGAACTATAATGTCCTGCAAATGTGATTCGGATACTTGCCCCATTGCTGCAAGGATACCAATGGCAATTGGAAGGTCGAAGGCAGAACCCTCTTTTTTTATATCAGCCGGTGCAAGGTTAACAGTGATGCGCTTTAATGGAAATCGAAAGTTGGAGTTTTTAATCGCGGCATTGACGCGCTCCTTGGACTCGCGCACTGCGCCTTCGGGCAAGCCGACCATGGCAAAATAAGGTAATTGCCCCTCAAGGTGCGTCTCAACCTCGACCAGATAGGCATCAATTCCAAGCACTGCAGCACTTAATATTTTAGAAAACATGTAGTTGTCCCGGGGATTTGGTTGTGTATGTCGACGTGGCATATTACAAAAGCTCCAGGATTTTGTCAACTGAAAACTGAACTTATATTACCGATGAATCGTTTCGATAAGTGATCACATTGCAAATTTCAAAAATGTACACAATAACAATTCGGCCGATGTAGATGCAGAAACCGACCATTTGTGATTGCTCCAGTTAGTCAGCTCTATTCATAAATTTTGCCACAGAGTCACAGAGCACACTGAGCGTACAGAACATAGAACAAATGCTCTCAAGAAAGAAAAATTTTAAGAGCGAATGCGGGTTTTCATATTTTTTACTCTTCAATTGTCGGTTTTTTAAACTCTCTGCTCTCTGTGCCTTTGTGGCTGATGCATAATTAAGGTTAGCTTGTAGCAGCGATGTTTCTTAGAAAAGATAGCACCGAGCAAGAGGCTATCTGTGAACTTGTTGCTAAATTTTGATGAAATGATAGGCCGCAAGATGCCGATAAATAATTCTCAGCGTTTCTTTTTTCCTAATGCGCTCGGCCCGGTGTTTTTGAAACAAAAGTCGTGAACCCGTTTTGCTTTGTTGCTGGCTGTGGAATTAAGCTTGGCATAAAATTTGTTAAAAGTGAAATAAACAGTGGGTGGGTGTGGTATTTGTTTTCACTTGAATATAGAGGTGCAGACATGAGCGATAAAGATATATCTCGTAAAGGTGCTTCCCCGGCACAGGAACACAAAATTATTTCACTCATAAAAGATCTTCAGAATGTCAATGTATTTAAGGAGCTTACCTGGGAAGGTTCGTTTGCCGACTATCTCGAAATTGTGAGGAAGAACCCTGGCGTAACGCGAAATGCATTTCAACGGTTGCATGACATGATAGTTTCCTACGGCACAGAAGAATATGTAGAATACAACGAGAAGATCATTAAATATAAATTTTTTCAAGATCCAATCAACGACGGTGCCGACGCCGTCTATGGCCTGGAACGCCCATTACAGAAATTTGTAAACCTCATAAAATCAGCCGCTCGTGGCTATGGAACAGAAAAACGTGTTTTCCTTCTGCACGGACCTGTGGGTAGTGCGAAGAGCACTATTGCACGCCTCCTGAAAAAAGGAGTTGAGGCTTATTCAAAGACTGAAGAAGGCGCTCTTTACAGTTTTATGTGGAAGGTGAAACAACCTGACGGTTCAGTTTCGTGGGAAAATTCGCCAATGCATGAGGAGCCACTTTTGCTCATTCCGCATGAATTTCGTGCTCAAGTCTGCGAGATGCTAAATAAGGATAAGCCTGAAGAAAACCATATTGATATTAAGGGAGAGTTAAATCCATTTTGTCGCCAGATTTTTCAGGAAAAAAGTCGTGAATATGACGCAGACTGGACGAAAATCATACAGGACGTGAAGGTTCGCCGCCTTGTCCTCTCTGAAAAAGACCGTGTCGGCATTGGCACGTTTCAACCCAAGGATGAAAAGAACCAGGACTCAACGGAACTCACTGGGGATATAAATTATCGGAAGATTGCACTGTACGGATCTGACTCTGATCCGCGTGCATTCAATTTTGACGGCGAACTTAACATCGCCAATCGCGGCATTGTTGAGTTTATTGAAGTGTTAAAGTTGGATGTGGCGTTCCTGTACGACTTGCTTGGTGCATCGCAAGAGCACAAGATAAAACCAAAAAAGTTCGCGCAAACAGATATAGATGAAGTGATAATTGGCCACACCAATGAGCCTGAGTACAAAAGACTACAATCAAATGAATTTATGGAGGCCTTGCGCGACCGCACTGTAAAAATTGACATTCCTTACATTATTCGTCTTTCCGATGAAATGAAAATTTACGAAAAAGACTATAATGTGCATCGAATTCGTGGGAAACATATTGCTCCCCACACCATTGAATTGGCTGCGATGTGGGCTGTACTGACGCGCCTGGAGGAACCAAAAAAGGCTCAACTCACTTTGATGCAAAAACTGCGACTTTACGACGGCAAGACGCTACCCGGATATACGGAAGACAACATTAAGGAATTGCGACAGGAGTCCATTCGGGAAGGCATGGATGGTATTTCTCCGCGCTATATTCAAGACAAAATTTCTAACGCCCTGGTATGCGATGAAGGCCGCACTTGCATTAATCCGTTTATGGTAATGAATGAGCTTGAATCCGGGTTACGACATCATTCTCTGATTACAAATGATGAGCAGAAGAATCGATACCGTGAGCTTTTGAGTGTTGTGAAAGAGGAGTATTCGGATATCGTCAAGTCAGAGGTGCAGCGGGCAATCGCTGCAGATGAGGAGGCGCTTAAGAAACTTTGCGGCAACTATATTGATAACGTCAAGGCCTATACGCAAAAGGAGAAAGTTAAGAACAAATATACGGGTGAAGACGAAGAGCCGGACGAGCGGTTGATGCGGTCCATCGAGGAGAAAATTGACATACCGGACAGCCGGAAAGATGATTTTCGCCGTGAAATCATGAACTACATTGGTGCCTTGGCTATCGACAAAAAGTCATTTGATTACGCTTCTAACGAGCGTCTTCGAAAAGCACTTGAATTGAAATTATTTGAAGATCAAAAAGATACCATCAAACTAACCTCGCTCATTTCCGATGTGGTTGATAAGGAAACTCAGGAAAAAATCGATGTTGTGAAATCCCGCATGATTAAGTACTTTGGATATAATGATGAAAGTGCAACAGATGTGTTAAACTATGTGGCCAGTATTTTTGCCAGGGGCGATGTTAAAGATACGGTAAATTAATGGTAAAACGAATTGACAGAGATGTGAGTCGGTTTCGCCAAATTGTACGCGGCCGGGTAAAAAAAGATCTCAAAAAGTATATTACTCGTGGAGAAATGATTGGTAAAAAAGGGAAAGATTTTGTCAGCATTCCAATCAGCCAGATCCACATTCCGAGATTTAGACTTGGCGGTAAAAAGATGGGGGGCGTGGGGCAGGGTGATGGAGAAGTCGGCACGCCCATCGCTCAAGGCGATCAACCGGGTACTGGAAGCGCAGGAGAGGCACCTGGAAGGCACATATTAGAAGTCGATATTTCCCTTGATGAGCTGGCAGCTATGTTGTCAGAGGAATTGGAGCTGCCAAACATTGAACCGCGGGGAAAAAAGAACATCACTTCCAGAAAAGACAAATACACCGGCATTAGTGATACCGGGCCGGAATCATTACGCCATTTCAAACGCACTTTCAAACAAGCTCTGAGGCGTCAGGTCATCACTCAGAACTACGACTTGAAAAACCCTGTCATTGTGCCAATTCGGGAAGACAGGCGCTACCGGACCTGGAAAACCACCACCAAGC
Organism: Candidatus Zhuqueibacterota bacterium; assembly: GCA_029262005.1. Classification (GTDB taxonomy): domain Bacteria; phylum Zhuqueibacterota; class Zhuqueibacteria; order Oceanimicrobiales; family Oceanimicrobiaceae; genus JAJDAG01. The sequence goes on along the minus strand of JAJDAG010000017.1, from coordinate 91,966 downwards.
CTGAAAGTAATGCTGTAATAATTTATATGATGGATGTATCCGGTTCAATGGGAGACGAGCAAAAGGAAATCGTTCGCACTGAATCATTCTGGATTGACACCTGGCTGCATTACCAGTACGACAACCTGGAAACTCGCTATATCATTCATGATGCTGTTGCCAGAGAGGTTGACCAGAACACGTTTTTTCATACTCGGGAAAGCGGCGGTACGATTATTTCCTCCGCATATAAATTGGCCAGCAGTATGATTGATGCACATTTTGACCCGTCTGAATGGAATATCTACCTCTTTCATTTTTCTGATGGTGACAATTGGGGAGAAATTGATACAGACGAATGTATTGCCATACTAAGAGACAAGCTGTTGCCACGTGCCAACCTTTTCTGTTATGGACAAGTGGAAAGTCCGTACGGCAGCGGTCAATTTATTCGTGAATTAGAAGATTATCTAAAAGAAGAAGAAAAGTTGATCTTGTCAGAAATACGGGACAAGGATGGTATTTACGCATCGATTAAATCATTTCTTGGCAAGGGCAAATAGTTTAGCATGAACTTACCAATTGAGCTTGAACGAGAAAGAAAATCAATCATTGCTTACGCAAAAAGCTATGGTCTGGATTTCTATGATACAGTTTTTGAGATTGTTGAATTCGACCAATTGAATGAAATTGCCAGTTATGGTGGTTTTCCAACCCGCTACCCGCACTGGCGTTATGGGATGGAATATGATGAGCTTGCAAAAGGGTATGAATATGGTCTGCAGAAGATCTATGAATTGGTGATCAACAACGACCCTTGCTACGCTTATTTAATGAAGTCCAACAAGCTCGTCGATCAGAAATTGGTCATGGCGCATGTATATGCACATTGCGATTTTTTTAAAAACAATTTATGGTTTTCAAAAACGAACCGTAAGATGATGGACCAGATGGCGAATCATGCTATCCGGGTGCGGCGCTATATTGAAAAATACGGTTCAGAGGTGGTGGAGGATTTTATTGAGGTTTGCCTTTCAATAGAAAATCTCATCGATCCACACCTTCCCTTCATCAAGAGAACGCCTGACGAACCGGATTTGGCGGGGAGTGAGGTTGAAAAGACAGTGCCGGCCAAATTCAAAAGTAAGCCTTATATGGATGCCTTCATCAATCCCAAAGAAATAAGAGAAGAGCAAAAGAGGGTCGCGGATCAGAAGGTTAAAGAGGACAAACAAAGATTTCCTCAACAACCTGAACGTGATGTTCTGGCGTTCTTAATCGCGCATGCACCGCTGGAAAAGTGGCAGCGAGATATTCTCTCTATAATTCGAGTTGAGGCGTACTATTTTGCGCCTCAGGGTCAAACAAAAATCATGAACGAAGGTTGGGCAACGTTTTGGCACTCAAAGATTATGACTGAAAAAGCACTAACAGACGCTGAGGTAATTGATTATGCAGACCATCATTCCGGTACGGTCGCAACAAGCGTCGGGCGCTTAAATCCTTATAAGCTTGGCGTCGAATTATTTCGAGATATCGAAGCGCGCTGGAATAAAGGGAAATTTGGTAAAGAATATGAAGAATGTAGTGACTGGCAGACAAGGCGTAACTGGGACAAAAAGCTTGGGCTTGGGCTTAAGAAAGTCTTTGAAGTCAGGCAAATGTACAACGATTTAATGTTTATTGATGCTTTCCTGACACCGGAATTTTGTGCGGAGCAAAAGTTGTTCGCTTTTGAGTATCGGGAGCGTAATAACTATTATGAGATTTCGGATCGGGAATATAAGGTCGTCAAGGAAAAACTACTGTTCAGTCTTACCAATATGGGGCAACCGTTTATTTTTGTACAAGATGCAAATTATTCTAATAGGGGTGAGCTATATTTATTGCATAAGCACGAAGGTATCGACTTGGACCAGAGCGATGCACACGATACATTGGCAAACATCTATAATGTGTGGAACCGGCCGGTTCATATCGAAACCGTTGTTGATGAAACGGAAATTATTTTTTCTTTTGACGGCAAGGAATTTCGCGAAACGACGCCCGTTGAATAGCGAAATAGAGATTGCTTTGCAGTAAAAGAAATTGTAACTTATCCCATAAAATATAGTTCATCGATAACGTCAGTTTTTAAAAAAGATAGATTTTACGCCTGCCAACCGTTAATATTCTCACAAAAAACCAATGAAAAAAGAAGACATGCAGAGCAAGCGAGGATTTACAGCGCCGGAAAAGTGGATTATTTGGGGTGTTTTTTGTTTGCTTCTTGGTCTGAGCCTGCATAGCTTCGCCGTTTTCTTTGGTTTGATGCTCCTATCCGCAGGCATCTCGTTATTCACGAAAAAGAAGAAAGTCGGCCTTGCAATCACTTTGTCTGCGTTAGGAGCATTGGGTTTGGCCTACAGTAGCCATCTATTATAGAACTTCAAGGATCGTTATGACTGTCAAAATTGGCATTATTAGTTGTCTTGTATTGTTTATGAACTTGAGTACATCGTGGGCTCAAAGCACTGAAAAAGTATCTGTATTGTGGGTTGACCCTCTTGAGAGTTTGGACAAACTAACCACCCGCCGTGGTATTCTGGATTTATTAAACAAAGCTCGAAACGCCGGTTTTCAAGCAATTGCCCTTGGCATTAAAGCCAATAACGGCCAGGTTTTATATGAAAGTAAAATTGCGCCTCGCTTACTTGAGTGGAAAGGTAAACGCGTTCCATTAGACTTCGATCTTGTTGGTACGTTTATCGACGAGGGACGCAGACGTCAGTTGCAAGTTTATGCTTTATTTCCAGTACTGGCGGAAGGTCGCATGCGGGAACGTAGCGGCACGCTTTACCAGGAGCACCCGGATTGGCAGGCGAGCGTCTATGTTGTTGAAAATGAAACCCCGCAGGTCATTCCGATAACGCAATGGGGCTATGGGCCTGTGGCCTATGCAAGTCCACTTAACAATTCAGTGCAGAACTATGAAATAACCATCCTTGAAGAGTTTTTACAAGAACATAATGTTGATGGTATAATCCTTGATAAACTCCGTTTTTCCGGGATCGAATCTGATTTTTCGGACGCCGCAAGAAGCGCTTTTGAAGCGCAACTTGGAGAAGGAAAAATTGACTGGTGGCCTGAAGATGTCATGGAGTGGCAATATAAAAACGAATCCTGGCAACCGGTTCCAGGGAAACTTTTCACGGAGTGGGTCAAGTTTCGCTCAAGAACCATCAGTTCATTTGTTACATCGCTTGTGAATAGAATTAAGGGTATCGATCCGACGCTGCCGGTTGGTAATGTTGTCGGTAGCTGGTATCCAACTTACTATGAATATGGCGTTAATTGGGCCAGCGAAACCAATGTTCCGGATGAGCACTGGGCGGCTGACGACTACAACGAGACGGCCATCGCCGAAAAACTGGATTATTCTGTCGTTGGGTGTTTTTTCCCAAGAGTGACTATCCAGGAAGCTGAATCTGTCGGTGCTGAATGGTGGATGAGCGTAGAAGGTGGTGCCACGCTTGCCATGGATATTATGAACAAAACAACCCCGGTTTATGCTGCTATTTTAGCTGGACAATTTAAAGACAATGGTGATAAATTCAAGGAATCCCTGGAAACCGCCCTCAGCTTAACTAATGGACTTTATGTAACCGATGCCAGCCACATTACCAAATACGATTTGTGGGATGAAATCAGCGCGGTTCTGATTGACAAAAACGATAACAAGCGTGAACTGATCAAATGAGGCCGTGTGGCTATTGATATTGAACACTGTTGACGTAACTTCTAAATGCAGCCATGTTTTGCTTTGGGGCGCCCTCGATTATTTTGACCGTACGTTCTTCTCGCCACATTTTTATTTCACTTAAACCGTTTGGATATTTGATAGTCAATAATTCGCGATAATTTTGCTCAAACTCAACTGCATCTTCTACACTATCCCAATCTGTAAGCAGCAAAAGCAGTAGCTTCCCGTTGTGCGTGTTCTCGTACACAGCGAAACTATCACCACCCCAGCCCGCAGCCGTTTCGATAGATAGACTATCCAATCCGTGTTCAGTAAAGATAATGCGCCATTGTAGCTCGCCAATTGTATTGCTTTCTAACAAATCCCAGTCAGGGTGTAACGAAACCTTCATTTCCGGCCAAACGTAGGATAGAGGCTTTTCTTCCCGCAACCACTTTTCCGGATGCAGTATCTGTTCTGTTGATGTTGGTGGCCTGCTGTACAGTTCGGCTACTTTTTCCCAGCCATGTTGTTGCACTTCAAACACAAACGCCATGCCTTTCATGTAAGCACCAATCATTGATTCAAGCATAAAGGCCGGTATTTCGCGCATGGATTCCACAGCCTTAGCCATGTCCTCTGATTGCATTTGGGCTGCTTTGCCCTGTTCCTGGTCCACCATCTGCAACATCTGTTGAACACCGATTTGCGATTGCATTTGAATAGTAAGGCGCAGAATGCCAGGCGCCGGCACAGTTCCAAGCATATTCTTCATGGTCCAGAGCGTCATGAGGAAGGTTGCTTCGCCTTCCACCACAGCTTGACGAGCAAGAATCTGGTCGTCGTTGAGGGTGCCAGAGGCCGCAGTTGCGAGAATGTAGTTTTCAAGGTCAAAGTATTGATCCTGAAAGCCATGATAAAGCTCATGTGCGTAGACAGCATCAAGCATTGGGCCGTCAAGTGCATGCATCACAACGTAAAACGTTTCTGTTTCAGGGTCATAATAGGCAGCGGCCTGACTTTGCATAACCTGTTTTGCAAGGGCCTTAAAGTCAGTGATTTCCGGACCACGGTACAAGCCCAATTTGTTTATAATTTTGCCGTAATTCTTTAGCAAACTTTCCGGCAATTGTCGCGTCAGGCTCTTGTCTATGTATTCCCCGAATTCTTGCGTCGATTGTTGCGCGAATTTGACTTTGTGTTTAAATGGTTTTCCGCGTAATGCTTCTAATGCCAGTTGAATTTGATCAATTTTTAAACTTACATCATTGCTTTGCGACCATGTACTGTGTGGACACAATAATGCATAAAAAGTGACCAGGGTAAAGAAAGCGCTCGATACTTTTTTCTGAATGTTCCACATAGTGTCTCTGCTGTCCTTTTGGTTAATGTAGTTTTTTGAATTTTTCGGGTGTCGCCAACATTTTCCCGGCATCATAATCGAAGAACACCATCCCGGTTTTTGCTCTTGCGATTTCCTTGCCTGTTTCTTTGTTGTTTAGCTTGTAATAAAAGTCGCAGCCATGCCTGTTAATATCGGCGATTGCCACTGAGATCAGGAGGGTTTCGCCCTGAAATGCTTCTGCCTTATAGATGATGATCGCCTCGGTCATAATCGTGCCGGCTCCATCCACATTCAGTTCATTAAAGCCAAAGTGATTCAGGAACTGAACACGGGCCTCGTGGATAAGGGAGAGGATGCGATCGTTGCTGAGATGTCCAGCATAATTTATATCATCGATGCGGATAACAAGTTCAGTAGAAAATTGAAAGTTGTCCGGTAATTGAAGTCTGGTTCTTGACATATTTCCGCTCTTTTATTGTTTGGTTATCTATCTCTAATATTGTTTTTTCCGATTTCTTTTATGTCGTCGTATTCATTAACAGACAAATCTTACCACCTTGATGGACAAGAGTGCGAGGCGAAAATAATTCTAACAATATCCTCGTTGCTGTATTGTTTACAGGAGTAAAAAGAATTTACCAACAAACGATCATCAATGCAAGTGAATAGCTTGCTTTCACAATGAATATTGTCTATTTTGTTCTGTAATTTTGTTACTCAATTATTTAACAAAGGAGCTTCCATTTAAATGGGTAATTCTTTGGATGCCGTATTCAGACCAAGATCGGTTGCACTTGTGGGCGCCTCGACAAGGAAAGGAACTCTGGGTAGAGAGATTTTTGATAAATTGCTCAACACCGAGTTTAACGGGCCAGTTTACCCTGTAAACCCAAAGGCCCACTACATTCACTCTGTGAAGGCCTATCCCAGTATATCTGCAATTCCAGAGCAAGTGGATCTGGCCGTTATCGTTGTGCCAAAACAATTTGTCCCGGATATTGTTCGCGAATGCACCGGGTGTGGCGTCAAGGGGATTATAGTTCTCACCGCTGGTTTCAGGGAAACCGGTGACGCTGGAGCGAAGGTTGAGCAGGAGATGACCGACATGGTCAAAACGCATGGGCTGCGCATGGTCGGTCCTAATTGTATGGGTATAATAAACATGGAGCCGGGGATAAAACTCGATGCAACTTTTGCCCCGACTGTGCCGCCGTGCGGCCGGGTGGCACTCGCCTCGCAAAGTGGCGCTTTGGGCCAGACAGTTCTGGAACGCGCTGCTGAACTAAACCTCGGAATTGCCATGTTTGCATCTGTTGGCAACACGGCCGACGTTTCTGGAAATGATTTGATTGAGTATTGGGGGCAGGAGCCGGGGATAGATGTCATTTTGATGTACCTTGAAAGTTTTGGTCAACCGCAGCGTTTCATTAAGCTTGCTCATGCTGTCAGCAATAAAAAGCCTCTCATTGTGGTGAAGTCCGGACGAACAAATGCGGGTGCCAAAGCTGCAACTTCTCACACTGGAGCCATGGCCGGGAACGATGTGGCCATCAATGCAATATTTAAGCAATGCGGCGTTATCAGAGCCGATTCCATAAGTGAAATGTTCAATTTTGCGCTTGGCTTTTCCACAGTGCCGCTGCCACAAGGGCCCAGAGTGGCCATTGTGACCAATGCCGGCGGCCCTGGAATTATGGCCGCTGATGCATGTGAAAACTACGGTCTCGAAGTTACCTCGCTTGATAAGCAGACTTTAATACAATTGAGGAAAGGATTGAGCGCCGATTCAAGTGTAAACAATCCTGTGGATTTGTTGGCTGACGCAAAACCTGAAAAATTTCAGTTTGCGTTAAAATGCGTCCTTGCAGATGCAAACGTAGATGCCGTAATCGTGATTTTTGTAGCGCCGATAATCACGAACCCACTGGATGTTGCCTTGCAAATCTCCGATGCGACCCTATCTTCTGACAAGCCCGTCCTAGGGTGTTTTATGGGGGTAAGAGGCGTCGCTTCCGGCGTTGAGGAACTGCAGAGGCAAAGAATACCGGCTTTTGCATTCCCCGAATCCGCAGCAAACACTCTTGCCGCCATGGTGAATTACAACAATTGGTTGCAAAGAGACCATAGTGAGCCGCCGGTTGTGCAAGTCAATAAAGCAAAGGTAAATGAAATAATAGAAAAGGCTCAAGACGAGAAGCGCGAACACCTTAGTATCGAAGAGGTTGAGGGTATTCTATCAAGCTACGGAATACCGTTTATTAAAACGAAATCATGTCGTAACAAAGATGAACTTTTGCTGGCCAGTAGAGAAATGAATTTCCCGGTCGTACTAAAGGTTTCATCCCCGGAAGTCTTGCACAAATCTGAAGTAGGCGGCGTGCGTCTCAATATTACGAGCCTGGATGAGTTAAAGCAAGCCATTGAAGAGATGCATCTTTCATTAAAAAAGAATGGTGTGAAGCTTACTAATGAGAGTTTTGTGCTGCAAGAAATGGCGCACGGTGGCCGCGAGATTATTATGGGCCTGAGCAAAGCCGGCAATTTGGGAACACTGATAATGTTTGGTCTTGGCGGCATCTACGTAGAGGTACTGGGCGATGTTGCCTTCCGGGTAGCACCGATCACTGCGTATGACGCCACGGAACTGGTGCAGGAAATAAGGGCCTACAAACTGCTTACCGGTGTGCGCGGTGAGGCGCCCGTTGCAATAGATGTTATCAAGGATACATTGCTACGATTGTCACAGTTAGCTGTTGATTTCCCTCAAATCGAAGAACTTGACTTGAATCCATTCCTTGCATTTCCGGATGCTCAGGCCAGCGTTGCAGTCGATGCGCGTATACGTATCACCTTATAGCCACAGTCCAGTTTTAGTGCTCAGGAAGCTATCTGACTCTTCGACTTGAGACCATTATTCTTGTTGGCTCAACGCCTCTTTCTACAAGATAATCTTTGACCGCTTGCGCCCGCTCAACGACCAGGCTATAGTTGATCGAGACGGTTTTCTTTGTCGCTTTTCCCAGCAACTCGATTTCCTGCTCTGGGTTTTCCATAAGATAGTTGTATATTTTGTCAAGCTGCACCTTGGAGCGAGCCTGCAGTTGTGCGGTACCTGGTTCAAAGAAAATACCACTTGTAAATGCACCGGCATTTTCTTTGTCGGTTTTTCTTTTTGTTTGCAATGTGTTGGCAATCTTGGGTTCGTTTCGCACTTCCTCCACAGATAAGCCGCGTTTGAGTTGCTGCATACCTGCATCATAATCATTGGTTCTGTTTGAGCCAATATACCGAACAACGCCAATCAATGCCTTAAAATAACCATCATTCTTGCCGTGCATTATGCCGTCAAGCGCATCCCCGGATGCCAACGTGTAGTTGCCAATGGCATTAATAGACCAATAACTGCTGGTGGTTAATTCAAAACCACCGCCGAGAATCAGACCTTTATCCCAGCCTCGATTTGGCGTACTGTCCTCCCGAAAAACTTGCTGTCCATCGCCATAATACGCGTTATAGCGTAAACTAACAACTCCGACCGAAAGGTATGGGTTGAACACATTGTACGGCATGATAAAGAAATTTCCGGATAAAGTGAAGCTATGAACGTATGAGTCTATGGCGTTTAAACCGCTGGTCATTTTTCCGTAAGTTCCACTTGCTGTTATTCCGAGTCTGGATGTTGGAACATAGCGTAGCAGCAAGCCGCCTGTTAAACCTGTATTAGATTCATTTATATCGCCCTGTAATTTGGAACCACCGAGAAATAGGCCGGCGCCGAATTTGTTGTTGCTCTGTGCCTGTGCCAGACTCGCCAGAAAAATGACAATTACGAGCGCCCTGGCTAAAGTTGTTGAACCCATCATGTTACTCCTTCAAGCGCTTTTGAATATTTATTTCTATTACTTTACATCGTCAAGTGTCGGAGGTTTATCAATAGAAAAAAAAGATTGACAAGCAGTTGAAAATATATTACATTTGCTTTAAAATTAAAGAAATTATAGACTAAAGTATCTTTATATAATTGGGAGGTCTTTTCTATGCAAATCAACGAGCAACGTCAGGGAGATGTCGTGGTTCTGGCACTGAAGGGTAAATTGATGGGAGGGACTGAGACACAGGCCGTCCACCAGAAAGTCAAAGAACTCACCGAAGATAAGGTGTTGAAGATTGTTGTCGATTTGGCCAAAGTCAAGTGGATGAATAGTTCCGGCCTCGGGGCTATCATTGGCTCAATGACGACAATTAAGAACGCAGGCGGCGAACTGAAGTTGGCCAACGTTACAGACAAAGTGCATAGCCTGTTCATGATAACAAAACTGATCACCATTTTCGATACACATGAGAGTGTTGCAGAAGCTGTTGAGAGCTTCTAATAGGAAGTCGTGATTTTTGTTCCTGATGATACAGATTAGAGAAGCGGAGAATTAAATATGCGCAATCGTGTTTCAGTATACATTTTTTCAATATTTGTTTTGGCAAGCAGTGTGGGTGCGGTTCTGGCGCAGACACCGGGCCATGATCTCGAACCCGTTGTTATTTTGGGCGACACTTTCGCAGAATTCCTGGGGGCGGGAGTCACCGAGGAAAACAATGAATTATTTCTTTACGCCTACAAAAATAGTGCCTGGGAGCAAATTCCTTTTCAGATCGATGAAATCGGCTGGCAGGGAGACACGGTCTCAGGATATTTTATTCCAGATGACGGCTTGCTGGATGCTGATGATGAATTCAGTTTTATGGCCAAAGATGCCGGTGAGAAGGCTGATGAAAGTTGGATAGGTGACGAAGATTCGCAAAGTCATTCAAGGTATGAGCTTGTTCTCAAGGATCCCCTTGATACTAACAATACATCCTGGGCTTATTTGTACCGTTCAGCGCCCGGAGCGCCTGGCGCTGCCGATGTTGACTATGTTGCCTATCATACCGGCCCAAACGAATCAGCCGGGGCCGACACAATTGTCGGGCAGACCTATACCATGGCCAACGCTGCAAATAACGGTTTCCCGAATTTCCTGTCGTTTTCCGGTGCGGATATAAATATTCTTAAGCTGCAGGAAATAAAACTACTTGCCGGCGCCTTCGACTTGAATGAAACCGACAGTTTTCTTTTTCAGGATGTTCAGGTAAAAGATGGCAACATCCGCGTAGTGCGTGAAATGAAAATCGATATCGGTATTGTCTTGTTTCCAGGCGTGCCTATATTTGTTCCAGATGCTTTCAAGGGAATTACCTTCCCACTTTTTTATTACGCCAATTCACTCGAATTGCGAGCCAGTTTTAGCATACCGGACACTTTGCCACTCAACCTTGAAATAAACAAGCTGCGGCAGTCTTTTAATTTGAATGAAAATGCCGTCGGCATGAAAATGTTCACCAAAAACAATACAGGCATCATAGTGGATGGCACTGTTGATTCCATCGTGGATGGTATTACGAATTATCCAGATGAAACAACCTGGCTTGCTTATTCAGGCGACCCGGGTAATTTTGTTAATCTCTACACCATCCCGGACATCGGTTCCGAGCAGATACTTTTTTACGAGGATGATGCGAGCGCCGGCTCATACGGCAACGGTGGCTTTCAGTTATCCGGTGAGGGCGAGGGACGTATACGGGGCCAGGCGCCGCTCGGTTTGACCAGCTACTATCCCGGTACAGTGGCGCAAGGCGACGAACAGCGCCTCGGAAATACCTTGGCCAATCCGCTGGTTGTCAGCAAAATTCACCAGACATTTGAACAAGTTACCTCTGTTGAAGTTCTTGAAGATGGTGTCCTGCCTGAACGATTTACACTCGGACAAAATTTCCCAAATCCGTTTAACCCGACAACCCAGATAAGGTATGGCATCCCTGCAACTTCAAAGGGTGCTCACCGAACCGTCTTGACCATTTATAATCTTCTCGGGCAACCGATGAGAACTCTGGTTGATGCAATTCAGGGTGCAGGCAACTATTTGGTCACCTGGAATGGAATGGATGACCAGGGGCGGACTGTGCCATCAGGTGTTTATATTTATCGCCTCGCTTCGGGGGAGTTTGGTGATTCGCGCAAGCTGGTCCTGGTAAAATAAGGAAAATTTCCAGACAGCCTTTATGACATCCGCGTGCTTGTCATAAAAAGGCAAATAAATTAGCCGTTTTCCTCACACCGTGCTAAAGAATATCCTGATAGAAAAAAATGCTTTTATAGATTATGCGAAGGCGCTCTACCTTTGCATAATCTATTTTTTTCTATTCGTCTTTTTATAGACTAGTTCCAAGTACCGGTTTTTGACAACCGAACCCCTGATTTCTCACCCGTAGCATCTGCACAAGTTTGTAATATGACGGAATGCAAAATTCGTTATCGCTGGTTTTGTGAAATCATTTAAAAACTCTATCTACACTGATAGTCTCACCTGCCTTGACTTCAACTTGCGTAGTTTGATGACCCAGTTTCTCATGCCAGAACTCAAGTTCATACGTGCCCGGAGGTATATCGGTCATTTCGAATTTGCCGGTCGGGTTGGTAAGAACATAATAGGGGTGGTCTGCAACAACAATCCAGGCCTGCATCCAGTTATGGACATCGCAGGTAATTTTGATGAATTCAGTTTTCGCAAAGCTCAGCTTCAATCGTTTTAAAAACTGGGGCTGCGCCTTGTTTACCTGCGCGTTTATTTCGCTACGAGTATGGACGTTGTGCAGGATGCCATCGTTGTTCAAAATACCAAATTCCCGGCCGACAGGAACGACTAAAACATGGGGTGTAAAAACACAGCCCTTCTGATCCATGGCAAAGTCGTTATCAGCATTCCACTGTTTGCCGGACTTGATATTTTTCAAATAAACAACCACATTTTCGATGCCCCTGGTACTCGAGTTAACCAAAAAGGCCTCGCTCGGTTTGCTTTTACCACAGACTTCTCTATTTTTGGTAACTTCAGTTTGTGTTATTTGGGGTAGCTCTCCATCATATTTAGCCAACCCAGAAATCGTACCTCCATTTTTTACATCCCTACCTGCGTACTTAGTATCCGCCGGGCTCTTCGCTTGCGATATTCCTGTGAGTAGAAAAAGCGTGAGCACGAGCATAAAAGTAAGTTTTTGCGTTGTTTTGGTTCTGAGTTTCACATCATTCTCCTTCTGTTAGCTTTACTGCTGAGCTGAGAGGCTCAGGGTTCATAACTTCTCATCCTGAGCCCACAAACTCTCAACTAATTAATTAAAGTGCGTATTGAAATCCCACCAGAAGTCTGTCTGTCTGACCTTGAAAAGCCAAACGGTACTCAGCGCTCAGGCGAAGTTGATAATACTTGGGAATCGGCAGAAAATTCACCCCAAACACCATTGCATCCGTGTCAGAAGTGAGTGCTTCTCCATGGCCGGCATGACCGCCGCCTTCTTCTGCAGCGTGTGGATCTTCTTCCATAGGCATTTCATCGCCATGCTCATCACCGTGTTCTTCCGCTGGTAAACCACCAAACCTGACGATATCAAACCGGGTAGACAGAAGGAGGCGCTCGAACGGACTGTAGTCAAGACCAAGAAAGCCGCCATAATAATTGCCGGAGTTCGCGAGTTCCAGTGCCAGTGGATTGCTATCTCTACCATAAAGGGTCAACCCAAAAAGATTAACTTTTGAGGTAAGGCGGGCATCAAAGTCCATCCCAAAACGGAAGAAATTATTATTCATTTTCATTGGAGCCGCAGCTTCTTCAGCGCCGTGCTCTTCTTCCATATGTTCATCTTCATGTTCAGCCATTTCCATTAAAATATCGTTAGAGCCGACGTAGGTAAATGCTCCAAGCATCACTTTGGAAACTGTCGTGGAAACGCGGCCGAATACCTGGGTGAAATCATGGGATGAAAAGTCCCCGATACCATTTAAAAATCCCAGAGATAAATTGGATTTTACTTCATTGGTGTTTTCTCCACCCATTCTTGTTGCATTGACGTAAGCGCCGTATTGAGGAGTGCTTAGCGTGAAGCTATTTCCACCCAGAACAGCGTTGTAAATGGCATAGCCACTTTCGACAAGGTTGGTTTTTGCGGGAGAGAAGCGTAATGGCAACTCGGACATACCATAACGAAGGTTCACTCTCGTCGCGTCTGCTTTGTCAAATCTCATATTATACTGACCCCACATTTCGTGCGGTGTACCGTCGAACAGACTAACCCAGTCATTTCCCTCTATAACATGTTTGTGAAACCACCAGCTCACCCTGTTGTCCAGAATGCTGCCGCCACTAATGAGCTGGCCTTCACGAATGTTCAGATCGCCCTTGACATCGGAGGGGTTTGAGTTAATGGCATCCACCTCAAATCTTGCGGCAACCGGAAAATAACGAAAAAACCTTTTGAGAGGAGACTCTTCTAACCCTTCATAACTAATATCGGGCAACTCATATCCGGTGGTTTTGACATACCAGCCGTAATCATTATTCTTTGGAAAAGCGTCATGGCACTTGGTGCAATTGTCAACCAACCGCCGGGCAAACCATGGGTATGCAAAAACATCACTAAAACCGTAGCCCAAATGCATAGTCAATGCCAGGGCCGCAATGAAAAAAAGTTTGTTTTTCATTTTGAAAGCTCCCTTCTGTGTTGTTAGTTAATCAATGGACTTCCTCTACTCGAATATAGACAACTACAATTGTCATACCGCGTTCTCACAAAATAAAAAGTCATCTGCCGTATGTTGGCAAATGGCTAAAAATTAATATTTTATGTAATCATTTTTGAGGGGGATTTCACTATAAGGTATTCGAATTCAGGTAAAACACGACAATAGATGTCGTTAATGCGAAGTCCTCTGTCGCTTTTCAAGAGAGAAGGGGAAGTTCAGCCCAGCGGGCAATTCAGCTATATGTTAATGAGACCTTAATTCACAGATATTGCTAAGCTCGCGCTGGCTTTGTTGCCGCGATTCACACCGACGTACAAACATTGGGTAAATGGTGCTACAAATCGCCTGTGAGGACACGACGAATATCGGCTTCCGAATTTGACGGGACTGTCGACTATCAGGATTATTCAGTTTCTCAACAATTAGCTTTTTAGGGCTTTATGCAGCCTGGCTAACACCCACATCGTTACTTTTTGGTTGCAAATCAATATTAAAGATGGTAATATTCTGGGTGATATGAAGACGCAATAGAATTACGTTATGAAAGAAAAGTCGTGAAAAAGAGCAAAAAGTGTGGTATATTGTGAAAATCTATTTGGATAGTTGTTGCTTCAATAGGCCATTTGATGATCAGTCGCAACTCAGGATACGATTGGCGTCTGAAGCCAAATTGCAAATACAGGAAAATATCCGTTCAGGTTTATATGTGCTGATTTGGTGTATATATTGGATTACGAAAACAGCAAGAATCCCTTTAGAGAAAGGCGAGAGCAGATAGCCAAATGGCGTGCGTACTGTGAAGTTGACATTGAAGAAGACAAAGAAGTTATCACGGTTGCAACCCTGATCAGTCAACATGGCATCTTGAAGATAGACTCTTTGCACATATCTTGCGCTATAAAGGCAAGAGCGGAATACTTCCTAACGACTGATGATGGCGTCCTTAAAAAGGCTACTCATGTAAAAAGCATCAAAATCACGGACCCAATCGGGTTCATCAAAGAGGCAACGACATGATTACCGATACAGAAATAAAGGTAAAAGGAGTTCAGGTACTTGCACAGTATCTCGGAGACGTGGAAGCAGAACGGTTTATCGCGCTTATTCAAAGAGAACCATTTGACTACACAAAGTGGCGTCAAGAAATAGATGAAGGTATGAGTATTGAAAAAATAAGCAGTAGAGCAATGTCCGCGAGAAGAAAAAAATAATGAGGGAAGTGCTTAACAATGAAATCATTAGCGTTTGGCGAACGTATTTTAGCAGTTGAGAGCACTCATATTTCAACGGATGTGGTCGCACAATAAAGAAGTATTCATGCGTTTGATTTTCCTTGGTTAAAATCAAACCCCGAAATCAATCCTAATGTAGAGGAACAATCACCAGAGCACGTTTCACTTATCGCCAAAGCAGATAACAATGCAAATTAACACGGACTGCCAAAAGCTGCGTGGCTTCGTGCTGCATGTCCCGGGAATCTGTTATTTGGGGCGTTCTTCGACTCGCTTTTTCAAGTATTAATTTCAAATGCCGTTTTTTGACAACCGCACCGCTGATTTCGCACCCATAAGGCATCTGCACAAATTTGTAATCGGAGGGAATGCAAATGGGAATCAAGCGAAACTGCTTGCAACTGCACATTGGTACGTTGTACCTGATTTGCTCTGTTTCAGCTTTGACAGCATCATCCTTGCAGAGAAATCTCGAGCCTGTCATTGTCTCAGGTAACACGCTTCAGGAATTCAGCGGCGTCAATATTGACAGTCAGGAAGGTGAGCTTTTTTTGTTTTCTTTTCTGGAGAGCTCACAAAGTTGGCAGGCGATCCCGTTTCAATTTGATGAAATTGATACATCCGGTAGCTATTTCCCGCCAAACGGCGATGATATCCCAGGCCTCGATGACAATGATGAACTTGTTTTTTTCGCTGCTGATGCCGGCCAAAGAGCGCTTGGCTCCTGGATTCCTGATATAGATTCTGAAAATTATAGCCGCTATGAAATCACTGTCCTTGATCCATTGTCTTCACAAGTGGCGTATGTCTACCTTTATCGGTCAACAAGCCTGACGCCGGATCCGGAACTCACCGATTACGTTGAGCATCTTCAAAACAATACGGGCAATGTGGGAGCAGACACTGTAAAGTCTGTTTATTACGAGCTAAGACATGGTGTCAATGGCTTGCCTCAGGATTTAAAAATACCCGTGTCTGCCGGTGGCAACGGTATCGATTTGTTTGATCGCCTCAAAATGAGAGCGACAATAACAGTCTTTGGGGGTAATCAAAACATTGATGAAGACGATCTCAAGTTCAAGCAGGGCGATGCTGTTTTTGTCAAGGATGGTCCGATTCGCGTCATTCGCCAAGTTGATGCAACGTTGGTTGTCAGCGTTGGTTTCTTTAGCCTGGATGTTGATTTGCCGCTGCCACCGGCATTTTACTACCCATACTCAAGTCATTTGGATGTTCAAATCCCCAGTTTGTCCAGCGTTGAAGTTACACAAGGAAGGTTGTCTGTGGACCTTAACGCTGCAGCTCTGGGCATGAAATTCGTAAGCGGCAATAATCCTGAACCAGGCTTGCTTATAGACGGCCTTGCCGACCCCTATGAAAAGAATATTAACAACCTTTTACCTGACAACAATTGGACGTTTATTACAGGAGGGCAAGGAACCCTTGTTTATTTGTTTCCGCTTGGTTCATCGGTAGGTGGGGCGCGTGAGCTTTATTATCAGGACAATAGCTCAGTCAATAATAATGATACCGGCGACAAAAAGTCATATGCAGATACTGGGCCGTTACTTACAAACGGGATTGGCACCCCTTTCACACTTAGGTACCGTGGGTACTATCTTTCACAAAACCAGAGCAGCGACTTGGGCAGTAAAATAGCCGGCTATTCCAGCTCTCCGCTACAATTGAGCACCGAGATACAGGGTTTTGGAACTGTGCCTGTGGAATTGGCTGTTTTTAAAGGACACGCTGCGGGGAATAGCGCTTATTTGCAGTGGACAACTTTGAGCGAAAGCAATAATTTTGGCTTCAATATTGAGCGTTTAGCAGGAGGGCAGCACATTTGGAAAAAAGTCGGCTTTGCTCCCGGCCATGGAACTACGACTGCAGCCCGGAATTACAGCTTCGTGGATCAGGCCCTGGCTGTTAATTCTTACGAGTACAGACTAAAGCAACTCGACACAGATGGCGCATTTGAGTACTCACAAGTGCTTACTATTTCAATTGAAGAGCCTGAGACGTTCGCATTGCACCAAAATTATCCAAATCCGTTTAACCCTACCACCATCATTCAATATGAAACACGGGGAAATGGCTTGGAGGAATATCCACGCACAGAACTTTTCATTTACAACCTTAGTGGAAGTTTGGTCCGCAGCCTTGTGGAGCAAGACGAGCAACCCGGCTACCATTCAGTAACCTGGGACGGCAAGGGCAACAGGGGTGAACCACTGCCGTCCGGAATTTATGTTTACCGCTTGCGTTCATCCGGATTTGTGAAAACAAAGAAAATGTTATTGGTCCGATAAGTGAATTTTGACTGGGGCAGGGTGGAAGGCGCAGGGTAAAAATTGATGTCTCGATATACACCCAAAATACCGGATTGGCCTGAGAATGAGCGACCGCGTGAACGGCTCATCAACTCAGGTCCGGAAAGTCTTTCTGATGCTGAGATATTGGCTATATTGTTGCGTGTAGGCAACCATGAAACAACTGCTATTGATTTGGCCAGAAAGGTCATCCATGATTTTGGTGGGTTCAGAGGACTGGATACCCGGTCTGTCGCCGAATTGTGTGAAATCAACGGTATCGGCCCGGCTAAAGCAGCACAAATTAAGGCTGCAATTGAGCTTGGAAAACGGCTTTTTCTCGAAAAAACAAAAATCAGTGATAAGATTGGAAGCAGTGAAGATGTTTTTCGCATTGTAAAGCCTCACTTACGGGATCTCGGGAAAGAGGTGTTTAAGGTCATCCTTCTCACCAGCAGAAATACCATTATTTTGAACAAAACACTTTTTGAGGGCAGTTTGACCGAGAGCATCGTCAGTCCGCGGGAAATCATCAAAGAGGCTTTAAATCAATCTGCCGCATCCGTTGTTTTTGTGCACAACCATCCTTCTGGAAATCCAAGTCCAAGCGAAGAGGACAAGCGGGCTACGCGCCGGTTAAAAACGGCCTGCGAAGCTGTGGGAATTCATGTTCTTGACCACATTATTGTTGGCCACGCCGGCTATTTCAGCTTTGCAGATTCCGGATTGCTTTAACCTTCCCATAGTTCGATAGCGGTTTTTAGAGAACTTTCTCCATAAAATTTTGCCGGTTTTACGCCACAAAGTCTCACCACTTTCTTTCCTGCAAATTAATAAATTGGAACTCATGTTAAGATTTATTATGTTTACATTTATGCTTGCAGGGTACCACTCCGAATTCAACAAAATATGCAAAACAGAAAGATGAGAGCAGATTGACGAATGACAGCCAGCCTAAACAAAATCCGAATTCTACCTGAAAATTTGACGAACAAAATTGCCGCAGGGGAGGTCGTTGACAGGCCGGCTTCGGTCGTTAAGGAATTGGTCGAAAATTCCATTGATTCAGGCGCGGATGATATTACGGTGATTATGCGCGAGGGCGGTAAAGCATTGTTGCAGGTTGTTGATAACGGTGGCGGCATGACCGAGCCGGATTTGGTTTTAGCATTTCAGCGGCATGCAACGAGTAAAATAGCCGTATTTGATGACCTTGCTAATGTCAGTACACTGGGATTTAGAGGTGAAGCGCTTGCCAGTATTGCTTCCGTAGCACAAGTGGACACACGATCGGTTCTTCAAGGCGAGTCTTCAGGCCACAGTTTGCGTATTGAGGGCGGAGTCATGAATAGCGTGACTGCCAGTGCCGGTCGGCCCGGAACATCCATTGCGGTGAAAAATTTGTTTTTTAACACACCGGCACGCCGAAAATTTTTAAAGAGTGTCAATGCGGAATATCGTCAAATTCTCACTGTTATGAGTCGTTTCTGTCTGGCTTACCCCGAAATTGCATTTACGCTTGTGAACGAGGATCAGGTAGTGTATGAGCTGACGAGCGAATCGCACGAGTCAAGAATTGGTTCTGTGCTGGGCGCACGCATACGCAAAAATATGATCGAAATTGAAAACGATGGCCCTGTCAAGATAACAGGGTTTGTGGGCAATCAGGATGTTGTGCGTCGGTCACGCGGCGACCAATACATGTATTTTAATCGCAGATTTTTCACAAGCAAGAACTTGAATTATGCAGTAGTTGCAGCGTTTGGCGAAATCCTGCCACGCGGTTCTTATCCAATTTATATCGTAAATATCGAAATGGACACAAGTCAGGTTGATGTGAACGTGCATCCTACCAAAATGGAAATAAAATTTGCTAATGATGCACTGATTTTCAGTTCAGTACGCGGTGCTGTCAAAAGGGCGCTCACGTCACACCACGTCATTCCGGAAATTTCACCATGGACTGCTGCAGGAGAAAGTTTTCACAAGGCTGAGTCTATGAGCCCCAGCTCGATAAACTCAGGGCGTGAGGCTGCTGCTAGTCAACTCTCTTTTGAGCCTGGCCGGGCACCTTTGCCTGGCTGGCCGGATGGCCGTTTTCTAAAGGCCGAAAGTACATCTACTGGCGTGGAGGGCGATGGTTCAGCTTCAATGCCAGCGTCCGTACAAACTGCTGCGAATCGGACAGTTGATGCATCATTTGAGCGGCTCAATGTTTGGCAAGTCCACAAAAAATACATCATCTCGCAAATCAAAAATGGCCTTATTGTTATCGACCAGCACGTCGCACATGAACGTATTCTCTATGAGCGGGCGCTTGACAGTTTTGAAACGCGAAAACCTTCTTCGCAACAATTGTTATTTCCGCAAATCATTGAACTTTCACAGCAAGATTATTCCATCCTGCTGGAAATGATTCCTTTCCTCGAAAATGTTGGTTTTGTGGTTAAGGCCTTTGGTAAAAACACAGTCGTTGTGGAAGGCGTTCCAACGGATGTCAAGATAAAAGACGACGAACGAATTTTACTGCAAATATTGGATGAGTACAAGCGCGGGAAAAACGATCGTACCGAAATACGCGAAAATGTGGCAGCATCTTTTGCCTGCCATTCAGCCATACGCGCTGGTGATCCGCTGAGTCTGGATGAAATGAATGGCTTAATCGACCAGCTTTTTTCAACGAGAGAACCTTATTTCTGCCCGCATGGACGACCTGTGCTCATTCATGTTTCACTGGATGAATTGGACAGGCGGTTTAAGCGGCACTAGCCTGTTTGGCCCCCAAGTCTGGAGTGCCTTGCTGCCCACATTATTTATGCTGAATCAGGCAAAAAAATTGATGCTGAGAAAAATCTTAGCAGCTAATATTACCAGCTAAGTCCACAATTCTTCAACCGGTTTATTTCTCTTACGGCACCTACTGAAAAGGAGTGTTTATTCTCAGGCTTTTGTGCGGCGGAATTTTGTTGAACAACGGCAGGATATCCACGCTGACTTCATCGATTCCTTGGCCTGGGTTTTCCGCGGCGATGGCCTGGTCTTTTTTGATTGTCCTTGCTGCGTTCTTGAATATATTCCTTTTGAATTGGTGGCGGGGCATCAGGTTGAATGAGAGGCGCATGCAGAACTTCCTGATAGTAATCATCCAGCAGCATCGCAATGATGGCGGACTCATCGGCATTTTCGATCAACGTGCGTGCGAGCGGCATAAATCGCAGGCTGCGTTCGGTCTGAAGTTTATCACGCTCACGCAGGCGCGCCTCAAGTAAGATTGTCAAACGTTCGGTAACAATAGCCTCAACATCTTCAACTGTGGGCAGCGGTCGTTCCTGCAAATCGATACTGTAACGCTTTGCAATGCGCTCAAGAGCAGACATTTCTATATTTGTAGCAAGTGAAATGGCAACCCCACTGGCGCCTGCCCTGCCTGTTCTTCCGGCCCTGTGGATGTAACTTTCAGGATCCTCAGGCGGTTCATACTGAAAAACATGAGATAGATCTGGAATGTCGAGGCCACGTGCTGCCACATCCGTTGCAACCAAAAAACGCAGTGTTCCTTTGCGGACACGTTGCAAAACATGCTCACGAGCCTTCTGCGAAAGATTAGAAGTCAGCTCATCTGCGTCATAGCCGAATCGTTGCAGAACAACTGCCACGTAATGTACCGTGTCTTTCATATTACAGAATATTATGGCAGATGCGGGGTTTTCCATTTCAATTAAACGCACAAGGCTGCGCTCCCGGTCCATGCCGGGAACAGTATAAGCGATATGCTCGGTGTCGGAGACATGAACCTCTTCCCCACTAAGAGAAAGAAATTCTTCGTCATGAAGAAACTCTTGAGCCGTCCGCATAACATAGCTTGGAAACGTGGCTGAAAACATGCAGGTGTTGATCGCACGTTTCGGTAAGTGTGTTTGCATTTTTCTCATGTCCGGGTAAAAACCCATCGATAACATACGATCTGCCTCGTCGAAGATCAGCAATCTGATGTTTTTGAGCGCAAAAGTGCGCTTGAGCAAATGATCGAGCACACGGCCAGGCGTTCCAATGACAATATGAGCGCCCCCCTTGAGGGCGTCAACTTGCGGCTTGTAGCCAACCCCTCCATATACTGCAACAGATCGGAGGCCTTTTTCGCCGCAGAGTGTTTGGGCTTCAGTCCACACTTGTTGTGCAAGCTCGCGCGTGGGAACAAGAATGAGTGCCTGACAGTGCGGTTTATCCGGGTCGAGGCGCTCAAGCAGTGGCAAGAGGAAAGCCCCTGTTTTACCGCTACCAGTTCGTGCCTGTATCATCACATCGCGGGAAGCGAGAAGATAGGGGATTGCCTGAGCTTGAACAGGCATGAGTGCATTCCAGTTTGTGCGTGCCACGGCTTTGCGTAAACTCTCTGGCAAGCCTTCTAAAGAAATTTCAGGTAAATGTTTTTTTTGCTGTTCATCGGGGGAGTTGGTGGATTCTTTCAATGTATTCTCTATTCTTATTTCGAAAATATTAATTTTAACAGCCATTAAGCCCGCAAGCTAAAGCTGCGATTTATTTGCTCTTGGATAATAGGCCTTTATTTCTTGAATTACAACTGCTTTGCAGTTGACGTATTCATATATTGCCATATCTGACGATAATTGATATGAAAACAGATTCTTTTGTCATATTCGGATGCTACCTATGCGACACAAATATGGTTTTCTTATCGTCATCCTATCGCTTTCTATGTACACAGCAACCAACGCTGTGGCGCAAAATTTCACAGTTGTTTTTGATTCAAGCACTTTTTCTCAAGTTGAACCGTTCGACCGGTCAACGGCAATCACAGCTACTTTGACGAATACCGGCACCGATACGGAGCATGTGCTTGTGAATGTAAACTTAACACCGCAGACTGGGTGGTTTGACTTGCATGGCCCCACTTATATTCATCTCGAACCCGGTGAGGAAGCAAAAGCGGTTATTCTCAGCGGGTTGAACAAGGGCACGTACCCACAACATACCCTTGATTGCGAATTTTACTCTGACAAAGACACCTTAAACAAAATTGTAAAAACTGTGCAATTGCAACATTTTGGTAGTTATGCACCCGCAGGTCCTGCAAATTCTTTTGAAATCCGTGTAACTGTTCGTGATGCATCTACCGGGCTACGCCTGGACCGGGCCCGCAGTGTTGTCTGGGTCGGGGCACATAAAGAAAATATGCAGATAGAACCAAGTGGGGATTTTCGATATTCGGTGATGCAGTTTGATTCACTAAAAGCCATTTCAGATGCACATGAAAAAGGCTGGCTTGGTTACAGGCTTGAGGTGCATTGCCCAGGATATGAGAGCGCCATCCTCGATCCCCTTGCACCTGAAGCTGGACAGACGGGACTTACGGTTGAAGCAAACTTAAAACCACTGGCAGCACAGGCAAACTTTATCCCAGCCTGGTATGAGCCACTACAGCGGCCGGGTGTTTGGCATGTAATTCCCTCTCAAGACTGGAATCATTTAGCGGTTTGCCTCGGCAAACACCCGGATGAGTGGGACACGCCTCTGGACTCGACCCATGTTCGCCTTTTTACCACAACTGGAACAAGGATTTGGAATTTTTCGGTTAATGAGCAGGCTTGGGGCATGGACATTAGGAAGGACGGTTCCCTCGTGGTAGTGGGTACAGATGGCGGACAAATCGTTGCAATTGGGGCAAACGGCGAGGAAGTTTGGGAGCATCGTCTTAATCCACATGATCAGATTCGTGAAATAAACATATCAAACAGTGGGGACTTTGTAGCCTATGAAGTTGCGCCATTTAGAATGGTAGATGCTGCCACAGGCAACATCCTTTGGCAATTCCCCTTTTACGATGTACACTGGCGCGGCATCAAATTTAGTCAGGACAATTCGCATGTCGCCATCGGCGGCGGAAGTTCACTGGTGCTTCTAGATGTAAATGGAAATTTCGTGTGGGAACGAAATATAGGTGGCATTGCCCCTTACCTAATTGGCATAACTTCGGACAATAGTAAAATTATATCAGCAGATAAAGGCAATCAGTTAACTTGCTACGACTGGCAGGGCAACTGGCAATGGCGTCATTTTATTCCAATCCTTACCGATGCAGATATGAGCAGCGATGCTTCACGCATTGCCGCGCTCAGTCACAACGGTGTTGTGCGACTGTACGATGGTGACGGCAATCTGCTTTGGAAGCGCGCCGTTGATGAAAATGGTGGCCATAATGCCATTGATATGACGCCTGATGGAAAATACATTGCTGTGGGCGGCGCCGCTACCGATGCGCCATTTAAAACCATGCTTTGGGATGTCAACGGAAATTTGCTCTGGGAACATTCTCAACCCGGTGAAATGCCGAATCCTTACCATCCTTACTTAATCAGTACCATGAGTGTTATTATTTCAGATGATGCCACAAAAATTTTTGCCGGCTATGGCGATGCCGGTCCTGGTGTGCAAATGTTCACCGGCAATGTGGTGAGCGCAGTTGAAGAGACTGCAAGCGATAATTCGTTGATCAAGGATTTTGCTCTGAGGCAGAATTACCCGAATCCATTTAACCCGACCACGCAAATTGAGTATTCACTGCAAAAGGCGACACATGTGCTGCTGGAAATCTATAATGTGCGCGGACAAAGAGTTGCGGTTCTCCTCAACAACAAACAGCCTGAAGGGTGGCACAGGCTCGTTTGGGATGCAACGGGTTACGCCAGCGGCAGTTATTTTGTCAGGTTGCAGGCAGGAAAGGAATTCACCGCAGTTAAAAAGGTGGTGCTGACAAAATAGTTTCATATTGACTTTTTTGTCAATAAGCCAACAGCTTCCGAGTAACTCATATACAGTTACGCCGCAATTGAGACGGTGAAAGCAGTTGCAGGACTGAACGGTTACCGACATAGAGCAGAATTTTCCCTCCGACACAAAACACTTGACGTTTAATATTTTTACTTTATATTTGCAACTCATTAACTAATCAAATAGCTAGGCAAGAATGAACGCTTATTTTCCCACAGCTCGTTTTTTTGGGTCTTGGTGGCCAGTCAATAATGGGAAAGAAGTGTTCAGTTTCGAATAGATGATTATCAAATAAAATATCTTCTACACCAACTCAAACCCACTGCATAAATAAATGTAGTGGGTTTTTTTAGGGCCGACCATGACCAGTTTTGATGAATTCACTGACGCTGCCAAACAGGCAAACGTAATCCCTGTTTATACCACCTGCCTTGCTGATATGCTAACCCCGGTTTCTGTATGTCAATGCTTGCAAACACTTTCTTCCGAGGTGTTTTTGTTTGAGAATGTGGAGGGTGGTGAAAAAACAGCACGCTTCTCCTTTCTCGGGTGCAGCCCGTTTGCATCTATTCGTTGCACTCGAAATGTTCTTGATGTTAGGGAAAACGGTCGGCACAGTCAAATGCATGGCAATATTTTTGAACACTTAAGCGCGCGCTTTTCCCGCTACAAAGTCGCAAGGTTCGATGGTTTGCCAAGGTTTGCCGGTGGTGCGCTTGGCTATCTCGATTTTTCTGGAAACCTGGACACTTGTATTGCCATTCGCACGATTGTCACCAAGGGGGATTGCGCTTATTCTCAAGCAGGGGCCGGCATTGTGGCCGACTCTGTTCCCGGACGAGAATTTGACGAAACATTACATAAATCTGCTGCGTTGCGGGCGCGGCGATTGATTTTGCCGAAAAGGGGCTTCAATGATTTTAGTTATCGATAATTATGACTCGTTTACTTACAACCTGGTGCAATATCTCGGGGAGCTTGGCGCTGAATTGTACGTATGCCGCAACGATGAAATTGAAGTTGGACAGGTAAAAAAACTGGCGCCGGCCGGAATTGTTGTGTCGCCGGGACCGGGGCGTCCGGAAGATGCCGGGATCTCTGTGCAGCTAATTAAAGAGACCGCCGGTAGGCAACCAATTCTGGGCGTTTGTCTCGGTCATCAAGCCCTGGCTTATGCCTTCGCCGGTTTGGTTGTTCCGGCACCCAGGCTAATGCACGGCAAAACTTCAATGATTTCACATGACGGCAGCAGATTATTTAAGCATGTTCCGTCACCGTTTAAAGCGACCCGCTACCACTCACTCACCGTAGACCGGGTAAGTTTGCCGGCGGACTTTGTTGTCACTGCTGAAACCGATGATGCAACAATCATGGCGCTGCAGCACACAAGCATGGATTTGTTTGGGCTGCAGTTTCATCCGGAATCAATTTTGACTGATGAAGGCAAGAAAATTTTGAGGAATTTTAGCGAAATTTGTGACCGATAACAGAATTTACGGCTCTACCCTGACGAGTGCTTTCCGGCGGTTCACAATAGATATTACAACAGTTAACACTGTCTGAAAAATGGTGCAAGACTGGTACTCAAAAATCCTCACTGCATAGATACCGCCCTGAAGGCTTCATTTCTTAGCCGAAATAGAATTTGACTTTTTCTTCCAGCTTTCTTTTATTCTGTATAAGTCTTTTTTGCAACATCCTAAGCCGCGCTAGCAACAGCCTAAACGCGGGAGAACCCAAATGAAACGTCTACTATAATAACGCTATGCAACATTACTTTAGCACTCGCTTAAAATATAAACGGTTCGGTTGATGGACAAATTCGAGTCATTATGATTGGTGCACACCCCGATGACTGCGATGTAAGCCTCAGAGGCACGGCCGACCTTTTTACTGAAGTGGGTCACGCTGTGGAGTTTGCCTCCGTCTGTCACTTTTTAAGAATTAATTAGGTTAATTGAGTTTGCATCGTGCGCTAACAAAATGCTTCTTCTAATTGAAAAATAATAACGTATCTATTTCAAATTCTTTAGAGTCGTCCGATAAGCTTGAGCGAATTCAAAAGGAGCGTCAAGTTTGGGCGCGGTTAAAAAAAGGCGATGCTCAGGCTTTGGAGTCTTTGTTTCGAGCCTATTATTCTTACCTATTCGACTATGGCGTAAAACTGGCCAGAGAAGAAGAGTTAGTAAAAGACGCTATCCAGGAACTGTTTTTATATATTTGGGAAAAACGAAGAAATCTTTCATCGGTGGATTCAATTAAAGCCTATCTGCTTGTTTCATTGCGCCGCCGTTTGTTGAATACCCTTAGCAAGCAACGGCGGCAAGAAACAGCTCATCAAGAGTTTACGGTGGAACAAGTTGACAACGTGTTTACACTGGAAGATTTGATGATATTTGCAGAGCAGGAAACATTTGAACAGAAAAGGCTTCGGTCTGCATTTAAAAAGATTCCGGCGCGGATGCGGGAGGCGCTTTATCTTAAGATGAATGACAATCTAACCTATAAAGAAATCGCCGAGATTATGAGCGTAAGACCCCAAGTCGTACGCAATTATTTGTCGGAAGCATACCACCGTCTTAAGACGCTGCTGGCGCCCCCGACATAATCTCATCAAGCTATCCTACCTTCTCATTCTCATTACATATGTTTCTTTTTTTTAAAAAAAGACCATTACACTTTCTTATTTAATCTCTCTCTTAGTATAAAGCACTGCAATTCTATCATTTAACAAACACTTAAGAAAACAATCTATGATGCAAGGTATGGAAGACCTTATCTCTTTACTCTTGGACGAATCATTTCATGACTGGCTTTTGGGGAGGGCGACTCCATCGGAGCAGAAGAAATGGGATACATGGCGAAATTGCTCCACGGAGAATAAAAGGCTTTATTTGAAAGCGATGCAATTTATGGAATCTATGAAATTCAACGTCGCAGAAGGCCCAGCAATAGATTCACAGTGGAACAAATTGAAGGAAAGATTGAAACTCGACAAAAACACAGAGGAAGCTGTTCAAACTTTTTCTACTCAGACCAGGCTTTCCCCTCAGCGTCGGAGATATGATAGCTGGAGACGATTTGCTGCAGTAGCATTTGCTGCGACTTTCCTGATAGCTGTCATTATTTGGTTTGATACTTCGCAAAAAGAAGCAAAGCTTGCAGAGCGAGAAAGCTATCAACTCATTTCAACGGAATATGGTCAACGGGCTACGATCAGGCTACCTGAAGGAACTAAAATTGTATTAAATGCCAATTCAACTTTACGATATCCGGCAGTGTGGCCACAATCTTCAGCGCATCGATTTGAATTGAAGGGTGAAGCTTATTTTGCAGTCTCCAAAAGTTTGGATGTACCGCGGGATAAGTTCATCGTGCATACAGCGGATGGCACGATTACGGTTAACGGTACGCGCTTTGCAGTTTATGAACGCGGCAGCGGCACGCGTGTAGTTGTTGAAGAAGGCGGTGTTGAAGTTGCTTCGGGTGACGACAGGCTCGTGGATTTGAATTCCCTCACAAAAATTCAGCTAACGCCAGGGGACCTGCTGCAATTTAAAAAAGGAAAACAAATGCTGAAGCCTGTTTCGGTGAATATCAATCCGTTTGTCACCTGGTGGAAGAACTCAATGATTTTTGAACAAACTCCGTTTAAAGAAATTTTGACGCGCCTGGAAGAAACGTATGGCGTTAGGGTAAAAGTTTCGGACAAACGGCTGCTACAAAGAACGTTATCCGGCTCTATCGAAAATCAAAATTTGATCGTTGTTACGGATGCACTTGCAAACGCCATGAAGATTCCGGTTCGACGAGAAGGTGCTCTCATTACTTTTGGGGAGGGCGAGAGTTTATTTTAACCTGAATTGTAATTAAAGGAGAGAGTGACTTTTTACTTAACATGCTGTGCCGTAATTACTAATGGAGGAAGAATTATGCGACGCTTTATTACTGTATGCCTTGTGGTTGTGCTTGGAATGCTTGCAACGAACAGTCTGGCCCAACAACTGGCGTCCAAGACTGTTGATCGGCTGCTTTTAAACCAGGCAGCCTGGCAATCCGTGACTTTGGGAGCGGCGCTGTCCAAGCTCGAAGAAACCTATGGTGTCTATATCGTTTATGATGATGAAGTTGTTAACGGGCGAACCGCGCCACTGTTGGCATCTTCTTCTAAAAAATTTCAAGAAGCCCTGGAAGCGACTCTGGGCGAACATCCGATTGGCTACAAAAAAGTTGGTACCAGGACTGTGGTTCTTCAGCAGATAGAGCCGGCTGCCGGCCCTGAACCGACTAGCGTAATTGTCCAGACACATCGGGTTACCGGGCGAGTTGTTGACGAAGATGACAGGTCCCCGCTGCCAGGACTAAATATTGTGGTGAAGGGCACCCAGACGGGGACCACTACTGATAGCGATGGCAAGTATCAGTTGGAAAATATCTCGCCGCAAGACATCCTGGTGTTTACATATGTCGGGTATAAGAGTCAGGAAATTGTCGTCGGTGGTCGTGGTGAGATCGATATGTTCATGGCCTCCGAGGTCCTTCGCGGGGAAGAGGTGACGGTCGTTGGGTATGGTACTCAGCAACGGAGAGAGGTTACGGGTTCGGTTTCTCGAATCTCGGCAGCGACATTGAGAGATATCCCGGTTCTTAGTTTTGAGCAGGCTATCCAGGGCCAACTATCGGGTGTTGATGTTCAGGAAAATACCGGTGAACCGGGTGGTGAACCTAATATTCGAATAAGAGGAACAGGCTCAATCAGCGCTGGAAACGATCCATTGTATGTTCTCGATGGGTTGCCGATTTCCAAAAATTTGAATCTTCAGGGCACTTTATTTCGGCGTCGTGCCGCCTTTAAGCCACCGGCAACAAATCCGCTGGCCGCGTTAAACCCAGCCGATATTGAATCCATTGAGATCTTGAAAGATGCCTCAGCCGCCGCTATTTACGGTTCAAGGGGATCCAACGGTGTGGTTCTGATTACAACCAAGAAAGGAAAGCGCGGCGGCAAGCCAACCATCAGGTTTGATGCCTACACGGGAACTCAGTCGGTTGCAAACCAGCCTGATATGATGAATGCTGAGGAATTAATAGCCTATACACAAGATGCCAGGAATAACAATTACATTGACAACTTGGACCCTCTGAATCCGAGTAGCGCTAATTACAACCCCAATTATAATCCGGCTAACAATGACGGGCGTGCTGGTTTATCCGGCAATTTTACGATGCCTGATCAATATGTCAATTGGGATGGAACGGATACGGATTGGCTTGATCTTATCTTCAGTTCTACGCCAATTACGAATTCTAATGTGTCAGTCACGGGTGGCGGTCAAAATAGTTCATATTACATCTCCGGCGGCTACCTAAAGCAAGATGGAATTATAGAAAATTCTCAATTTAAGAGATACACCTTAAGCGCGCGTTTTGTTGGCGATTTAAATGAATCCATAACATTTGGCGCTAACATTAATGCTGCTTTTACTGAAAACGATAGAGTCCCTGCAAATGCGCCGTATTTTGGCAGACCTCCCGGTATCGTCTATTCGGCAATGGTACATTCTCCGGTCGTAAAGCCTTTTGATGATCTTGGCAGGCCCAACCAGCGTGCGGCCGATGGCGCTCAGTCCTTTCTGGACGGCGGTACCACATCCGCCAGCAATCCATTAGCTATCATTGACGGTATTGACGAAAGTCTGGCCAACCATAGAACATTCGGTAATATTTACACAGATATTTCTCTCGTCAAAGATCTTACTTTTAGATCGATGTTTGGCGTCGATCTAGACAATTTTCAAGGTTCTTTCTTCAGGGGCAATAGTCTGTTGTACAGAACAGCAACAACAGGCGACCCTTATGCCCAAAGTAGTTCGGCAACGAGAACTAACTGGGTTTGGGAAAATACACTAAATTATAAAAAAGTTGTGAGGGACGCTCATAATTTGACAGCCCTTTTAGGTTATACTGCACAGAAAGACGTGAGTCAAACAAATACCGTGATAGCTCGCAACTTCCCGGATGATCAGGTACAGACCCTTTCCGGTGGCTTGGTTACGGATGGAAACAGCGTTAAAGAGGAATGGTCTCTAGTGTCCTTGTTGGCACGAATTAACTATAATTACAAATACAAATATCTATTGACCGCTACGATTCGTTCAGATAAGTCATCCAGATTTGGGCCGGGAAATCAAACGGGCATATTCCCTTCATTTTCAGTGGCCTGGCGAATGGCCCAAGAAGAGTTTGTGAAGGAGAAGCTTAGCTTCCTGAGTGAATTTAAATTGAGAGCGAGTTATGGTGAGACCGGTAACTTCCTGATTCCTAATTATGGGGCCATCGGCTTATTGGGTCAAGAGCTCTACATTGACGATGATCAGCCTGTTAGCGCTGTATTCCCGGCAACAATCAGTAATGAAAAACTGGGCTGGGAGACAACAAAACAAGTTGATCTTGGAATCGACTATGCGCTGTTGGAAGACAGAATTTATGGTACTTTCGATTGGTACAATAGTAAAACTGAGGATTTGCTTCTTCAAGTAGGGGTGCAGTCGGCAACCGGTTTTACGAACGCTTTGCAGAACATTGGCAGGGTGCAAAATAAAGGCTTCGAACTCTCACTTACTTCAAGGAACATGGTTGGAGCATTCCAATGGTCCACCGAGTTTAATTTCGCAGCTAATGACAACAAGGTTCTTGAATTAGGCCCGGGAGATGAACCTATCCTGGCTGCTGGCGGTGCCGGCATCAGGCACATCACTCAGGTTGGGGAAGAGCTTGGCAGCTATTATGGCTGGGTCGTTGACGGTATCTATCAGTCAGAGGCGGATATTGCTAATGCACCTCAGGATGCCAATGCACCCGATCCCAAACCCGGTGATTTTAGATTCAAGGACATCAACGGTGATGGCATCATAAATACCGACGACAGAACGATTACCGGTAGTTATCATCCCGATTTTATTTATGGGATTACCAACAGGTTTCATTACAAAAACTTTGATCTGAGTATCTTCTTCCAAGGCGTTGAGGGTCGGGAAATAATGAATCTTACCGCCCGGCATATGAAAAACGGTGAGGCCAATTTTAACAGTTATGGTATTCTTAATGAGCGCTGGCGTTCTGCAGAAGAGCCCGGAAATGGTCAAACTCCCAGGGCCGATCGCCAAACCGGGTTGCAGGGTAATAACAATAGACCGTCTTCATATCAGGTTGAGGATGGTTCATATTTCCGCTTGAGAAACCTTACTATTGGGTACAGACTTCCGCGCTCCTTGACCAGCAGAGTTGCTCAGGGTGTGAGAATCTACATAACCGGCAAAAATCTTTTTACGCTTACGGACTACATCGGGTTTAACCCAGAAGTCAGTCTTCAGTCACAAAACATGCTCGTTCAGGGAGAAGATTATGGAGCCTACCCACTGACAAAAACCTGGATAGTAGGGACTAACATTACCTTCTAAAAACTAACATAAAAAACAGAGAGGAACTCAAAATGAGGAAGAAAATAATTCCAGCATCCCTACTGCTCTCATTATTATTTATATTGTCGTGTTCCAATGATTTCACGTCATTGGCGCCGCATTCGGAAAGAAATGTTGAAAATTTTTATAATACAGCAACAGATATTGAGATTGCGGTAAACGGCATCTACGATGCTTTACAAGGCGGGGGTACCTACGGAACCACCGGTGCAGTTGCCACAGGTGGTACAGGTGGCTATTGGATGCTTACGGAAATGAGATCGGACAACACGGATCAGGGAGCCGATGTGACAGGCCTCTCTTTCCAGGTAGCCGTCATCAACCAGTTTACAGAGGACGCCTTAAACGAAATTGTCCTTGGTGCCTGGGTCGGCTCCTACTCGGGGATTGCCAGGGCCAACACGGTTCTCTCCCGTATCGGCGATGTAGATTTTGGAATCAATCCAAACAAAGATCGCTTTACCGGGGAGGCGCTTTTTCTGAGATCTTTACTTTATTATAACTTAGCCCTGCTGTTCGGAAATATTCCTATGCCGATCACCGAAACTGTTTCAGTCTCTGAGCAGATCTCGCAGGTTCCCGCTGCAACCGTTTTGGAGCAATTGATTACTGATTTAACTGATGCGGCAAGTAAACTTCCCGAGGTGCACCCGTCAACAGTTGGCGGCAAAGCGACAAAGGGAGCAGCTCTAACTTTGTTAGCCAAGGTGTACCTGACTGCCGGGAACTCGGCTTCTGCTGCATCTGTTCTGCGTGAAGTTGTTAACAGCGGTGCATTTCAATTGGTATCCGGTTATGCAGACCTGTGGGGCTCGGCAAATGAATTGAATGCGGAATCTATCTTTGAGGTCCAGTTCAAGTCCGGCGGATTTGGCGAGGGCAGCGGATATAGCCAATCCTTCTCGCCGAGTTCGAATTTGGTGGGTGGATTTGATAGCGGCGGTCGCAACAGGCCTACCCTTAGTATGCTTGACGCTTATGAACCGGATGATACGCGCTTTTTTGTCTCGATGGATACGACTTACGTGGATGCGGTCGGCGCTACACAAAATGCCAGGTATATCAAGAAATACTTGAGTGTGCCATCGGGCGATAATGACGCCAATAACAATTTCACCGTATTCCGTTATGCTGATGTATTGCTTATGCTCGCGGAGGCTATTGGTGAGGGTGGAGAGGCCTACGGTTTGATAAATCAACTGAGGAGTCGTGCCGGCCTGGCTGATATTGACGCCAGTACGCCTGGATCGTTCGAAGACAAATTACTCCACGAAAGGAGAATAGAACTGGCCTTTGAAAATCACCGCTGGTATGACCTGCTGCGGTTTGGAAGAGCTCTGGAAGTGATGCAGTCTCACATGACGGCTGAAGGATTTCCGCAGCCTGGCGCCAACAATTTATTGTTTCCTATCCCTCAAAGAGAGGTAGATTTAGGCCTGACACAAAATCCTGGCTATTAGAGAACGCGGATTTTGTGAGCTGTGACTGGCTCCGGTATTTCTATGTTTTGAAAATAACTGGAGCCAGTCACATTTACATTTTTGATGAACAAAAAACAGATGTTATTATTAAAGGAATAGGAGATGTTATGCGTAGTGCAAAACTTGTCACAGCTTGGTTGGCTGCATTTCTCTTGGTGCCGGTTCTGGTTATTGGACAACCTGAGGTGCCAGTTGAACAGTGGACAGGCAAGACCATACTATTGGTTGGAGCTCATCCCGATGATGATGCCGGAAGATATGGGACACTCTCCCTCCTTCAAGAAAATGGCAACGAAGTCTACGTGCTTCTTCTGACCACCGGTAATGTGGGCACTAAGGACCCGACCATGACCCGGGACAGACTGTCCAAAATTCGGCGTCAGGAAGAACTCAACGCGCTTGCTGAATTAGGTATTCCGGCAGATCATTATATCAATCTTGGGTACACCGATGGCATGGTTGAGTTTGCCGACAAAGAAGAAGTTGTGCAGCGGCTGGTCTGGCATTATCGAAAAATTAAGCCGGATGTGCTGTTCTCATGGGATCCGGGACATGGTTATGTGCGCTGGCATAAGACTGATCACCGCGCGGCATCTTATCTGTCGGTGGATGCTGCACGTGCCGCTGAGTGGCGTTTAATTTTCCCTGCACAAATCATCCATGAAGGTCTCGAAGCCCATGCCATTCCGGAATATATGTTTTATGGCGGCGTTGAAAAAGATATTAACACCTGGGTTGATATCACCGGACACGAGGAGAAAAAAATAAAGGCGCGTTCACAGCATATAAGTCAGATGAGTGCAGCGTGGAACAACTACACAGGTCCTAGTCCCGATGATCTAAAACCAGAAGATCGCAAGAAGTTTCTGGAGAGAATGAAAAAAATTCCAATGCGGGACGGCAAACCAATGGAAGGATTTCGCTATTACAAAGGCGCGCCCGATGGAATCGGTAGTGGTCGAAAATAATTTTTATTTTGTACACGTGGGAGAGTGCATACCATGAAGCAGTTATTAGTTCTTACATCAATACTTTTAAGTACCATTTTATCATTCGCACAAAGTTCGGGTACGGATGGTGGGAAGCTTCGAATCATAGCTATTGGAGCTCACCCGGACGACTGCGATGCAAAGTTTGGCGGCACCGCCGCCCTTTTTGCCGAAATGGGGCACGCGGTGAAGTTTGTGTCTGTCACCAATGGGGATGCCGGACACCAAACAGAAGGCGGTGGCGCCCTCGCCAGGCGCAGACGTGCCGAAGCCCAAGAATCCGCCCATCGTTTAGGCATCGACGAATATGTTACTTTAGACAATCATGATGCTGAGTTGGTACCCAGTCTGAAAGTCAGGCATCAGATCATACGGGAAATCCGGAAGTGGAATGCTGACGTTGTGCTTTCTCCTCGTCCGAATGACTACCATCCGGACCACCGTTATACGGGCGAGTTGGTCCAGGATGCCGCCTATCTGGTAATCGTGCCGAATGTCACGCCGGATACACCGCCGTTGAAAAAAAATCCGATTTTTCTTTATTTCAGCGATCGTTTCCAGCGGCCGAATCCATTTCGACCCGACATAGCAGTAGCTATCGACAAAACCGTTGATAAAAAGATGGCTGGCCTGGATGCGCACGTTTCCCAGTTTTATGAATGGATGCCATGGACAGTGGGAAGAGCGGATGAAGTACCTGAAGGCGCTGCCGACCGCAAGAAATGGTTAAAGGAGGTGTTCGGGGTCTACCAGGGTTCCTCTATCTCACCTGAACTCCGGGACTCGCTTGAAAAATGGTACGGAACTCACAAAGCCACTGATGTAAAATATGCCGAAGCATTTGAAATATGCGAGTACGGTAAGCAGCCCAGTGACGAAGAAATCAAGAGGTTATTCCCCATGTTGAAGTAAATTCCAAAACGATGGACAAACTTGTATTTGTACCACAGTCTCACCATAGGGCCCTCGCATTTCACCCAAAAGGAGGATATTCCAATTCGAAGAAGCTATTTTGTCGTCGGTCTCATTTTTCTCACCTTTTTTGTTATTTCGTTCTTAACAAACATCATTGGTCCGCTCGTTCCTGAGATTATAGATGATTTTGAGCTAAGCCTAACCCTTGTCGCTGTGCTGCCGTTCGCGTTTTTTATCGCCTATGGCGTTATGTCGATTCCTGCGGGATTGCTCATTGAGAAATACCAGGAAAAGCCCGTCATGATTGCGTCCTTCGCCATTGCGTCTTTGGGCTCATTAATTTTGGCGGCCTTTCCAAGTTATTTGACTGCGGTTTTTTCTCTGTTTCTTATCGGTTCTGGAATGGCCATGTTGCAGGTCGCTATTAATCCTTTGTTGAGGGAAGCCGGGGGAGAGGAACACTTCGCATTTAATGCCACAGTAGCTCAATTGATTTTCGGCGCTGCCTCATTCATAAGTCCTCTGGTATATTCATATCTCGTGCTCAATCTTGAGAAAGAATCTTCCGATTCAAACATCTTGATCATGACATTATCAAAGATCGTTCCTGAAAATATACCCTGGATATCCCTATATTGGCTTTTCGCTGTTATTTCTCTGCTCATGGTTGGAATCATTTTTGTTTCAAAAATTCCTGAAGTTGAGCGCAAAGCTGACGAACATGTTGGCGCTTTAAAAACTCACCTTGAATTACTTAAGAATCCAACTGTTATTTTATTTTTCCTTGGAATATTTACTTACGTGGGGCTTGAGCAGGGTGTAGCAAACTGGATATCTGAATTCCTCAATAAATATCATGGCTATGATCCACAAACCACGGGCGCCACAACAGTCGCATGGTTCTGGGGAGCTATGACTATTGGTGGCATCGCGGGTATCGTATTGTTGAAATTGCTCGATAGCAAAATTGTCCTTGTGATATTTACCATTGCAGCCATGGTTAGCCTAACTGCCGCCTTGTTTATGTCGGGTTCGGTCGCATTAATTGCTTTTCCTTTGGTTGGCTTTTTTTCCTCTGTCATGTACCCGGTTATATTTTCCCTGGCGCTCAATTCGGTTGAAGAACATCACGGAAGTTTTTCTGGAATTCTGGTCACCGCTATTATAGGCGGCGCTGTTTTACCGTTAATTGTTGGTGGACTTGGAGATATCTTTGGGTTGAGAAACGGAATGCTGTTCCTGTATTTGGCCATGGGCTATATCATGAGCATCGGCTTCTGGGCTAAGCCCTTGATTACGAATGAGACAATCGACCTTCGTAAAAAGGAATCAGCATAGTATACTAAAATGCCTCGCGATTGCCAAAAGGCCGATTTTAAACATTTCTTAGAAGAATATTCATCTGT
This sequence comes from Candidatus Zhuqueibacterota bacterium, assembly GCA_029262005.1. Taxonomy (GTDB): domain Bacteria; phylum Zhuqueibacterota; class Zhuqueibacteria; order Oceanimicrobiales; family Oceanimicrobiaceae; genus JAJDAG01. The sequence continues at coordinate 55,711 of JAJDAG010000017.1, read as the reverse complement.
GGGATAGTCAGTGATGCAGGAGCAAAATATATTAGGAATTGATTTAGGAGGTACTAACGTTCGTGTCGGCCTGGTGCGCAATCAACAGCTCGGTGAGGTGTCCTCAGTGAAAATAAATCCAAAAGGTTCAGAGGATGAAGTTTTGGATCAGATTTGCGCATTAATAGATAAGAGCAAGCCTGAAAACCTCGATGGTATTGGCATTGGTGTCCCCAGTGTGGTGGATATTAAAAACGGCATCGTTTATGATGTTCAGAATATACCGTCCTGGAAGAAAGTGCCTATTAAGTCCATATTGGAAGAAAAGTATTCTACTCCTACGTTTGTGAATAACGATGCGAATTGCTTTGCACTCGGTGAAAAATATTTCGGCAAGGGTGTAGAGTATGAATCGCTAATTGGACTTATCCTGGGAACTGGGTTCGGCGGCGGCGTCATCGTCAACGGCAAGTCCTATGCGGGGATAAATTGTGGCGCCGGAGAATTCGGCATGATGCCTTATAGGGACAGTATTTATGAGCACTACTGTTGCGGTCAGTTCTTCACCAGGAATTTTAAGCAAACAAGCAAGGAGTTTTTTCAGCGAGCAGTGCGAGATGAAGAAGAAGCTTTGAAAGCGTGGGCAGAGTTCGGACGGCATTTAGGGGAAGGTATTAAAACGATTCTTTATGCATACGACCCTGAGATAATTATATTTGGCGGCTCAGTTCGAAAGGCCTTTCGGTTTTTCAAGGACGCTTTGTGGGCGTCAATACAATCCTTTGCATATCCAAATTCAATTAAGTCTCTGCAGATTGAGGTCTCTGAACTTGAACACATAGCGATATTAGGAGCCGCTGCACTTTATTACGATGGTCACAAAGAATAGAACTGACTGGTTTGCTTTAGCGCAATAGAGATGACATCTAACTTAGGAGGTTTCCCGGCGTGAAAAAAATTACCGGAATAATTGCAATAATCTCGTTGCTTGCACTTTTTGGATCCTCACTGGCTCAGTCAAGGCTTCCTTTGAAGGTGAATCAGCCTATTGAAGGGGCACCCTTGACGCTGGGAGTCCCCTTTCCGAAAGGTGTATTGCATTCGCCCGACCATGTACGCGTTTTAAATGCCAAAGGTAAGGAAATCCCTTCTCAAATCACCGAAGTCACCACGTGGATGCCCGCTGATGAAAGCATTAAATGGATTTGGGTGTTCTTTTTTTGCGAGAATTCAGGCAACTATTTCCTTGAGTATGGCAAAACCGTTGTTCGCGCCCCGATACCAAGCGAGAGGATTCTAGTAAACAATAACCAACGCGCACGGGGTTTTATTACGATATCCACCGGCCCACTTCGTTTCCGAATAAATAAAAACGGTAACGGCTTTTTGGACAAAGTGGAACTGGATGGGGCCGGAGATGGATTTGATGAAAATGACGTGATAGCTGAGGGGCCGGAAGGGCGGGGTTCATTTCTCGATATTCTTGACGATCTCGGACTTGACAAATCCAAGGCGGTGATCAAAAGAAATTGGATTGAGAAGGGCTCTGGTCCCCTGCACATGATAATCAAAGCGGAAGGTGAATATCAATATTCACGGGATGATAATAATCCCTCTCCATTTATCATGAGAGTACACGCCTATGCCGGAAAATCTTATGTTCGTGTGCTTCATACACTTACATACACGGGGGAACCCGACAAGCACAAACCTTTTGAAGGTGAACATGCTTTGATTGCCACTCAGGCTGAAAAAATCGTTGATGAAAAGAGTTTGGTCAGCGATGCTGGCTGGGCACAGCCAAATGATAGAATAGCAGCAGCAGGCATTTCTCTAGACTACAAATTGTCTGGAGACCTGAATTATGTGACTGCTTATCGCAAAGGGGAATGGTGGCAGCCGGGAGAAAGACAGTTCTTCGAAACCGCAGTTACCTCGCAAGAAGTGGTGTCTATTTTACAGTCCGGTCCAAAACCGACGCGTATGCCCCCCGTCCCGAATTCTACGCCGGAAAAGAGAATTGACGGTTTTTTCGCGAAGATTGCCTCCGATTCTGAAACCTTGGTGGAATCCTCCAAAGCCGATGGTTGGTTGGATATTTCGGACCGGCGTTGGGGAATCAGCGTTGGAATGCGGCATTTTTTTGAAGAATACCCAAAGGAAATCAACCTTGATGTGGCTGGAAAAGAAGTGACTGCTTTTTCCTGGTCTCCCGAGGCTGACCCCATGAGTTTTGCCCGTCTTTCCAGTGAATTGGACGGCGGTATGGTCAGTAATTTTGCCCAAGGTTTAACAAAGACGACAGAGTTGGTTTATAACTTTCACAAAGCCGGTAAGAGTCACGCCGAGCTTGAGAACAAAATGCGCTATTTTCTCGATCCGCCTATCGCACATACAGCACCGGAATGGTATGCGAAGAGTGATGTATACGGTTCATTTGCACCTGCTTCAAAGAAATTTCCTGAATTTGAGCGGGGATTAGATTACAAGTTCAAGTGGATGATTTTCAACGAGAATTGGGAACCTTGGTACGGCATGTTTGACTATGGAGACAGGCAAACATATTACTTCAAAATGGATTGGTTTTTATGGAATAATAACGAACCGGGTCAGGATTACATGCGCTGGCTGCACTTTATGCGAACCGGCGATCGTAACATCTACCTTTCAGCGGAGGCGGCAAGCCGTCACAGTATGGATGTAGACAATATTCACTGGCCAGCCGACCCTGAATATGCCGGTGATTCTAACTATGCACTCGACTTTTGGAAAGAGAAGGATAAACCTCAGGGCAATCCATATCTTGGAATGGGCGCCCGTGAGGGCAGGCAGCATTGGGGGACGTTATATAGCGCACACGTCTGGAATATGGGCTGGGTCGCCTCTTACTATCTAAGTGGATATCACCGTGGTTTAGAAGTCGCGAAATTAACCGCAGATACCTACATTAAGCGCATTTGGGGTGAGCATGATTTGAGAGGAAGGCGCCTGTACCTGTCTGTCTGGAACTTGGCGGAGATATATGACGCGACCAAGGACGAGCGCTATTTTAAAGAGTTAAAAGATCGGGTGAACACAATGTTGCGCTTGCAACAGCCGCAGGGCGGCAGTCTTGTGCTGGATCGCTACGGGTATGCACAGGTCTATGTATCACATGGGTTACGAAAATATTTCCAGATCACAGAGGACAACAGGATTCAACCAGCTCTTGTACGTCATGCACGCTGGGTACGTGATGTTCCACCTAGAAATCACGGAATGGAATCGTTTTTATCGACTATTCACAGTTTGTTAATTGGATATAAATTTTCTGGAGAACCAAGCCTGTATCGCGAAGCTGTTAAAAGGGCCGGTTTTTTGAAAACAGACAAACTTTCCGATTCAAATCTCTTTGATGGCACACACACCCAACTTGAATTATTTAATGCCCTTGAAAGTGTGGATCATATGCCCCCGAATGAATTGACACCGGACAGGCGCCCTAACTGGACTCTTAACGGCGGCTCAAGGGTTTTCGGCTGGACACATGCTTATAATGTCCCATATTTACTATATTGGCTGGAAAAAGAAGGATATCCGAAGAAGTAAATGTTGGTTGTTATAAAAGAGAATTTTGAAGAAATGAGCAAAGACGCGGCAAAACTATTTGCAAGTTTGGTCCGTAGAAAACCGGATTGTGTCCTCGGATTTGCAACGGGCAGTACGCCTTTGGGTATGTATAAAGAGTTGATTCGGTTGCACAAAGAGGAGGGGCTGGATTTTTCGAAAGTCATTACGTTTAACCTGGACGAGTATGTTGGGCTGCCGCCCTCGCATGAACAAAGCTATCACTATTTCATGTGGGAGAATTTATTTAAGCATATCAATGTAGATCCGCGACATGTTCACGTTCCAATGGGAATGGCGGAAAATATTGACGAATTTTGTTTATGGTATGAAGAAAAAATTGAAGAATGTGGTGGTATCGATTTACAAATTCTGGGAATTGGCGCAAACGGCCATATCGCTTTTAATGAGCCAGGGTCTTCTTTGGGCTCTAGAACACGTATAAAAACTCTTAGCGCTCAAACCTGCGAGGACAATGCTCGTTTTTTTGAAAATATGGACGAGGTGCCCACGTATGCCATTACCATGGGGGTGGGCACAATAATGCAGGCTCATGAGCTCCTCTTATTGGCCAGTGGTGCTGCAAAAGCGGATGCAATAAAAGCTACAGTTGAGGGTCCTGTAATGGCAAAGTATCCTGCGACAATTGTACAACTCCATGAATTTGCGACTGTTGTGATTGACAAGGCTGCCGCGTCTGAACTTGAAGGAAGTTACTCGGGATTTTGATACTTCTAAACATTAAACTTTAAGTCCGCATGTTTCAACAACTAACCATAGTAAAATCGAATCTACCCGACACTTTTATCTCCTGCATTATTCATCCAAAGCATAACTGATCTATGCCGAACAAATCTGAAAACTATTCAAAGCGTCAACTAATCGGTTTTGTTATCACTTTGCCGCTTTTCGTCATTTTGCTGATGATGCCTGCACCTGCCGGCTTATCAGCTGAAGGTTGGCGGGTTTTTGCCATCGCGGCAATCATGGCTATTCTCTGGATGACGGAATCCATTCCGATTCCTGTGACGGCTCTTTTGCCTTTAATCTTATTTCCTTTCTTTGGTGTGGTCGGCTTTGGAGATGTGGCGGCGAGTTACGCCAACAGCAACGTATTTCTTTTTATGGGAGGATTTTTTATTGCAATCGCCATGCAAAAGTGGGGATTGCATCGCCGGATTGCGCTTTATCTCATATGGGTAATCGGTACAAGCCCACGGCGTATCATTCTTGGTTTTATGGTGGCAACGGCTTTCTTGTCCATGTGGATATCAAATACCGCTACAACCATGATGCTGTACCCGATTGGTCTGGCGGTAATTCTTCACTTAATGGAAGGGCAGCCTGGCGAGGGCGCAGCTTCCGACGACAGCATATTAAATTTCAGAACTGCGCTTATGCTTGGCATTGCTTACGCGGCCAGTATAGGCGGCATCTCAACTCTTGTCGGCACGCCCCCCAATATCGTTTTCGTTAGTGCCTTTTCAAAACTCTATCCTGAAGCACCGGAAATTAGTTTTTTTACCTGGATTTTAATCGGGTCTCTTTTGCTCCTGTTTTTCTTGCCGATATGCTGGATTGTTCTGACCAGGATTGCGTTCAGGGTAAGTAATAAAAATCTTCCTGGGGGCAGACAGGTGATTCGTGAAGAACTTAATAAGCTTGGCCCGATGTTAATTGAAGAAAAGCTCGTGGCTGCTGTGTTTGCGGCGACAGCGCTTGCCTGGATCACGAGAAAGGATGTGACCATCGGATTTACCACGTTGAAAGGATGGTCCTCAATGCTTGGTGCCTCCGATTTCTTGCACGATGGCACGGTTGCCATGCTGGCTGCCATCATATTATTCTGTATTCCTGCTAATTTGAAAAGGGGTAAATTTTTGCTCGATTGGGAATCTGCGCTCAAAATTCCATGGGGAATCTTGATTTTGTTTGGTGGTGGAATTGCGCTAGCGGGCGGATTCAAGAGCAGCGGTTTGGCTGAGTGGGTCGGTACGCAACTATCTTTGTTAGGAAGTGTACCGCTGCCAGTAATGATCTTGATAACGTGTACTACAATGACTTTCACAACCGAGTTGACCTCTAACGTTGCAACAACCAGTCTCTTCATGCCTATACTTGCCAGCACAGCTGCGGGCATAGGAATAAATCCTCTTTTGTTGATGATACCGGCGACAATTTCCGCTTCATGTGCGTTCATGCTTCCTGTTGCAACTCCCCCGAACGCCATTATTTTTGCCTCCGGCTACGTCTCAATATCGCAGATGGCCAAGACCGGAATACTGCTTAATTTATTAGGGATTGTATTAGTAACCCTCTTGACCTATTTTGTGGTCATCCCATTATTTGAAATTTCGACTACTTCTCTACCTGCGTGGGTTCATTGATGAGCAAAGGTCAGAGCGGAATAACCAAAGAATGTAACTGCTCTAGTTACCTGTGGATAATCACTTTCGGATCGAGCGCGGCAAAGATCGCTTGAATTTCGACATCCTTTAAAATATGATAAAGCCCTTATGGGGATGTGTAATAAAAACAGCTCTGTGTCGTTTTGTGTGGGTAAAGTAAAAAAATAGAATGCCACGGATTGTCACGGATAGAATGAGTGCGTTGTAATAACCAGTATTTACGGCATCAAAGCATTTTGTGAAACCTAAAACTTTTTTTAACCGCAAAGAACGCAAAGTAAAGGGTCTTAGTTTAAAAGTATTCAACTTAGGGGTTGCAGCATGGTTACTTGTTTTAGTTTTTACTCTCTGCGAACTCAGCATTCTCTGCGGTTACAGATAGAATAAATCAGTGTTTAATCCGTGGAAATCTGTGGCGAGTATTTGTCCTGGAGTTTGGTTGAAAATAAATTTACGCACACAAATCGACATAGTGCCATAAAAACGGCATCATTCTCTAAGTCTTTGAAGAAGTTGTACCCCAACCAGATTTTACTGCCATAAGTTGTCGATGATTTTCTGTTTGCCCTCTGGTGAATGTATTCGACCTTAACCTGCCTATCATCCTGAATGATTGAACCGCGATTCTCTGATTGCTGACAGGCGGTTACTGCGACTAACATAAACAGTATGTTAAATTCTTCATAGGTTTTCTCCCCATTTAATAATTTCTCCTCTTGAAGAATTGCTTTGTTTTATCGTAAGTTGATAAGACTCTCTTAAACAGTTTACACAATTGATGTCTGAGCTGGCCTTGATAGCAAAAGCAGTTGGCAAAACGTGGTGATTTTGCTTGCAACTTTAAACCTGTATATTTAATTTTGACAAATCGTAAAAGATATGTTATTTTGAAGTTTAATCGTATTGTTCATGTTTGGCAGAGAAAAATATAAGCATAAAGACATGGAAGTTATTAAAGTGAGAGGAGACGTTGTCGGCACAATCAGGTTGTGCTTTCGAGGTTGGGTGCGACCACTTTTCCGCTGCGGCATTATTACAACAGGTAGGTTTTCACGTCAAAATAAATAGATGAGGCACAATGCAAGAACTGATTACACCGGCGCAAAGAATCGAGGGAGAGGTGGTCATTCCCGGGGACAAGTCAATATCACATCGGGCATTAATGATTTCGGCCATTGCCGAGGGTGAAACACACATCGAAAATCTCTGTGAAGGAGCAGATGTTAAAAGCACCATTGCCTGCCTTCGGAATCTTGGGGTGCAGATTATTAGGGAGGGAGAGCATACCGTAGTAGACGGGGCAGGATTGTCTGGCCTGCAGGTGCCGGATCACACGTTAGATGTGGGAAATTCAGGAACCACCATCAGGCTGCTTTCGGGCATATTAGCGGGACAAACATTTGTTAGCCGAATTACCGGTGACGAGTCCATTCACCGGCGGCCAATGTCACGAATCATTATGCCTCTGCGGAAGATGGGTGCAGAAGTCACGGCTGCAAAGGGCGAGTTTGTTCCGCTGACAATTGAGGGCGGTTCTCTGCACTCGGTTTCATACGCGCTGCCGCTTCCAAGCGCTCAAGTGAAGTCATGCATTTTGCTGGCCGGATTGTACGCACCCGGGAATACAGAAGTCATAGAACCCGCTGTGACGAGGGATCACACTGAGCTTATGTTATCCAAATTTGGCGCCAATGTGCAACGTAACGGCCTCACCGTTTCCGTTGAAGGGGATGCCAGGCTAACCGCGCGCGATGTTTTTGTGCCTGGCGACATTTCATCAGCTGCGTTTTTTATTGGCGCAGCCATGTTGGCCAAAGATGGCGGTGTTTTACTCAAGAATGTCGGCATTAACCCCACTCGCAGGACATTGTTGTCCGTGCTGGGAGAAATTGGCGCTGAGCTCGACATCATCAATGTTCGGACTGTTGAAAATGAAATGATGGCAGACTTGTTTATTAAAAACTCTAAACTGCAAGGCATGACGCTCGGTGGAGACATTGTTCCACAAATCATTGATGAAATCCCGATACTCTCCATTTTAGCCACTCAAGCCGATGGCGTTACGGAAATTAGTGGTGCCGGTGAGCTCAGGCACAAAGAGTCTGACCGTTTGCGCAGCTTGAAATTTAATCTGGACAGAATGGGAGCGAAAGTAGTAGAGACGGAAGACGGCCTCATCATAGAAGGCCCCACACCCTTACGGGCAGCAGACATTGAATGCTTTGGCGACCACCGAATCGCTATGGCCTTTGCAGTCGCCGGTCTCATTGCTGATGGTGAAACCCGAATCAAAGGCAGTGAATGTACTGACATCAGCCACCCTGACTTTTTTAGCACTTTACGGAGGTTGGCTACTGTATCGTGAGCCATTTGCATTTGGGTATTATTGGCTGCCCAATACGGCATTCGCTATCACCGGTGCTGCACACATACCTGCTTCAGCAGAACGGGCAGGAGGGCAGCTACCGAAGCTTTGAGACACAACCAAGCAACCTTGCAGAGCGAGTAAGTGATTTGCTTAACTCCGGCATACGAGGATTCAATGTTACAATTCCTCTAAAGCAGGAAATTCTACCATTTCTTACTGACATAAGCAATGCGGCCAAAACAATTGGCGCTGTAAACACGGTGCTTGTGCACGATAACAGGCTACATGGCCACAATACCGACTCGAGCGGATTCATGCGTTCATTGCAACATTCAGGCATCGAAATAAAACAGCGGTCTGCCATTGTATTAGGGGCAGGTGGCGCATCAAGAGCTGTCATTTACGGGTTGCTGGCAGAGGGTATTTCTGAAATTACCATTGCCAACCGCACGCTGGAACGTGCCCGGAATCTTGCCGTGAGCATGGGTCGGTTTTTTCCGGAAACCGCCATTTCAGTTTGCGATTGGAACATCGAAAAGATTGCTTCGCATATTTCAGAGCGCGCCCTCATAGTGAACACCACTTCTGTTGGAATGTGGCCCGACATTGACAAGACACCTTTTGTTCTACCGGCACTGCCGGCAGAGGCTATTGTTGTAGATCTTGTTTACAACCCTTTGGAAACCCAATTTATAGCGCAGGGGAAATCAGCAGGGGCGAGCACAATTGATGGTTTAAATATGTTTATTTTTCAAGGTGTTGCGGCGTTTGAAATATGGCTGGGAAGAGCTGCAATATTTGACCTTGAAGTTTTGAGAAATCTTTTGTTAGAGAAATTGGCGAGCTATGAATAAATTCAGATATTACACAGCCGGAGAATCGCATGGCCCGGGCTTGATTGGCATACTGGAGGGCGTGCCGGCCGGCCTTGAAATCTCTGAAGAAGATATTTTTCTGGATTTGCAGCGCCGGCAAATGGGGCACGGCAGAGGTGGGCGCATGAGAATAGAAAAGGACTTTGCGCGAATTTTCTCCGGTATTCGTTTCGGAAAAACCCTTGGCAGTCCCATTTCCATGTTAATCGAAAATAAAGATTGGAAGAATTGGGAAACCAAGATGTCGATTGGTAAAGTCGATGTTGATATTCAACAAGTTCGTATTCCCAGGCCCGGACATGCGGACTTTGCTGGTTCCATCAAATATGGCCACAAAGACATTCGCAGCATCCTTGAACGTGCAAGTGCCCGGGAGACAGCCATGCGGGTTGCACTCGGTGCAGTTGCGCGTAAATTTCTTACTGAATTTGGCATTGTTGTAGTCAGCCATGTTGTGCAAATCCACAAAGCACAAAGTGATTTTTCTGTTGCCCATCTGGGCTCAAACGATACGCCTGAATTTCCACTTGAACAAATGAGCGCCCTGGCGGATGAGTCCAGTGTGCGTTGCTTGAACAAAGAGATTGAACGAAAAATGATAGCCGCAATCGATACGGCAAAGGCGCAAAAGGATACGCTCGGCGGTGTTTTTGAAGTTGTGGCATTCGGCCTGCCGATTGGGCTTGGCAGCCATGTACACTGGGATCGAAAACTGGATGGCCGCATTGGCGGTGCGATGATGAGCATTCCAGGGATGAAAGGGGTGGAAATCGGTATTGGTTTTGTGTCTGGCACCCTCACAGGCTCAAAAGTGCACGACGCGATTTATTATGATGATTCAGAAGCCCAGTATTTTCGATCACGAAATCATGCAGGCGGCCTGGAGGGCGGCATCAGCAATGGTATGCCGCTGGTTGTTCGGGTTGCAATGAAACCCATTGCAACCCTGATGAATCCGCTCGATTCCGTGAACATGGAAACGAAAAAGGCCACTGTCGCTCACATTGAACGCAGCGATGTCTGTGCTGTGCCTGCTGCTTCTGTGATCGGCGAGTCGGTTCTTTGTCTGGTACTCGCTGACGCCTTTCTCGAAAAGTTTGGTGGCGATTCTATAGAAGAAATACGTGAGCGCCATGATGCCTGGAAACGTCAGTCAGTCAAATAAACCACTTGTTTATTTGACTGGCTTCATGGGGGCCGGTAAATCCACTGTTGGCCCACTCCTTGCCCAAAAAATGGATTGGCACTTTCTGGATCTTGACACGTTCATTGAGCAGGAGGCAGGCTGCTCAATTGGTCAAATCTTTAAGCAAAAGGGTGAGCCCGGTTTTCGGAAACTGGAAATGGCGGCTGTATCAAAGACCGCAAAATTCGATAACCATATTATCGCACTTGGCGGCGGGGCAACCATTGCTGCCGGGAATAGGGAAATTGTCTCAACCTGTGGAATTGTGGTTTACCTCCGCTGGCCTATTGAAGTTTTGCTTAACCGTATCTTTAACGATGCGAAACGCCCTTTAGTAACCTCAAAACCAACGCATAAACAGCGAGCGTGTCTGGAAAAACTTTTCCGTGCACGCAGCAGTTTTTATGAGCGAGCTGATATAATATGTAATTGTCAGGTTGGGGCAACACCTGAATCGGTCGTAACAAAAGTATTAAAGGAGTTGACGAAACTTGATTGAAAAGTACCTCATTGTTCATGGCCCAAATATGAATCTTTTGGGTGAAAGAGAGACAGAGATCTACGGTAGCATGACTCTGGATCAACTTAATGAAAAAATCAAACATTGTGCAAAGGAACTAAAAGTTGAACTGAAGTGCTTTCAGTCAAATCATGAAGGTGAAATCCTCGATTTTTTGCATGAGAACCGCAATTGGGCAAATGGTATTGTCATAAATCCGGCAGCTTTAACGCACTACAGTTATTCTCTGCGTGATGCACTTTCGGCCATTCAATTGCCAACCGTAGAAGTTCATCTTTCAAATGTCTTGGAAAGGGAGCCGTTTCGGCACATTTCGGTTGTTGAAACGGTTTGCTGCAAGCGTTATATCGGTATGGGGGCCATCGGGTATTTGCGCGGAATAGAGTACCTTGTCGGTCAGGGTACGGTAAAACAAATAGGGCAGTGCGCAACCAGCGCCAAAACTGTGGACACCTGTCTGCGGCAGGTTGTGCAATTACTAAAGGCAAGGCAGCCCAAATACACCTGGGTCGGAATTTACCTTCTTGAGGAAAACGAGCTGGTGCTGCATAATTTCCTGGGTCGTCCTACCCCGCATGCACGAATTCCGTTAGGAACGGGTATTTGTGGTGCAGCCGTTACCGAGGGCAAATCCATTCTCATTCCTGACGTTAAGGCAGACCCACGCTACCTTGCCTGCAGCATTGAAACTAAATCCGAGATAGTCGTACCAATCTTTACTGGTAATACCATTATTGGAGAAATTGACATCGACAGCGACCTGGCAGATGTTTTTCACGAAGATGACCAGAGCATGCTCGTGGCCTGCGCCTCAATGCTGGGCGATGTCCTTTCGGGAGGCGCACACTAGAACAGTGCCAATATTTCAGCAACCTCCTCATCTTGACAAGTTTTTGTCATTCAAAAGTGATTTGCGTGATTACTTACTATTGCATTATCACACTCTAAGTATTTAATAATTAATGCCTGTTTTACTTTGGAACAAAACTTGCTAAATTACCAGAAATTCAAAAAGACTGCCTTTTTGTCATTAACCAAGCAGGTTTATTTCATGAAGATCGAACGCTTCGCATTATCTGAACTCACAGACGGCACCCCTGAAGTAACAGGGGGGGTGGAGGAAATAAAAGACAACCACTCCGTCGATTTTAATATCCCCCAGGTTTTACCAATTCTCCCCCTTAGAAACACCGTGGTATTTCCACAGCAGATTATACCGATTTCTGTTGGCAGAGAACGATCCATCAAACTCATTGAGGATGCCCTGGCTGATACCAAGCTGCTGACCCTCGTCGCTCAAAAAGATGGCAAGGTTGAGGATCCTGAACCCGAAGACTTATATAAGGATGGTACCATCGCCTCAATTATGAAGGTCTTCAAAATGCCGGATGGTACCCAGAGTGTGATGGTCCAGGGCATTGGGCGGGCCAAAATAATTGACTATACGCAGTCGCAACCATTCTTCAAAGGTCTTGTGCAGACGCAAGAAGAAGTCACCGCAGACACTGTGGATATTGATGCACTGGTAGGTAACGTCCGGACGCTATTTGAGAAAATTGTTGGACTTGCTCCTTATTTAACCCCTGAGCATGTGATGCTTGTTCAGAATACAGAGTCGCCAGCGCGGCTGGCTGACATTATCATATGGAACCTTAATGTTGCCACTTCTGACAAGCAATCTATTCTGGAATTTGCTGATGTTAAGAACCGGTTGGAACGGCTTAATTATATCCTGACGCGAGAGCTGCAAATTCTTGAGCTGGGCAGCAAAATTCAATTGGAAGTTCAGGGAGAAATAAATAAAACGCAACGAGAATACTACCTCCGAGAACAATTAAAAGCGATTAGGAAAGAACTTGGCGAAGCCGAAGATGAGCATGCGGTGGAAATCAACGAGCTGCGAAAAAAGATTAAGGCGGCAAAGATGCCTGATGAGGCAAACAAGGTCGCTTTAAAGGAACTCGACCGTTTGGCAAAGATGCCACCGGCAGCGGCGGAATACACTGTGTCCAGAACTTATATTGACTGGCTGGTTGAGTTGCCCTGGGCCAAAGCCACAGTCGATAGCCTCGACGTCGAGGCGGCCAGCAAAATTCTCGATGAAGACCACTATGATCTTGAAAAGGTCAAAAAACGCATGTTAGAGTATTTGGCCGTGCGCAAACTCAAATCGGACATGAAAGGTCCTATTCTTTGTTTCGTTGGCCCTCCGGGAGTAGGAAAAACATCATTGGGAAAATCGATTGCCCGGGCGCTTGGCCGTAAATTTGCCAGAATGTCTCTCGGCGGTGTGCGTGACGAAGCAGAAGTTCGCGGTCATCGCAGAACCTATATTGGCGCCTTGCCCGGAAGGATTATTCAAGGCGTGAAAAAAGTCGGTTCGAATAATCCGGTATTCATGTTGGATGAAATTGACAAAATTGGTCAGGACTTTCGTGGCGATCCGTCTTCTGCTCTCCTCGAAGTGTTGGATCCGGAGCAGAACTTTGACTTTTCAGATCACTACCTTGAAGTGCCTTTCGACCTGTCGAGCGTTATGTTTATCGCAACGGCCAATCTGGCCGATCCGATCATTCCAGCTCTAAGAGATCGAATGGAAATTATTGAACTTCCAGGGTACACAGAACATGAAAAACTTCACATTGCGACTCGGTATCTAATCCCGAAACAGCTTAAAGAACACGGATTAAGCGAAGACCAAATTGATTTCAAAAATGATGCCATTACAGAGATTATCCAATCGTACACAAAAGAAGCCGGCGTACGAAACCTGGAGCGGGAGATAGCCTCAATTTGCCGCGGTGTAGCGCGTGAAATTGTTGAAGGCAAGAAGGGTGGAACCCAGCTCACGACTGCCAGGATTTCCGACTACCTGGGCGCTCAAAAATTCATTTCTGAAGTCGCAGAGCGGACTTCACGTTCCGGCGTTGCTACCGGGTTGGCGTGGACCGCTGCGGGTGGCGACATTCTATTTGTCGAAGCCACAAAAATGCCTGGTACGGGCGAACTTATTTTAACCGGCTCTTTGGGAGATATTATGAAAGAATCTGCCAAAGCTGCCTTGAGCTACATTCGGTCGAAGGCAGCTACGTTGAATATTTCCGATGAAATCTTTCCAAAAACCGATATTCATATCCATGTCCCAGCCGGAGCAATTCCAAAAGATGGGCCATCGGCCGGCGTTACTTTGTTTACAGCCCTTGTTTCTTTGCTGACCGGCAAGCTTGTTCGAAATGATCTGGCGATGACGGGGGAGATCACATTAAGAGGTTTGGTTTTACCGGTTGGCGGTATCAAGGAAAAAGTTTTGGCCGCTCATCGTGCCGGCATAAGACGAGTATTGCTACCCGAGAAAAATCGCGCTGATTATGAGGACGTACCTGATACAATTGTCAACGATATGGAGGTTAACTTCATTAAAGATGTTGATGATGTGGTAAGATTGGCTTTGCAGGAAGTTGAATCATAATTGTCTCAGTGAAACTGATTTGCATCAAATAAATACAGGTGTATCTACATAACACCTGAAAATAAAATTCTGGCTTTGGGGGATTACGCAATAAAAACAACCACTTACATATTTGCAAGTGATTGCGGGATATTGGCACAGTCTTTGAATAAAGCGCTGCAACATAAGGTTGATAGTATTTAAAGGTCTGTAACCGCCCGGGAACGCTTGCATGAAAGAATTGCTCTATTTCTCCTCTTCAGACCTGATGATTCAGGTTTCATACAAAGAAGAAGCAAATTCCATCCACTATTTCTCGCACAGGATACTCTCCTTCGGGGAACGAGTTGTGGTGGAGCAGTACCTTCTCACCAACATTGCTGTAAAAACAGAGTACTACAAAAAACACCCGGCAATGCTCAATTACGTCGGCATTGACAGCAACCTGGTGAAGGAACTCAACCAGTTTCATTTGAAAAATACTCTGAATACCCTAAAAAAGAAAGAGACAGTTGTCAAGGATTCGGTAAAGAATTTAATTGACCAGTCGCTGTCAAATTACTATTTTGAGAAAATCGGTAACACGCTGATAGAAATTCGCCGTCTTGTCACTTCGGCAGATGACAACCTTAAATTGCGCAGCTGTGCCTCAAGGTTAAAAGAACTTGTGCAAGCCTACAATATGCATGCGGAAAGCCAGGTGACAATTGAAGAAATAATACCGGATGAACTGAAAGTTTATTTGGATTCCGATTAGTTGGCCGCGCCGGCAGGCTTAAACACATTTTGAATACAGTAAAGTAAAAGTTGTTTTGACATACTTAAAAGTAGGTTTAGTAGTAAGGAGTAGAGATATGAATAGAGTACTAGTTTTACTGGCTGTTACCGCGGCCACGGTCATTTCGGCAAGCGCCATGCCACAGCCAGGTGAAGGAAAATTTGGTATTGGGCTGGATGTTGGTGCGCGTAAAATTTACGGTGATTTTAAGCAGGAAGGCATTGGTGTGGGTGCCGGTGGCCTGGTGAGTTACAAGCTGCTCCCTTTTGCCGATATAACTTTGGGTTTTGGTTATAGTCAACTCAAGTATAATAAGCCAAGCACAACAACCAACATGTTAAACTTTGATTTGAAAGGAAATCTGGAAATAATTTCCAAAGGTCTATTCCGGCCATATGTGACTGTCGGGGCAGGCTTGTTGAATTTTGATAGCGGTTCAGGCAGAACTTCGGTTCGGGCTATCTTTGGTGGTGGTGGATTCAGATTGCATCTGAGCCCGAAATTTAACCTGTTTCTTGGCACTGACTACCGTTTCGTCGATACTGATGCTCTTGATGGTAACTCTAATCTCGGCACTGCTAAAGACGGCTATTTCGATGTTAGCTCAGGCGTGGTTTACACACTTGGTGGCGGCCAGGAAGAATTCGGTCCAGATGTGATTGCTGCGGAAAGAGCGCCTTTTACAGAAGTAGAGGGCGAGTCACAGTACTTCGACCAGACTGCTCAAAACAACCAGGGTGGTTACAGCAGCGGCAACGAAACCAACGATATGCAGGAATATGTCAAACTTAAATCTAAAGTTGATCGACTTTCCAACACCAATGTTGAGCAGGATCAGGAAATTGATGAATTGAAACGTCGGCTAATTGAGCGCAAAAAAATGCTATCCACCATGAAGAACAAAGCCTCCAGGAGCCGGAAGAAAAACCTCAAAAAAAATACAGCAATGTCTGGGTTTTCTCAGATTTATGAGCAAGCATTGGTTAACTATTATAACAAAGAATATTCAGAAGGTGTCTCTCTTTTCAGGTTGCTTCTCCAGCAATATTCGAATCATGCATTGGTAAGTAACTGCCAATACTGGATTGGACAAAGTCTCTATGCAATGAATCGCTATCAGGAGGCAATTGACGAGTTCTACAAAGTGCTTGGTTTCAATCGCTCTTTAAAGAAAGACGATGCGCTCCTTCTGCTTGGAAAAGCTTACCTGAAAATAGGTTCCGGTGATCGTGCACGTGAGTCATTTGTTCGTTTGATGCAGGACCACCCCACAAGCGAGTTTGTTGAAGAAGCAAAAGAGTATGTGGCCAGATTGTAAGAGATAGTTCATCTGTTTTCCCTGGCGGGAATATGCGCTCCTGTGCATATTTCTGCGGGGACAGAGGTGACTCAGCAGCACTTCCCGATTATTCCCCAGGCGTCGTTAATTGGCTTGATTTTTATTTTTATTTTTGTCACATTGCATTCATCGCAATCAGCCTTCCTTAATAACACTAAGACTCTGGAGCCGCGTTAATGACTAACATGGCCTTCTTAATTGCAGGTACAAGTAGTTCTTATCTGGAAATTTCAAAGAAGATGTTGAAATTTCACAATGAGAAATGTGAAGTTGATTTTGCATATTCTGGCAAAGAGTGCGTTGAAAAGGCCTCTTCAAAGGAATATCAGTTGGTTTTGTTTGACTACTATTTGGGCGATCAAACCGGTCTCGGCGTAATTGACGCATTAAAAGCAGCCGGTGTCGAGTGCCCGCTTATTATTCTTATTGATGAAGGTGACGAAGTCAAGGCTATTAAAGCGCTTGAAAAAGGTGCACACGACTATATTCTAAAGGTTCGTGGTTATCTGACTGCTTTGCCATTTACAATCCGGAATATTCTTGAAAAAAATATTGAGCAGCAGCCTGCTGAAGTCGTAACCAGCAGCAGCCCAAATGCGAATTTGTCCTCAGGTGAAAGTGGCGGGTATTTCATACTTGACAAAAGAGGGCGCATTCTTTCAGCCTGCAAACGCATTCAGCAATTCACGGCTTTTTCTGAGGAAGAACTACTTCAGCTTACTTTTTCCGATTTGCTGCCTGAAGGCAGTGCGGCTGCATTTCATGATTGGCTCAACCGGGTCTCTCTGAATGGAGAGGCAAAAAAGCCGTACCAGGCGGAAGTTATAAATAAGAACGGCGAGCATATCCAACTTGATATTGTTTTTACGCCCATTCGTGATGAATTTCAAAATGTCCAGAGCTTTCGTGGCAGGATTGGCGTGCCTGCAGGTAACCTCCATCCAGCAGAAACGACTGTTGGCCCCATCGATCAACTTGTAATGACTGTCAGCTTCTCTCAATTAATTACAAGTTGTTATAATGAGCCTGTAAACGTTTTTCTCGATAAAATAACGGAGCTAATCAGCCAGACATTTCGGTTTCAGCGAGCAACACTTGCGTTGCTTGAGCCAAGAAAAAAAATCTTTGTAAAGCAAGCAATGGTTGGCTACAAGTCTTTTCCTAACTCGGATATCAGGGGCATTGAAGTGCCTGAGGAAGTTATACAGCGAGCATTTGCCAACCGTTATCGCGTCAAAGTCATTTATTATAATCAGAACCATCGGGATGTTCTCGGGTCACTTAACTCCAAATTTCCGGAAAGACGCACGCAGCGGCGGCGCCCACTGCACCAGTGGCATATGCGCGATCTTGTGCTCATAAACCTGCGCAACAAAGAAGGGTGTACGTTTGGGTACATCTCTTTAGATCGCCCGGAAGGGGGTTTTATTCCAACGCGTGACACCTTTCACAACCTGGAATTGATCGGGCAGCTTGTTTCATTTGCTATTGAAAATTATCACCAATTTTCCTCGCAGGAACGCCGCACTCGTCGCTTTAAACAGGCATTGGTTACCAGCAATATTTTTAAACTGCATTTGAGTCTAAAAGAAATTCTAAAGGAAATTGTGTGGTCTGTGAAATTTTCGACTGAATTCAGGTTGGTGGCACTGGGCTTGATCAGTAAACGTTCCGGAAAACTGGAAATCAAAGCAGCGGCCTGTGATGACAAGATCAAATCCCAACACATGCTCAATTTCCAATTGCCACTGAGTGACTTAACTCAATTGTTAAGAGATGAATACAAGTGCGGCAAATCATACTTTGTGGTAAATGAGGAAGATGTTATTCGGCCCATCAAAACCATCTACCACGGACATCCAATAGATGCGACAGTTAATGGGCATTGGCCAAACTGGGGCATGCTTCTGGTGCCAATAAAATCACGGGAAGATAAAATTATTGGCATGTTGCTCGCTGATGATCCAGCAAATAACCGGTTGCCCGGAGAGGAAGTAATGCACACCCTGGAGATCATCGCAGATAGAGTTTCGGTTGCAATCGACAATCGCATCCTTTATGTTCAAGCGAAACAAAAGAAGGGCAAACGTGAGCGCGCAGAGAGTCTGAGCCCTGAACTTATTTCTGATTTAAGGACGGCACGTGCACGGCACCGTTTTGTAGATCGCTTCTTCAAGTAAGATTATTGATGCCCACCGGAAGATGGTATTCCCGATTAATATTATAATGCGACACACTTGTGAAATTGCATTTTGCCGGATAGGAGATTGTAGATAATTTATGGAGGCAGATGGTTCCCGTTTGTGGCCTGCAATTTCATGCGCAATCATAACAGCCGCCGGTCATACTTTTGGGAGAAAAGACCTGTTTGGATGGAAAAAGGCTGTATCTTTTTTAAATGTTCATACTTTTATAATTTTGTGTGTCACGGTTGTTGTGCCGCTATATAACGGCTGTACTGACCGAAATCGAAGCAATCCTGTTGACCCTGAGAACCCGATAACTCATGGCAGGCCAACTGGATTACAACTGACCGCGATTCGCGATACTGTAACACTTTCGTGGGATAGGGTAAGAGTAGATGACTTGACCGGCATCCGAGTATATCGCAAGAAAGCGCCTGCAGATGAATTTGAAAAGTACGCTGTTCTGAATCCAGGTGCAACTGGGTATGTTGATAATTCGGTTAATTTTGGTGTTGAATACAATTACCAAATAACGGCGTTTGGCAGAGATTTTGAAAGTGCCCCTTCAAAAACAATCATTGCTGAACCGGGCCCGACTTTTTCATTTGTAGCAAACAACCATGCTGGCGTGCTGACAAAACTAACCCATGATACCCGTCATGTACTGAAACAGACAGTTGGATTTCTGGCCGTTGTAGATGTTGAGCCCTGCAAAAAGACAGGAAATGTCTGGATTATTGATCTTTTCAGCCAGAACATTGGCAGTGTAATCAGAATGGATTCAAACGGTAAGACGTTGAGTCCCATTATTGAGCTTCGCAGCCCACGGGCACTTGCCATAGACGAAACCACAGGGGACGTTTGGGTGGTTGACAGGAACGACAGCCTTGTTGTCAAATATAATCTGGAAGGTCAGGAACTATTTACAGCGCAGGGCTTTGTCCGGCCCATTGCTGCTGCTGTGGATCAAAGTTCCGGGGCGTGTTGGGTCGGTGATAGCGGCGCAGATGTTGTGATAAAGTTGAGCCGGGATGGAACGAGTCGACATGTCTCGACTGTCGATTTTCAGCAAATTCGCTCGGTTGCTGTTGATTCAAGCGATGGCAATCTTTGGATCTCCGACGCATCCGGCGTGCAAAAATTGGCGGCATCTGGAGATTTTCTCTTCCGGGTTGAGAATGTCTTCACAGAACCGCACAAACTTGTTGTCGACAACCGGGACGGCTCAGTCTGGGTGGCTAATTGGAATCCTTCAAGCATTATAAAGCTCGATTCAGGCGGGACAAAACTTTTTCAGATAGATGGTTTTGCAAATCCTGAGGATTTGGCCGTAAACTGTTTTGATGGTAGCTCTCTGATTGCCGATACTGAAAATAACCGGGTTGTCAAGATTTTATCTGATGGCAGTGAAGTAAGAACCGTTCAAAAAATTCCGGCCGTTATTGCGGTGGGCATACTCAACACATGCCAATAATGTGAATCCTTTCGGTATATGAGACGTACCGTACTTGGTAGAAACGGCCGTTGTGTGTGAAAAAATGTATTAACAAACCAATGAATTAGGAGGAGTCATGGAAGGGTTTGAAGTAAGCCAGAGTGAAACCGGCGGCGTTTCAATTTTATGTCTAAAAGGCTATTTGGATGCTCACACAGCCCCCGACTTAGAAAATGCAATTCAGCGACTCGTTGACAAAAAAACATATGAGATTGTAGTGAACTTTACAGACCTGACCTACATCAGTAGTGCCGGGCTGGGAGTTTTTATGGGCTTCATCGAAGATGTGCGCAAAAATGGTGGCGACATTAAACTAACAAATATGAAACCCAAAATTTATCGCGTTTTTGATTTGCTTGGCTTTCCAACACTGTACGACATTCTTGACGAGCAGCAAACAGCGGTAGACCGCTTTAGCAAGAACTAACTTGGAACCCTAAGACAGAGTCCATTTAGCAAATGAAAAGACATGCTTACAAAGCCGGTGAATACTTTGCCTAAAACTCAGAAAAAGTATCAATTAAAGTTACCAAGCCAAGCTGGCAATTTGTCAATAATTAGGGGGCTGGTGACCAAAGTCGCTGCGCAAGTGGGCCTTGATGCGGATGAAGCCAGCAAGATCGAGCTTGCTGTTGATGAAGCCTGCACAAATGTCATTAAACACGCTTATGGTAATTCCCAGGGCCAAATGCTGGATATTCTAATCAAGGTTGAGAAGAATAAGTTGGTTATCATTGTCTCTGACAAAGGCAAAGGGTTTAACCCATCGCGTGTAAAGACCCCTGACTTAAGTGAATCAATAAGGGCGGGGAAGAAAGGTGGCCTCGGCATTTGTCTAATGAAAACACTCATGGACAAAGTTGACTTCGAAATAAAACCTGGCTTGAAAAATCAGGTGCGAATGATAAAATATCTCACATAACCATTTTTTTGTCCCAGGCACCAGCCTCAAACCAATAAATTTAATACAAGTGAATCAAGACCCGGAAACAAAATACGAGCTCCAGGCTATCTTCGACTTGAGCAAGGCGTTGAATTCTTCGCTTGACTTGAAGAGTATTCTGGATACTCTGCTTCTGACATTAATGGGCAAATTTTTGATTAGCAAAGGTCTTGTCCTTGTTGGGCACCAGCAGGAAAAATACATAATCGAGGCCTGCAAAGGGTTACCTCGTTCGTTTCTGGACAGTGTGGTACATATTGACGATTTCCCTCTCAGT
The DNA here is from genome assembly GCA_029262005.1 of Candidatus Zhuqueibacterota bacterium. GTDB lineage: Bacteria > Zhuqueibacterota > Zhuqueibacteria > Oceanimicrobiales > Oceanimicrobiaceae > JAJDAG01. The sequence goes on along the minus strand of JAJDAG010000017.1, from coordinate 34,303 downwards.
CTCACTTTTACTGCCGACATGCAACCGTCAACGATTAAGGCATTTCTAAAAAAAAATGACATACTCGTCGTGGTTCCGGTTCGCCACAACAGCAAAAACCTGGGCCTTATCGGTCTTGGCAAAAAGAGTCTTGCAGGTGAGTTTTCCGACACGGAGTTAGATTATTTAAATTCACTTGCAAACATCTCAGCTACTTCCATTCAAAATGGTTTAATTTTTCGCCAGCTTGACCATGAGAAGCGTAAGTCGGACAAAAGTGTGCAGGAACTCAATACTTTGTCTGAGATTGTCCGGGAGCTAAATTCAACGCTTTCGAAGTTAGAAACGAATAAAGTTGTTAGTCTGCTTGTCTATTCGATCATGGGTGAAATGATGGTGAATCGCTGTGCTGTGTTTCTTGCTGCCAGCGAAGGCATGACTTTGTCGCTTAATAAGGGAATTCCCTCTGACAATTGTAGCCAAATTACCGGCAATAATCAGATTTCGACTGAACTCGCAAGCCTGAAAGAGCCTATTTTGATTCAAGATTATCAAGATGGTTCAACATGTGATGCGTTTACTGCGGCAGGCATTGCGGCACTTATTCCAATGAAAATTGAGAATGAAAACAAAGGCGTCATTGCAATAGGTGGCAAGATAACCAGGCAGCCTTTTTCAAAGGATGAACTGAGGTTTCTTTCTATCCTGGGTGATTGGTCGGTCATTTCAATTGAAACAGCACGGCTGATTGAGCAGGAACTGCAAAAGAAAGCTATGGATGAAGAAATGCGTATCGCCGGTGAAATCCAAAGACAATTATTACCGGATAGCTGCCTGACTCTGGAGGGGTACGAGGTGGAGGCCGTGAATAATCCATCACGGCAGGTAGGGGGAGATTACTTTGATTTTATCAAAATGTCAAACGACGAGTATATGTTCTGCATCGCAGATGTTTCAGGAAAGGGTACACCTGCGTCTTTGCTCATGGCAAACGTGCAAGCAAGTCTGCATGCACTTGCAGATACAGGCCTGTCGCTCACAGAAATCACCACACGTATCAATAAGATAATATACGAAAACACAACTTATGACAAGTTTATTACCTTTTTTGTTGGCATTCTAAACTTGAAGAAGCGTAGTTTCACTTCAGTGAATGCCGGACATAACCCGCCATATCTTTATCACGCAGATGGCACATTTGAGACCTTCGATGAAGGTGGGTTGATTCTTGGGATGATGCCGGAAATTATCTACAAGTCCGAAACTGTCAAACTTGCTTCCGGAGATTGTATTGTGATGTTCACAGATGGCGTCTCTGAGGCAATGAATGTGAACGAAGAAGAATATGAAGAGCATCGAATCGAAAAGTGTATTGCTGATAATTTTCATCTATCCACGAAGGACCTGCTGAAGAAATTGTTAGACGACGTGGCAAGCTTTTCGAGTGGGTGCCCACAAGCAGACGACATCACCGCCCTTCTTATTAAAGTAAAGTGACAGTCAACGTAAATCCACACCTTTCCACTTGTGTTGTAACATAAAATTACTATATTGATTGATTTACGGATGAAGGAAGATCTCCGCAATATGGCTAATATCCTAGTAGTAGATGACGAAAAATCAATAACTTACCTCTTGTCAGAGGTGCTTAGGAAAGACGGGCATTCTGTTAAAACCCTTTTTGATGGCAAACTCGTGGAGGATGCACTCAAAACAGAAAACTTCGATCTGGTTGTCTCAGATCTTCACATGCGAGAAGTGGGTGGCATCGAGGTTCTCAAAACCGTGAAGAAAAAGGATGACAATACGGAAGTTTTAATTTTAACCGGCCATGGCACAATTCCCACCGCTGTTCAGGCAATGAAACTAAGTGCTTTTGAATTTCTGACCAAACCCATTGATATGGATGAATTTCGTCTTAAAGTGCAAAAAGCGCTTGAAAGACGTAGTTTTAGAATAGAAATCGAAAAGCAAAAGCAGGAGTTGCGCGAACACCAGGAAATGATTCGCAAGGACCTGGAGTTGGCAGAACAGGTGCAAAACAGTCTCGTGCCGGCGCCTCTCAAACTTCCTGATGTGGATGTGTCAGTTAAATACTTGCCTATGATTGGCGTTGGTGGGGACTTCGCTGATATCTATTACGATGGTTCTGAGAACGTGTATTTAACGTTGGTTGATGTCACGGGGCACGGCATTACGGCTGCACTGCTTGTGAACCGTATTTCGAGTGAGATTAAAAATATGGTGCGGGAACAGAGGCAACCATCGTCTATTTTATACACCGTTAACAACTTTATTTTTGACGCGTTTGATGGTATGGCCATGTTTCTGACTATGTTTAGCGGGGTTCTTAATCTTCGAAAAAAATCGTTTACCTATGCCGGCAGCGCCCATCCTGCGGTCATTTACTGGAATAGTAGAAATAATCGTTTTCAAAAACTCGAGTCACAAAATATTATCATTGGTTATGAGAAGAGAGAAGAAAACCAATTTGAGCAAGATATGATCAAAGTAAGCTCTGAGGACAAAATTTTAATGTACACGGATGGCATCATTGAGGCTGAAGACGGGGACGGTAAACAACTGGGAATAAAAGGCTTTATCAATTTTTTTAAATCAAGTATTTATCTTCCGGGAGATGAAATAATTGACACTATTTTTAACGGCATCTCTGAGTTCAGCCCGAACCCCATCCGCGATGATGTTTACCTGATTCTCGCGGGCTTAAAGTGAGTTTCGCGTAACCATGCAAAGCCAATCTGAACGGCCCGATTCTTTTTATTCACGTTTGTTTGTAAACCGCAGTCCGAAGTTACCCGGACTGAAACGACTCCGCAGTGACAATCCTCGGCTGAACGTGATTTTGTTTTTTATGACAATTGGCACGACTTATCTTACCGGCTGGTTGCAGCACGGGAATTGGCAAAGCGGTGTTTGGTACAGTGCCGGTATCATTTCGATTTTGTTTTCCCATGAAATGGGGCACTATTTAATGTGTCGAAAGTATGGCATTAAATCAACGTTGCCCTATTTTATCCCTTTTCCACCCATGTTTAACCCGTTTGGAACACTGGGTGCCGTCATCAAGATGGAATCGTTGATCCCCAGTCGCCGCGCATTATTTGATGTTGCTGTTGCCGGCCCCCTGGCAGGCCTGGTTTTCACAATTCCAGCCATTTATTTTGGTATCCAGTTTTCAGAAATAATTGAGAAGGCAGCGGTCCAGGAAGGGGTCGTGTATCTTGGAGAATCTCTGTTTTACACATTTCTCTCAGATCTCGCCATCGGTGAACTTTCGGAAAGCAAAGATGTTTTATTGCACCCGCTGGCGTATGCTGGGTGGGCTGGCCTGTTTGTTACCGCCTTGAACCTTCTTCCGATCGGCCAATTGGATGGCGGGCACATTGTCTACGCGCTTGTGGGCAAACGGCACGCGTTGGTTGCGCTGATTGCTGCTGTTGGTTTTGGGCTTACCGCTGTTTTTCTCTTTCCCGGATGGGCACCTTTCTTAATCCTGCTGGTATGGTTTGGCCTACGCCACCCGCCGACACTTGACGAAACGCCAATAGATACACAAAGAAAAGTCATCGGCGTTCTGACACTTGTTATTTTTGCCTTGTCATTCACGCCGGTTCCATTCAAATTTTGAACATGATAAAGTTCTGACACGAGCTTTGTTTTCGGCGGCAAATCTGGTTATATTCATGCGCCGCAACGTAACTGTTTTGAAAGGCGTACATCATGAAGTTTGAGTTCCCGGAATCTTTATCATTGGCGCACTTGCCGACCCCCATCGAAGCCCTCCCAGCTTTATCAAGCTGTTTCGAGGGTCCCGACTTGTATATTAAACGTGATGATTATACGGGTCTGGCTCTCTCCGGCAACAAAGTGCGCAAGCTTGAGTTTTTGCTTGCTGAGGCGAAGGGTCAAAATTGTGATTACCTCATTACTTGCGGCGGAGCACAATCCAATCACGCTCGTGCAATGGCGGTTGCCGCCACCAGGTTGGGCATGAAATCTCATCTGGTGTTGCGCAATGGTGATAGGCTTTCCATAGAGGGCAATCTTTTTATCAATCGACTTGTCGGTGCTGAAATTCAGTACATTAGCCCGGAAGAATATATGCGTGTTGATTCGGTTATGCGGGGTGTTGCAAATGACCTTAAAGCTGCAGGACATCGGCCTTATGTCATCCCTGAAGGCGGGTCTAATGAACTGGGCTCTATTGGCTATGTAAAGGCAGCGATGGAAATTGCTCAGCAACTAAAGCAGCTCAAGCTTGACATCCGGCACATCATCGTCCCGATTGGCTCAGGTGGCACCTACGCCGGCCTTTTGGCCGGAAAATATATCTATGATTTGGCAGCGACGATTCATGGCATCAATGTTTGTGATAACAAAAATTATTTCGAAAACACGGTTACAAGGTTGCTGCAACGGATGGACCAGCGCTTTAACCTGCCTTGTGATGTTGCCGAAGTAGAAATGCATATTATAGATGGTTATGTCGGCAAGGGGTACGCTTTGAGCGACCAGCAAGAAATTGACATCATCAAGCAGGTGGCCAGAACCGAAGGCATTTTACTTGACCCGGTCTACACCGGCAAAGCAATGTTCGGGCTACGGGAAGAGATAAGAAAGGGTAGATTCAACAAGCGCGAGAAAATTCTTTTCTTGCATACAGGCGGCATCTTTGGACTCTTCCCCAAGAAAAATCTTTTCTTCTAACTCCCAGGCTTAAATTCCCTCACAATCATCCACCTCAATTGTTTCTATTGGCTTAGGGCGTCGTTGATACCGCTCTGGCCAACACGCCACACGGTGTGACTTTGGCTTCAAGTGATGTAGCGCTCTCACATTTTTAACATGTTGTTATTTAATGCTTTAACTTGTCTCCTTATGAAAGAATTTAATGTGTGAACTTTTGAGAAAATATTGCAATGTCAAGGTAAAAATACAGATAAATATAAATTAAATTGTTGACATTTACAGGGCCTAATTATATATTTTTCTCTCACATTTTTGCTTGAATTCATTATGAAGGCAGGAGAGGACCGGCCTAAACTTAAGCAAACGAATCACTAACAGTGTACTGAACAGGAGTATTGTTGCGAGCATTTTTTGAAAAAGAATATTGGCAGGTTTCACGCACGACTACCATGAGTCTGATTTTCGCTGTGCCGCTTTGGGTTGTGTATGAATATCTTGCCTACCGAATGAACAATGGCCTGGGTGGCACCCACAGGACGGGTGTTGACCTTCTTTTTACTCAAAAATTGCTGGAATTTTCTTTACCCCTCGAACTGTCTGTAGCGCTACCGGCCGTTCTGCTTTGTGCATTTTTTATAAAAAAGCGTAATCGGTTGGCGCTGACCGGTGTCCGTATTGAGTATCTTGCAGGTATGTTCCTCGAATGCTTGCTCTACGGAATTATTTTTGGTCTGCTCGTTGGCGGAATCACAGGGATTCTCCTTACTCCAATCGAAGAGCAGATGGTTGGCACTTTCTCCGTTTCAGCGCTTGTAATGAATATTGGTTCGGGAATTTACGAAGAGTTTCTTTTTCGATTTGTTTTGCTTTCAGCAATCATATTGGCCTTGCGGAAATTGGACTTGCAAAACAAAGTAGTTGTTTACGGCCTTGCCATTTTTGTCAGTTCATTGGCTTTTGCAGGCTTCCATTATTTGGATCCTTTTCCAGAAACTTTTGATCGGGCCAAGTTTACCTTTAGAGCTGTTGCCGGAGCCATTTTTTCACTATTATTTGTGCTGCGAGGGTATGGCATAACTGCCTACACGCACTCACTGTACAATATTTTTCTAATGTTGCGATGATATGAAAGTACAGACTCCTGCTCTTGCAGTAGACATCATCATCCGGCTCGTAGGGGCCGATGCTCTTGAAAGAGTTGTTTTAATCGAGCGGAAAAATCCCCCTTTTGGCTGGGCTATTCCAGGTGGATTTGTTGATATTGGTGAAACAGTAGAGGCCGCAGCCATTCGTGAGGCCCTGGAGGAAACTTCTCTGCATGTTGAACTTGAAGGGCTGCTGGATGTTTACTCCGAGCCGAAGCGTGATCCACGCGGGCACACAGTAAGTCTTGTTTACGTTGCCCGTGGTTCCGGCAAGCCTGGCGCCAGGGACGATGCTGCTGACATTGGCCTTTTCCTGGAAGAGGACTTGCCATCACCGCTTGCATTCGATCATGCATCAATTCTCGCAGATTTTTTTACGTCTGACAAATTTCAATATCAGGCTGAATAATTTAAAAGCAGGATGCTTATGAAGAAGAGTCGTTTAATTGCCTTAACCGGCATTGTATCTATGGCCGGTGTATTGCTCTGGTTGTTTACCTCGCCAGTGACGCACGGCACAGGACAGGATGAATTTCAATTCAAAATAATTCCCGGGATGTCCTTTAACAGCATCATGGCAGGGTTGGTAGAAAAGGGAATTATCTCTGAAACAACCAAGCCTCGCCTTGTCGCTCGAATCATCGGGACAGGCAGTGGTTTGAAAGTTGGGAAGTACAAAATCACGGGTGGATTGTCGAGCTATCAACTCATAAAACTCTTGTCCGAAGGTCGTTCTGTCAATGAACGTATTACCATTCCAGAGGGTTTGCAATCTCGACAAATAGCTTCGATACTTGCAAAAGGTGTCGAGATTGACTCAATCGCGTTTATGCAGCATGTCCAGGACACAAGCCTGCTGCGTGAATTTGGTCTAAGCGGCGATTGCCTGGAAGGCTATCTTTTCCCAAATACCTATGATTTTCAGTTTGGGAAGAGCGCAAAAAGCGTGGTTCGAACCATGCTGAAAGAGTTCAACAGGCAGGTAGGAGATTCTCTGCGAACCGTCATTAATTCTGGAAAAATGACCCTCCTCGAAACACTAACTTTGGCCTCAATTATTGAGGGTGAAGCTGTCGTTGATTCGGAGCGGGCACTTATTTCGGCTGTTTATCACAACCGTTTGCGGCGGGGGATCCCGTTGCAGGCAGATCCAACGATACAATATATCATAAAGGATGGTCCCAGACGACTGCTTACAAAGGACCTAAGAATTGACTCGCCATATAATACTTATCTAAATAGAGGGTTGCCACCCGGCCCAATTAACAACCCGGGACTTGCTTCGGTCGTTGCTGCAATACAGCCGGACAATGCGCCGTTTCTTTATTTTGTTGCCAATGGCGATGGCACGCATACTTTTTCAAGAACGTTGCGTGAGCACAACCGGGCTAAAGCAAGGTTCGACAAGTACAGACGAAAAATCAGGGGAAGTAAACAGAAAAAGAGAAAGTGAGTGGCAGAATGGAGGAGAGAGAAAAGGACGATTTACTAGCAGGGCTTAACCCTGTTCAAAAAACCGCGGCCGCACACCTGGACGGACCTTTGCTGATTCACGCCGGGGCAGGTAGTGGAAAGACCCGTGTGCTAACGCACAGGGTCGCCCATTTAATACAAAGTGCCGGTGTAAAGCCCTGGGAAATTCTTGCGGTTACGTTTACAAACAAGGCTGCTGCAGAGATGAAGGAACGAATTCAGGCGTTGGTTGGCGACTTGCCGAAGCATGATATTTGGATTGGCACTTTTCACTCGATTTCTGCTAGAATCCTACGTGTGGACGCCGACAAAATCGGCTATCAAAGCAATTTTCTGATTTTTGATCGTGACGACCAGATTCGCGCCATCAAATCTGTTTTGAAGGAATTCCACATTGCCGACAAGGAATACACGCCGGACAGGATTCACAATAGTATAAGTAAAGCGAAAAACGCGTTTATGAGCGCCGGTGATTTTCAGAAGCAAGCCAATAGCGCTTTCGAGGAAACCGTGGCATTGGTTTACGCCCAATACCAAAAACAGCTTAAACAGAATAATGCCATGGACTTTGATGATTTATTGGTTAATCCAATCTATCTATTTGAGGCAGAGCCGGCTGTTTTACAGCGCTATCAAAAACGGTTTCGTTATATCCTGGTTGATGAATATCAGGATACAAACCGCACACAATATCTTTTCCTGAATAAACTGGCCAGCTTGCATAAAAATCTCTGTGTGGTAGGGGATGATGACCAATCCATTTATCGTTGGCGTGGTGCAGATGTTAAAAACATTTTAAATATTGAAAAGGACTACCCGGGATGCGCCATTTTCAGGCTTGACCAAAACTACCGGTCGACAAAGAACATACTCGATGCCGCGAACTCAGTAGTCAAAAACAATGTAACCAGACGTGAAAAAGCCTTATGGACGGATAATGAACGGGGCGACAAGGTTGTTCTTGCCGAGCTGCCCGATCATCTGTCCGAGGCAATGTTTGTTGTTGTTTCAGTTAAAAAAGAATTGCAGCAACATGCTGGAAACTTTAGCGATTTTGTTGTTTTATATCGTACAAATGCGCAGTCCAGAGTGCTCGAGGATGCCTTTAGGAATGCCGGCATTCCTTACAATATTGTGGGAGGTTTGCGCTTCTACGAGAGAAAAGAAATTAAGGATATTCTAGCCTACTTGCGTTTGATTTGCAATCCAAGTGACTTCATTAGCTTCAAGCGGGTGATCAACTTCCCATTGCGGGGTATTGGCGAATCTTCCGTAAAGAAAATAGAAGCTTTTGCAAATGAGCAACAAATTTCGCGGCTTGCAGCGGCTGGTCGTGCAGAAGAAATTACAGAGATTTCACCAAGAATTCGCGAAAACTTTCGTAAATTTCACGCCATGATTGAGAAATACGCTTCATTGAAGGATCAGTTCTCTGCAGGCGAGTTGGCCAGAGTGGTTGTCGACGAAATCGGGATATTGAGAAATTTAAAAGAAATTGGCACTGAAGAGGCATTTATTCGTTCAGAAAACATTAAAGAACTGCTTTCCGCTATTGTTAATTTTGGTCAGAGGAATGCGGAGGGTGGACTTGAGCAATTTCTGGAAGAAGTTGCTTTAGTCGCTGATGTAGATAGTTGGGATGACCGAACAAATGCAGTGACGTTGATGACATTGCACAGTGCCAAAGGGCTTGAATTTCCGGTGGTTTTCGTCACGGGATTGGAAGAGGGCCTGTTTCCCCTAACAAGAACATTTATAAGCGATGAGGAACTTGAGGAGGAACGACGTCTGTTTTATGTGGGCGCTACCCGGGCTGAACGAAAACTTCATTTGAGTTGGGCAGCAACGCGCTTCAGGTTTGGTGAGCACTTTCAAAATCTCCCATCCCGTTTTCTTGGTGAAATTGACGAGAAGCTATTAGAAAGAAAAAGTGCAAACATTTCAGCCGGCACGCGCCGAGGTCTAACCTCTTCGCGGCGAAACCAACGCAACCGCGACGAAGACAGGATGCCGGCTTATGAAGATTTTTCTCAGGATGGCACTGAACTTTACCTCGGTTGCGAGGTAAAACACGCAACCTTTGGTCTTGGCAAAGTCATTCGCAAAGATGGGGGTGGTGAGACAATGAAAATTACAGTGCGTTTCTATGAAGCAGGGGAAAAGCGCCTGCTGGTTAAATATGCGAATCTTGAGGTCATTGCATAATTACATCGGCTAAATGGTTGCCGACTCGTCAGCTTTAGCCCTGAATATTCATCATGACAAAAATTGTCGAATATCGGGCCGCAAGGCTTAAGCACTTGGCGTGAATTCCTTCTCCACTTAGAACATGCGATCCGCTAACCCAAATAATTTATGAATAAAGAGTTTAGTTAAAACTAGTTCGGCTAGTTTCCGAATGCAGACTTACAGTGCTATCACATTTAACAATGAAACGGTTTGAAATGAAAAGAGTCTTTCACGTATTATTGCTGCTTACTTTTTCCGAACTATATCTGGCCTTTGCCCCGTGCACCGTCCGGGCACAAGGCATTGATCCAGACAAAGAATTCCAGTTTGCCAATAAACTTTATGAGGATAAACTTTTCAAGCTTGCAGGTGATCAGTTTCGGGACTTTGCGAAACATCACCCAAGTCATGCTCAGGCGGATGACGCGCTATTTTTCGGCGGGGAATCCTATTTTTCTGAAGGTTCTTTTGAAGCCGCATTTAATATTTTTAAAGAATTGGAATTGGGTTACCCCCAATCTCCGCATTTGCCCTTGAGTCGCTATCGGCTTGCTGAGTGCCGCCTGGCTCTTGGTGACTTTGCAGCAGCCGCTGAATTGCTAAGGCGCATCCCAGTTCTGCACCCGAAAAGTGAAAACGCTGCCAAAGCGCATTTTGCTGCCGGCCAGGCATTTCTGCAAGCAGGAAATACCGTTTCTGCGTTAGAATCTTTTATGAATTTGATTCGGAATTATCCCGATTCACCAAAGAGAATGGATGCGCATCTTGCGGTCGTCAATCTCTACCTTTCCGAAAAAAAAACAGCCGACGCTCTAAATGAAATTGACGGCATTTTTCATGCCTTTGGACCCGAAATTAAGGATGCTCGTGTTTATTGGCTGCGCGGACAGATTTTCGAACGCCTCGGGCAGCCGGCCGAGGCGGAAGCCATTTATCAGCGCCTTTCCAATCAATTTTCAGGCAGCGTGGATGCTGCGCAGGCCGAACTTCGTCTGGCTTATTTGCACGGCCTCAGCGGCGATTACGCGCAGGCAGTATCTAAGTACGAAGCCGTCCTACCCACCATCGAAGCCGTAGATCAAAAAGCTGAAGGTCTGCAAAAACAAGGTGATTTTCAACAAAAGCTCGGGGAATATGATGGTGCTCTTGCTTCCTATCAACAAGGGCTTGCACTTTCACAAACCAGTTCACATCCCGCGCTTTTTTTTTCTTATACCAAACTGCTAATGAAGCTGTCAAGGTTTCAAGAGGCTGAAAGTTCGTTACTCCAATTTTCTGAATTTATAACTGCAAACAAACAACTTGCTTCCGACTCATCAGAAGTCGTTAAACCGGCCCTTCTTCTCTTAATCGACGTATTGGCAGGCAATTCAAAACCTTACAAAGCGCTTGAGGAAATTAGGCGATTTAAACGAAATTTTATCGACAGAGACCATTTTCCCAAATTAACATTTCAAAGCGCGCGCATTCACGAAGATTTGTTAAATGACTATGGCAAAGCGTCTCGTGAATACGAGCAATTTGTCGAACAATATCCACAAAGTGACATGGTTGACGAGGCTCAGTACCGCTTAGGTCTGTGCTATGAGAAACTTGGTCACTTTAAAATGGCATTAGCTAAGCACGCTGAACATCTGCAACGATTCCCGGCCAGCGACCGCTACAACGATGTCCTCAAGCGCGAAAAACTCATTCAATCCACAGTGAAGCTAGGCTCAAGTGAGGCCACAACCGGGTTATCGATTCTGCTGTCAAAAATTGCAAGCAACTCGGTTCAGAATGTCGCGTTGGAACTTGGTAAACTTGAACTAAAAGCCAAAAATTTTCAGAGCGCAATAAATCATTTTCGTAGCGCTGCGCACAAAACCGATGCCGATAGCAGCCAGGCTGAGCTTATGTTTTTGCTTGGCAAAGCGCATTTGCTTGCCGGGGACCGACTGCTGCTCCAGGCTGATGAGGCAAAAACAAGCTATGACAGTGCGGCAATAGTGCTGGATGCGTTGGTAGAGTCGGCTGCAAAACTCAAAGATTTGTCTGAATATCAGCGGTTGTTAGCCTATGTCCATCAACAACTTGACCAACCAGCTCTTGCCGATACTTTGGAGAACCGTCGGGTTCGTTTTGAGTCTGCGTCCGTGCCGATCACGCAAGATTTTTGGTTAGCGATAGGAAATGCCCATTATTTCAATCGAACGAATCCTGTTGCCATGGAATCTGCTTTGAAATACTTTGAGTTGGTCTTACTGGCCGACTCAGTACATCAAGAAGCCCAGTTTAAACGCATTGTTTGTGCCGATGCTGCCGAAGGGGATTCAGTGCAACTGGCCAGGCTAAACAAGTTCATTGACGCGTATCCGCAGAGCAGGTACCTTGCCGAAGCCTATTGGCGCCGAGCAAAAACTGCTGTTGCAATTAAAGACACCGCGGCAGCAAGTGCAGATTTTGAGCACATTGTGACAAATTTTCCATATGCCTCCATTGCGACCCGTGCGCAGGTAGCGCTGGCGGATTTGTATTTTGCCAAACAAGATTTTCAGTCGGCACTTTCCGGTTACGCGTCTGTTCGGCTGATGTCTGTCAAACCTTCTGCTTCAGATGAAACCGACTGGTCACAGATCGATTTTCATCAAGCGCAGGCATTGGAGCGAATCGGCAAGAAGCGTCTTGCACTGGCGCATTATGTAGATTTTTCTCGCCGCTATGCCGGTCAGCCCCTTTCCGTAATGTCTATGTTCGCAACAGCACGGCTTGCCAGTGAGTTTGGCAACACTGCGCTCGCACAACAATTTTACGAAAGCCTGCTACGAGCAAGTACTTTACCCGAGCACCAATATAAGGGCAACGTGGCCATTGCCGATATACTGTTCGACAAAAAAGCTTATGGCGATGCACGCGCATTCTACACAGCGGCTGTAAAACATGCAGAGACAGAAGATGCCAAACGTTATGTGCTGGCCAGACAGATAAGATGCCGCTACGGTTTAATGCAGCTAGTTCAAGCCGAGCAGGATTTAAAATTCTTTACGAAAAATTATAAAAACACACGAAGCGAAGAAGGCCAATTCCTGCATGATCTGGGGCGGGCTTACGTTGCTGACAAAAACTTTGAAGCTGCTGAGAAGAGCTTTAAAAAGCTGATGAAAGAGCATAAAAACACTGACTGGGGTGCACGGGGTGAATTTGGGCTTGGAGAAGTTTACTTGATCACAAATCACACTGAAGATGCCTTGAAAATATTGACAAATATTCCAACCAAGTATCCTGAAAGTGAAGTTACCCCTTTGACTTATTTCAACCTGGGAGACTTTTACGCGAAATCCGGGCAAATCAATAACGCAATTCATGCCTTCAAGCAAGTTCTTTTACACCCAAAAAGTAACGCTTATCAGGAGAAAGCATTGCTTTATTTAATTCAATCTTATAACGATGCCCGAATGTGGGATCAAGCCATCGCCTTGACCCGTGATTACTTGCAGAAATATCCGCGCGCTCCACAAGCATTTAGAAAGAAAATTGACCTTGCTCAGTTGCTTATGAAGCTTAAGGAATATGGCAGAGCTATTGAGCACTTCCAAAGACTGCTACCTTACGCAGACAAAGATTCTCAGGCAGAGATTCAGTTTTATGTGGCGCAATGTTATAAAGACTCCGGGAACTTTGAGCAAGCGGTTACTGAATACCTGAAGGTAAAATATCTCACCGCACCAACCAAGTTGCCGTGGCATATTACCGCACTTTTTGAAACTGGCCGTTGTCTGCTGAAAATCAACCAAATTGAACAGGCGGTGAAAATTTTTCGCAGAATTATTCGGGAGCGTGGTACGGAGAGTAACTTTGGCAGGTTTGCTGCAAAACAGCTTGCTGTAATCGAAGAGAAGCGAAGGAGTGATTCGGACCAATAGCAAACAGGCTGCAACTATCGGCATAAACGCCGGCCAAAACAGCCACATCCTTCGGTTGCGACTTTTTTTCTATGGAATAAAAAATGTAAATAATAGTATTTAACCTTAGAGCTAACAGTGACGTTTTTATATGTCCTAACCGCCGTGCAAATATGGGTATAAAAACCGAAAAGAATGTTCAGAGATATATCCAATTATCCCTGAATGGTGATTCGCAAGCATTTAAATGGATAATCAAGCAATATCAGAAGCGTGTTTACTATACGATTTTACAAATCGTTCGCAACCACGAGGATGCTGATGATGCACTGCAGGAGACATTCATCAAGGTCTATACAAAGCTGGACACCTATAATAAACGTTACCCATTTTATCCATGGCTGTATCGTATCGCGGTTAACACGGCGCTAAATATTCAAAAGAAGAAATCAAGGCAAAGAGAGCTTTCAATTGATGATGTTGAGAGTAACGGCAATGGTTTCCAGACAAATTTTATGACTGCCGCTCCGCAGGTTGAAGATATGGAAGGGCGTGAGTTGGCAACTAATCTAAGAAATGCACTGAACAAAATTCCAGACGGGCAAAGAGAAGTTTTTTTGTTGCGTGTCAATAATGGCCTGAGTTACCAGGAAATTAGCGATGAACTTGAAATATCGATAGGCACGGTGATGTCCCGCCTATCCCGGGCTCGCAGCAAACTAAAAGACTTGTTGTATGAATACGTAGCAATAAACGATGTAGAGGTTTGATTAAATGAAAATTTGCCACTTTTCCTCAAAAATCAGTTCTTTTGCGGATGAAGCACTTGACGGCAGTGACAGGGTGGATGTTGCCAGACATTTGGAGGATTGCACGCTCTGTCAGCTAGAGTTAAGGCAGCTCAGGGATTTGGATACGCTTTTTATTGCAGGTTTGTTTGAGCCTCCAACTCAAACCTACTGGAACGAGGTTCCTGTTAGAGTGATAAGCAGACTGAATTTGCTGCCGGAAAAAAACAGGCTGGGTATTTGGTGGAATGATGTGTTGAATGCAGTTACATCTATTTCAGGTTGGCGTATGGCTGCCGCAGGCGCCTTTGCCATGATTTTCATTATACTGATGTTGAAAAAGTACGAGCCATGGACAAACCAGTCAACCGAAATTATTGCTCCAGGAATTGTTGACAACAATTCAGAATTAGCTGCCGTTACAAGCCCTGCAGTGACACCGGGCACTCCCGAGACTACGGATCTGCCGCAGGCCGTTGCCGCAAATGTCCCGTCTGCGAAAAAAACAGCACCCGACAATCAATTTCCAGAACCGGAAACGGTTGCTGCCCGCGGACTTAAAACCATTTCGGCCCCGCTTGTCAAAGATGATTTCATAACTCCGCTGCCATCCCCGAAATTTCTAATTCCTGAAAAAGAGATGTATGCAGCTCAGGGCGGAAATCCAGCCATAAGAATCTTCTCGAAAGAAGCCTCAGGTTGGGCCTTTCAGGATGTTGATGGATTCCGTGCATACCCTGATTTGCCTCAGTTCAAAAGCGACTTTGCACAAACACTGTGGCTTGTTCAATCCAGTTCGGAGCTTGATGAAAAAAGAAATATTTGGCTGTCTTTTATCAGTCGGGAGCCAGACGACACCTACTACGCAATGGGTGTGTACAATCTCGCCCAGGTTCTTTTTCAAATTTCCCGCGAGACGCTTGAGCCGGAGAGGGCTCGTACGGCTATTCAGTTTTATGATCGCAACGAAGCGGTTTTACGACCGCAGTTAGGCGACAAGAAATTTGAAGAATATCTGAATGTGCTTAATTCATTGAAAGACAATTAAGGAGTTGCTGTTTTCGGATACCTGTTGACCCGCTTTTACACCAACCTCTGACATTTCTTTTCCTGATTATTCTCTAAAGAACATCACTTTGTTTGTAACAAGCAAAGTACAATGGCGTTCATAGCAGTTGCTTTTTGTTGATTTTTTCAGTACGATATTGCGCTAAAAATAATTGTTGAGAAAAAATGCTGAAGAAAATTGACCATATCGGAATTGCGGTAACAGACATGGATGTCGCCATCCAAAAATATTCTCTATTGACAGGGGCTGAGCCGTCTGAGAAAGAAACGGTGGATGCCCAGATGGTGGAAACATCGTTCTTTCCTGTCGGGGATGTCAAGTTAGAGCTACTTTCCGGCACTGAAAAGGATTCTCCTGTCAGTCGTTTCGTTGAAAAGAAGGGTCCTGGAATTCACCACATTTGCTTTGAGGTAGAAGACCTTGACACGACAATAAAAACGTTGTCTGCTGCCGGTTTGACTTTCATTGATTTGGCCTCAAACCAGGGCGCAGGTGGCACCCGTGTCGCGTTTCTACATCCCAAAAGTACGGGTGGTATTCTGTTTGAATTCGCTGAGCACCCGACCGACATGAAATGACCGTCGCCAGGAACCAGTTACTTCACGACAAACTTCAGAATTTACCAGGCAAACCCGGTTGTTATCTTTTCACAGATGCCGGTGGAAAAATAATTTACATTGGCAAGGCCAAGAATTTGCGCTCCCGGGTTCGGTCCTACTTTCAATCCAGCCGGGTTGAGGGCCCCAAGTTAAAGCGCTTGCGCACGAAAATTGTGGATTTTGAGTTTATTGTAACCGACACGGAAATGGAAGCGCTCATCCTTGAAATGAACCTTGTGAAAGAGTACCGCCCTCGTTATAATGTAAACCTCAAAGATGACAAAACATTTCCGTATATTCGGGTGACGCACGAACGCTTTCCAAGAATTTTCCCAACACGCAGGATTGTGAAAGATGGCTCCCGCTATTTTGGGCCCTATACAGATGTGAGTTCCATGCGCACCTTGCTCAAATCTGTGAAACGAATCTTTCCTGTCCGTAGTTGCAACTACGATCTGACTGCTGAAGTCGTGGAGAAAAAGAAAGTTAAACTCTGTCTGGATTACCATATCAAAAAGTGTGATGGACCGTGCGAAGGCCTTGTTGAAAAGGAAGAATACGGTGAAATGGTTGAACAGGTTGTCAACTTCATCAATGGTAAGAATAAAGCGGTAGTGCAAGAACTGATCACCAGAATGCAAAAATTGTCTTCTGAAAGACGCTATCGAGAGGCCAGTCGGGTGAGAGATCAAGTCAATTTTATAGAGGATTTTCAATACAAGCAAAAGGTAGTAACAGATGAAACTAAGGATCGTGACATCGTCACGGTTGCGCTTGAGGACAATGAAGCCTGTGGCGTTGTCTTCAAAGTTAGAGATGGCAAAATTTTGGGGCGCCAACACTTTTTGCTCAGCGGGGTTGAAGGAGAAAGCATAGAAACCGTCTCAACAGGTTTTGTAAAACAGTTTTATCTAAAAGAAAATTTTGTGCCTGAAGAGATCTACCTGTCCGTCGCCCTGAATGAGGCTACTGAAGTGCAATTGTGGCTTACCGAGAAGCGCAAGGGAAACGTAAAATTTTTTGTGCCGCAGCGGGGACAAAAGGCAAAACTGGTACAAATGTCTCTGCGAAATGCCCGCTTGCTTCTTGAGGAATTACAGTTACAAAAATTGAAAGCCAAAGATCATGTGCATTATAATGTACAGGCATTGCAACGCGATCTTCATTTGAAAACCGCACCGCGGCGTATTGAATGTTTTGATATTTCAAATATTCAGGGAACGGATCCGGTTGCATCGATGGTGACCTTTGTTAACGGCAAACCAATAAAAAGCGATTATCGTAAATTCAAAATTCGCAGCAAGGACACGCCCGACGATTTCGCCATGATGGCAGAGGCCATCACCCGTAGATATAGCGGCTCTCTCGCCAGCAAAATGGAACTACCTGACCTTATTCTTGTGGATGGCGGCAAGGGGCAGTTGTCAGCGGCTCTCAGCGCTCTGGAAAAATTGAGTCTCGCGAGACTTCCCCTTGCGGCCCTTGCCAAGCGATTGGATGAGGTGTTTCTGCCGGGCGCAAGTGATTCACAAAACATTCCCCGCACATCCTCAGGCTTAAAACTTCTGCAACAAATTCGTGATGAAGCGCATCGATTTGCAATCACATTTCACCGCAGTCTGAGAAAAAAACGCACAATTCAATCGGAGCTGGACAAAATAGACGGTGTTGGTCCATCCAGGAGAAATGCGCTCCTGAAATACTTTGGCTCTGTTAAGCAGATACGAGAGGCCACGGTTGACGAAATTGAAATGGCTGAAGGAATTCCAATTGATCTGGCGAAACGCGTATGGGAGCATTTTCATTTTGTTTCGCCCCGTTAAACCATACTTTGCAAGCCTGATTCCGGCTATCCTCTGTTTGCTAAATGCAGTCGCTGCTGAGGCTGTTGTTTTGGAAGACTATGATCCCACAACCCTGGTTTTTCCATCCTTTTTGCACACACTGGGCATCCGCAAAGCCACGAAAACGCATTTAATGATTTACACCAGAAATAAAATAAAAGTGCGTGATCCGCAAGGAATGGTTGTTGTTCGGCTCGACAGTTGGGAAGATCCCAACGACAAAAAAGATGACGATGAAGTGACAGGATATGGCGTCAATGCCGGCGAAAATGTGATTATTTATAACAAATCGATGACCGCGCTTGGTTTTTACGGACGAGGGAAAAAAGGCAATCGAGATTTTAACCGACCTACCGCCATCACAGCCAACCAGCGTGGTGATGTTTATGTGGCGGATACCGGAAATCACCGAATTGTCCGGCTGTTTAATCCGGGGCGGAAACTGAGTTTCGTTAAGGGAATCGGCGGACAGGGCACTCTGGCGGGACAGTTTCAGGCACCACAAGGTATCGCAATCGATGCCAATGATCATGTTTATGTGAGCGATACCGGCAATCATCGGATTCAGGTACTTCTGCCGAATGACCAATTGCATATTTGGTTTGGTGAGCAAGGTTTTGAAGACGGACAGCTCTGGCATCCTGGCGGCATCGCTGTAACCAATGGTCGCGAGCGCTGGTCCCACTACAAAGATGCCTTTATCGCGGTAATCGATTTGGATAAAAATCGCCTGCAGAAATTCAGCCTGGACGGCAAATTTATAGCCGCGGCACGTTTAAATCCACACGGATACAAACAAGTCGAACTCATGTACCTGGCCATAGACTATTACAGCAATATATGGGTCACCGACCGTAGCAATCATTGTATTCATAAATTCGATCGTGATCTCAATTATTTATGCTCGTTTGGGCGCAAGGGCAGAGGGGATAAAGAGTTTGACGAGCCGCGTGGTATCAGTATTTACAAGCGGTTTGGCCAGGTTTTTATCGGTGAAAAAGAAGCTGCACATTACTATTGGATTGGTACCGATGTTTTTGAATTTCAGGCACTGTATGACAAGAAGAAAAATACAATTACAGTGCCGTTTTTTTTGACGGAGCCCTCTTTCCTGAGTCTGGTTATTGAAACGCCTGACGGCCAAACAATCAATGTATTCAAACGAATGAAGTACTTTTCCGGTCAGCGGAAAATCGTAATTAACAGCAACATGCAAAATGTGTTAAGCATAATCAAAGAAGACCGTTCCGCACACAACTCAGTGCACTCCGTATTTGCCGGCGGGAAGTATAGAATCAAGTTAAAAGCCGAAGCAACTTACTCATCTTTAAATTATTTTGTGAAAGAGGTTGAAACTTCAGTGATGATTGACTAAATTTAGCCTTCTTTCACCAGCGGGATTCAACTCTATCTCGCGTCAAGTGCACCACATACAAAACAACAGAGCATCCATAATTTAATTTCTGCATCACCACGCAAATTCATTATAACTAAACAAGACAAACAAATGAAAGAACCGGTAGTTGACCTGAAGTTAGCAAAAGAGCACGGCCTTAGTGATGATGAATATCAATACATGCTCGATATTCTTGGCCGAAGTGCCAGTTTTACCGAACTTGGCATCTTCTCTGTGATGTGGTCGGAACACTGTAGCTATAAAAACTCCATCTCAATGTTGAAGACCTTTCCAAAGGAAGGCGAACGTCTGTTGGTGAAGGCCGGCGAAGAAAATGCCGGCCTGATTGATATTGGCGATGGATTGGCTGTTGCATTTAAAATAGAAAGTCACAATCACCCGTCGGCAGTTGAGCCATATCAAGGAGCCGCAACCGGAATTGGTGGTATTTTGCGCGATATTTTCAGTATGGGTGCCCGGCCAATTGCGGCGATGAACTCGCTCCGTTTTGGTAAATTGAGCGAACCCAGAGTACGCTACCTTTTTGATGGGGTTGTCCGCGGTATCGGTGATTATGGCAACTGCTTTGGTGTGCCGACAGTGGGTGGCGAGGTTTATTTTGATGAAAGCTATCACGGTAATCCACTTGTGAATGCCATGGCCGTGGGCATTGTAAAACATGATGCTGTTGCCAAAGCAATCGCCAGCGATCCCGGCGCCAAAGTTGTTATCTTCGGCTCTGCAACCGGGCGAGATGGTATTCACGGTGCGACTTTCGCATCCGAAGAAATTGATGAAGACTCTGAGGCAAAACGGCCGCAGGTTCAAGTGGGGGATCCGTTTGCTGAAAAACTAATTCTGGAAGCGACGCTTGAGATGATCAAAAAAGACCTACTCATCGGCATTCAGGATATGGGCGCTGCTGGCATCACCTGCTCAACCAGTGAAATGGCAGCCAAGGGAACCGGCGGCATGGAAATCGACCTGGACAAAGTTCCGTTACGCGAAGATGGCATGTCTGCCTATGAAATACTTCTATCGGAATCACAGGAGCGCATGTTGGCTGTGGTGAAAAAAGGCTGTGAAGAAAGTGTAAAAGCTATTTGCGACAAGTGGGATTTGGAATCTGAGATAATAGGTACCGTGACTTCCGGGACCAATCTTGTCATTAAAAGAAATGGCAAAACAGTTGCGGACATTCCATCGGACTCACTTGTACTGGGTGGTGGGGCTCCAGTCTATCACCGCGAATCACGGGAGCCGGAATACATTAAAGCACTCCAGGCCTTTGATGTTGATTCCCTGCCGGAGCCCAATGATTATAACTCTGTTGTACGCACCTTGCTTGCATCGCCAAATATCGCCAGCAAAGAATGGGTCTACAAACAGTATGACCACATGGTACGCTCGAATACCGTGATTTTGCCCGGCCTGGGCGCTGCGGTGGTCCGAATCAAAGGCACGCGGCGGGCTCTGGCCATGAGCACGGACTGTAATGGGCGTTATGTTTACCTCGATGCAAATACCGGCGGAAAAATTGCCGTTGCAGAATCAGCACGAAACGTGGTTTGTTCAGGGGCAAAGCCGGTTGCCATTACCAACTGTTTGAATTTTGGCAATCCGTACAAACCGGAGATCTACTGGCAATTTAAGGAGGCCATTGCAGGAATCAGTGCTGCCTGCCTGGCGTTGGAAACACCAGTCACCGGCGGTAATGTGAGTTTCTATAATGAAAACCCTGATGGGGCTGTTTTTCCCACCCCGGTGATTGGCATGCTCGGCGTTATCGATGATATTGAGCACGTGACCTCAAGCTGCTTTAAAAAGGCAGGCGATGCCATCGTTCTTTTGGGGGAGAACCGGGGAGAAATCGGCGGCAGTGAATATTTGGCGGTACAATTCGGTAAAGTTACGGGTCGCTGCCCACAAATTGACCTCGATTTTGAAGGCAGATTGCAAGACTGTTGTCTTGAAGCAATACGCTCCGGCTTTGTTCATTCCGCCCACGATGTGTCTGACGGCGGACTTGTAGTCGCGCTGGCAGAATGCTGTTTTCTCAATAGAGAAAAAATGCTGGGCGCAAGCGTAAACCTGAAGTTTACAGGCCGCGCTGACCATGTCCTTTTTGGTGAAGATCAATCGCGAATTCTCTTGTCAGTGCCGGAGGATGAGGTTTCAAAATTGACAATGCTTGCACAGAAACACAAAGTTCCGATGCACGTTATCGGCAAGGTTGGCGGAGATGAACTTGTTGTCTCAGATAAAATTAAACTTAATGTTGTGGCGTTGGCTGCTGTGTATTTTGGCTCCATCAGAAAAATCATGGCAGCATAAACAGACCCTATCATTTCACACAGTAATTGCCAGGCCATTCAGGTATTCCCCGGATGGCCTTTTTACGCGGAGTATTAAAATATGGCCATCATCACACCAAGCTTGCCCAAAGGGACCCGGGATTTCTTACCCCAACAAATGGTAAAGCGCCAGTTCGTAATAAAAACTGTTCAGGAAATTTTTGAGCTGTACGGGTATGAGCCGCTTGAAACACCATCGCTTGAAAAATTGAAAGTACTGTCCGGGCAATATGGCGACGAAGGAGAAAAGCTCACCTTTAAAGTGCTTCGGCGCGGTACCGGTTTGGAGGAACTGCTCTCCGGCCGTGAGGAATTTGTAATCAAAGATTACGGCCAGTTGGTTGATGAAGCGCTGCGATACGACCTGACTGTACCACTGAGTCGGGTGGTGGCAATGCATCAGTCCGATATAACGCTGCCGTTTAAACGCTACCAGATTCAGCCGGTTTGGCGGGCCGACCGTCCGCAAAAAGGCCGGTACCGCGAATTCTACCAGTGTGATATTGACGCGGTTGGAACCGACTCACGACTTGCGGATGCTGAGACCATTGCAATTGTGTACAGCGTGCTGTCTACGCTCGGGTTTAAGAGCTTTAAAATACGTATTAATAACCGCGGTTTACTCAATGGTATTCTTGAATTTGCCGGGGTTGAAGAAAATCAACGCACACCTGTGCTCATCGCAATCGACAAACTCGATAAGATAGGATTTGCCGGCGTCGAGCGCGAAATACTTGCCGCAGGCTTGGGTTCAGGCAAAGTAAAAGAGATACTCGATATTCTGGCGCTGGAAGGCCCGGCTGAAACACTTCTTGCTGAAGTAAGCATGCGCTGTCAGGGCGTTGCCGCCGTAAATTCAGGGGTTGAAGAACTGACTGAAGTGCTGAAATACCTGCAGCTTCTCGGTGTTCCAGAAGACAAAGTTAAGCTCGATTTTTATTTGGTGCGTGGTCTTGGCTATTACACCGGGCTCATTCAGGAATCTGTGATAACAGAGCCAAAGATTGGGAGTTTGACCGGTGGCGGTCGCTACGATCGGCTCATAGGCAAATTCCTTGGGCGGGACATTCCTGCCTGCGGTGTCTCCTTCGGCATTGAAAGAATTATCGATGTCATGGATGAATTAAACCTGTTCCCGGAAATCAAAACAAAAACTGAAATCCTGGTCAGTACTTTTGATGCGTCAACACAGGCTTCAAGCATCGCGTTTGCGCAGAAAGCACGCAATGCCGGAATAAAAGCCGAGACCTATTTTTCCGCGTCTAAACTCAAGAAACAATTCACACTAGCGGATCGCAAGCACATCCCGTATGTGATCGTGATTGGGCCGGATGAAATGCAGCAGGGTAGGGTGACTCTCAAAAACATGGCCACTGCCGAGCAAATTGGTTTGAGTGAAGAAGAGGCAATTGCCTACCTGCTCAAGCAGCGACATTAAGTGCACCTATTCAGCATCCCAACCGCTTTTGCAGTTAGGAGTGTCGCTGTATAATGAGTTACTCAGAATGCTCTAAGAATAAAAGGCTAAAAACTATGGCCTGAATAATGAAGGGTTCGCGTGCCCGAAGGAAAAAAAGGGACTGGCTTTTAGTCGAAGGTGCAGCGCTCAGTTGCAGAAGCCAGCCCCCGTGGGTGCTTGATCTCCTCAGAGATGTTGTGCCGAAAGGAGGT
Source organism: Candidatus Zhuqueibacterota bacterium (assembly GCA_029262005.1). Classification (GTDB taxonomy): domain Bacteria; phylum Zhuqueibacterota; class Zhuqueibacteria; order Oceanimicrobiales; family Oceanimicrobiaceae; genus JAJDAG01. The sequence continues at coordinate 11,165 of JAJDAG010000017.1, read as the reverse complement.
GTGGAGATCAAATACTTGAGAGTGGTTGAAAATCCATTTTCGGTGCGACGCGTATGCTGGAACCATGCGTAGCACCTGTTCGATAGCATCCATGCTTGCGATGAAAAACCGGGTTCGATTTCTGCAAAGCACATGCCAGGTTTTTCCCACTTGCCTAAGTTGTTGTAAATCAATTGCTAATTATTGAGCGCTTGCCTTTGGCGGTAGCCGTTTTTTGCGTGGTGTTGAAACAGTGTCCAATTCTGAAACAGGGCTTCTTTTTTCTACATTCTCCAGACTGTCAGATTGTGCCGCAGCTCGTTTTTCCTGTTGCTCGGTGAGATCTGCAATAATTTCATCAACGATTTTCAGCAAAACCTCTGGCTGACCCGCAGAGCGATTTACCAGTGAATCAAATCCATCTTCTGACATTTCCAAACTATAAGGCAAATTTATTAAGCCGTCTGTAGAATCTGTGTGAGAAGTGTCGCGTACTGCAGCAATGACCTGACGATAGGTCTGTCCGATTAGGTGGGTTTCGGCTTCCGTAGCTTCTCTGTTCCGCTCGCGCGAACAAGCCTGCATTAGAAACAGGCTGCTGATAATCAAAATAGCTTTCATTGTTTCCTTCGATGTTTGGTTGTTTTGATTGAAGTTTAAGGTAACAAAACCGTTTTCAGGAGTCAATAAGATCTTGACTTTGTAGCGTCTAATTGATACTTTCGTGACTGCAATTTACAATAACAGAATAAAGTTCTTATTTGAACAAAAAGAAGCCCAAAAATCACTATTGCTGTCAATCTTGCGGAAACACTGCCCCGGGTTGGCTGGGAAAATGCCCCGAGTGCAATGCCTGGAACAGTTTCGTGGAAGAGGTTATCGCGGCAGGAGGGAGCGCCTATTCAGGAAACACACGAACAAATGCGGCCACACCACTGTCAAAAGTCTTGTTTGAAAGCAGAAAACGGCATGCGACAAAGAGCAAGGAATTTAATCGTGTGCTTGGTGGCGGAATTGTCCCGGGCTCCGTTATTCTTGTAGGCGGTGATCCTGGAATTGGCAAATCCACGTTAATGCTGCAGGAAGGGGTTGCTATTGCCACAAATGACTATCCCGTACTTTATGTTTCCGGCGAGGAGTCTGCTCAGCAAACGAAGCTTCGCGCGGAGCGACTTGGCCTCACATCCGATAATCTACTCGTCCTGGCGGAAACCGATATAAATACCATTGCTGCCAACATTGAACAAGCCAATCCGTCTTTGGTAATCATCGACTCGATCCAAACAGTTTTTCAACCTGCGTTTGAGAGTTCACCCGGCAGTATCAGCCAGGTGCGTGAATGTGCTTTAACCTTTTCAAGAGTAGCAAAAAACAAACATATTCCCATTTTCCTGATTGGACACGTCACCAAAGATGGTTACATTGCCGGCCCAAAGGTACTTGAGCATATGGTCGATGTCTTGTTGCACTTTGAGGGGGACAAAGACCATTTTTACCGCATCCTGCGTGCCATTAAAAATCGTTTTGGTTCTACGCGGGAAATCGGCGTTTTTGAAATGAAACAGAGCGGACTGGAGGATGTTGAAAATCCTTCGACTCTGTTCTTGGGACAAAGGCAGGATGACATATCCGGCTCTTCGGTGATTTGCACAATGGAAGGCAGCAGACCATTTTTAATAGAAATACAAGCACTTGTGACGCCAACCAGTTACGGTATGCCACAGCGCACTTCCACGGGAATTGATTCAAAGCGGTTATCTCTTCTTCTGGCTGTTTTGGAAAAACGTATCGGCCTTCGGCTTGGAACCTACGACGTTTTTGTCAATGCTGCCGGCGGTGCCCGTATTGACGAGCCGCCAGCCGATCTTGGTATTTTGACAGCCATTGCATCGAGCTTCAACGATCGCGTCGCTGACCCACACACGACACTGATTGGCGAAGTAGGTTTAGGGGGCGAAATTCGCGCCGTACCACAGATTGAACAAAGACTAGACGAAGCAGCCAAGCTCGGTTTTAAACGCGCTTATATCCCAAAACTCAACGAAAATAGTCTTGAAAAAAAATATTCACTTGAAGTGCTTGGTCTTAGTCGGGCTGAAGATGTTTTGGCAGAGGTTTTGAGTTGAACAAGCCGTTTTTTAAGGTCATAAACAAAGATCCAGGAACAAAGGCAAGAACCGGTCAACTTCAGACAGCGCACGGTTTAATTGAAACACCCGTTTTTATGCCGGTAGGAACTCAAGGTACGGTAAAGGGCTGCTCTCCAGACGAATTACGAGAAAGCGGCAGCCAAATAATTCTTGGAAATACCTACCACCTTTATTTGCGCCCCGGCCATAAATTGATTGAAAAAGCAGGTGGGTTGCAGGAATTTAGTGGCTGGCGTGACCCGATGCTGACCGACAGCGGCGGCTACCAGGTCTTCAGCCTCGCTGACTTGCGCAAGGTATATGAGGACGGCGTTGTTTTCAAGTCTCACCTGGATGGCTCATCGCACCGATTTACGCCGGAGTCAGCAACAGACATTCAAATGAGCCTTGGGTCAGACATCATGATGGTGCTCGATGAATGCCCGCCTTATCCTTGCTCTGCGGAATATGCCGCTGAATCTGTTGAACGAACCAGTCGGTGGGCAAAGCAATGTCTGGACAAATTTCGTAACACTGAACTCAAACATGGTTACGCACAGGCATTGTTTGCAATTGTGCAAGGAAGCACGATCCCGGCTTTGCGAAAACGTAGCGCTGAAGCGCTTATTGCTATGGATTTTCCCGGCTACGCAATTGGCGGTTTGTCAATTGGCGAGCCAAAACCGGTACTGTTTGAAATTGTTGAGCTTGTGGCATCGCTCTTGCCCTGCGATAAACCACGCTACCTTATGGGCATGGGTAAACCGAAGGATATCGTTGAAGGCATCGCCCTGGGTGTTGACATGTTTGATTGCGTTTTGCCCACTAGAAACGGCCGGAAAGGACAAGTGTTTACATGGCAAGGCCCGATGAATGTTAAGAACGCAGAATACAAGGAAGATGGCAGACCCATTGATGAAAATTGTCGCTGTTATGCTTGCAGGAATTTTACACGGGCCTACATTCGGCACCTAATTCATGTTGAAGAGATGTTAGGTCGGAGACTGGCCAGCCTGCATAATATTTACTTTTACCATGATTTAGTACGAAAATGTCGTGAACAGATAAAAAATAGCACTTTTGTAACCTGGAAAAATGACTTTCTAACAAATTACAGTACAACAGTTAAATCGTTTACAAATTAATCAACTAATGAATGGAGGAAGAAGTGAATACACTTCTAACAGTTTCGATGTTCTTGCAGCTGGAAGGTCCGCAAGGTGGTGGTGGCATGCTCGGTTTTCTAATGCCAATGATTTTGATTTTTGCCATCATGTATTTTTTGATTTTTAGGCCGCAGGCAAAAAAACAAAAGCAGCATCAGGCAATGATCAATGCCATTGCAAAGGGAGACAAAGTTGTTACATCCGGTGGGATTCATGGTACAGTCGCAGGCATTAAGGATAAAGAAAACATCCTGGTGGTAAAAATTGCCGAAAATGTAAAAATTGAGTTGAGCAGGGCCTCTGTGTCGCGAAAAGTAGAATAAAGCAATGGCGCTCAGAGAAATCGTTTTGTATGGCCAGCCTGTGCTGCGGCGCAAAGCCGAAGCGGTTGTTACTATTGATGACAGCGTTCGTGAGCTCGCGAAAGATATGATCGAGACCATGTTTACGGCGGATGGCATCGGCCTGGCTGCGCCTCAAGTCGGTGTGTCGCTGGCAGTTTGCGTCGTAAACAACGGTTTGATTGAGGATGAGGCTGAACCCAATGCCTATATTAATCCAGTTATTTATGAAGAAACAGGCTCCTGCACAATTGAAGAAGGCTGCCTGAGTATCCCGGACTTACAGGAAGATGTAACCCGGGCTGAATTCGTTCGAATTAAATATCAGGATATTGACGGCGTTGAACAGGACGAGATTTGCGCCGGCATGCTGGCCCGGGTCCTTCAGCATGAAATTGACCACTTAAATGGGGTCTTGTTTATCGATAGAATTAGCGGCATCAGACGGAAGTTACTAGAAAAGAGGCTAAAACAAATTGCCTCTCAAACCTGAGCACTTTGCATGAACCTCGTTTTCATGGGCACACCTGAATTTGCTGTACCTTGTCTTGAAAAATTGATCCAAAGCCACCACAACGTATTAGCTGTAGTCACGGTGCCGGATAAAAGAAAGGGACGTGGATTAAAAATTTTTCAATCCCCTGTCAAGGTAACAGCCTTGGAACATGACCTGCCGGTGCTGCAGCCGCAGGATCTGAGTTCAATGGATTTCATAGATAGTTTGCAAGCATTTAGTGCAGACTTGTTTGTTGTTGTTGCTTTCCGGATATTACCCCCGGCAGTATTCGAAAAACCACCGAAAGGCACGATTAATCTGCATTCTTCACTTTTACCCAAATATCGCGGTGCGGCGCCAATAAACTGGGCCATCATTAATGGAGAAAAAGAAACCGGCGTTTCGACCATCTTCATCCAGCGCACGGTGGATACGGGCGATTTAATTTTTCAAGAAAAACTGCCAATTCATGATTCTGAAACAGCCGGGGAACTGCACGACCGGCTGGCGGAAATGGGAGCAAATCTGTTGCTAAAAACGGTTACTGCCATAGAAGATAGCACAGCGCCCCGCCATGTACAAATCGGTAACGTGACGAAAGCGCCAAAATTGTCGCGTGATTTGGCAAGGCTAGATTGGGCTGCGTCCTCAGAATCCACTCGAAATTTGGTGCGCGGGTTAAATCCTCAACCTGGCGCATTTACTACTTTGAACAATAAATACCTGAAAATTTTCCTTGCTGAGGCATGTGCAGGTGATGGCGCGTCAACTGAAGCTGCACCAGGGGAAGTGATCTATCTTGACAAAAAAAAAGGCGAGCTTATCGTTGCAACCGGCGATGGCTGTTTGAAAATAATAGAGCTGCAACCAGAGGGAAAGCGCCGGATGTCTGCGCATGACTTTCTGTTGGGCAACGACCTCAAGGTTGGAGACCGGTTTGGTACGTAGTAGTAAGCACACTGTTCGTGAAAGCGCATTGGCCGTACTTTGCAAAGTTGCACGAAATAATGGCTATGTTGACAAGCTACTGGAAAAAGACCATGAGTTGTCAAACTTTACCGCAGTGGATCGAGCGCTGCTCGTGGAGTTAGTCAGTGGGACAGTACGGTGGCGCGGGTATCTGGATTGGGTCATAACACAGTTGTTACATGGCGATCTGGGACGAACGCCACTGCAACTAAAAAGTATCCTGCAGTTAAGCCTTTACCAAATCATTTACCTCGACCGGATACCGGATTACGCCGTTGTGTCAGAAGCCGTTTCCATTGCCAAAAAGCTTGGTGGAGAAAAATGGGGCAAGCTTGTTAACGGCCTGTTGCGCGCCTATCTGAGAAAAGGCAGTTCGTTGGTTCTGCCTGAATTGGAGGCAAATCCAGCATTTTCCTTGTCAATTACATACTCGCATCCACAGTGGTTGATAGAACGCTGGATAGCACAATACGGGATTGACAATACCAGAGCATATTGCGAGTACAACAATCGGCGGCCAGGTGTAACGCTGCGCATCAACTTGAATTGCTGCACGCGTGAAGATGTTCTGGCAGAACTGAGCAATGCCGGGATTTCTGTGGCACCGTCAAAGTTTTTTGGAGATTTTATCACAATAAAAAATAAGAGCGCTGCAGTATTCAAGCATCGACTGTTTAAGGAAGGCGTGGTGACGGTTCAGGATGAAAGTACGGCAATGGCTGCATTGCTGGTAGCACCTAAAGCAGGAGAAACGGTTCTTGATATGTGTGCTGCTCCGGGTGGGAAAACCTGTCACCTGAGCCATTTGATGGCTGACAATGGAAAAGTAATTTCCGTTGATATCAATCGAAAGCGGCTCATGCTCATAAAAGAAAACACTCAACGGCTTGGGTTGAAATCCGTCGAAATCATGCAACAAGATGCGTCCTGTTTAAATATTTCACCTGTTGAGAAAATTCTCCTGGATGCACCTTGCTCAGGACTGGGCGTTTTGTCAAAACGAACTGATCTGAGATGGAGGCGAACCCCTGAAGACATCACTCAAATCCGGAAACTGCAACTGAAGCTTTTGCAACAGGCAGCCAAACTGATTAAACCAGATGGTGTTATCGTCTATAGCACCTGCACGCTTGAGCCAGAGGAAACCACCAGCGTTGTACAGGAATTTATTTGTTCCCACAATAACTTTAAAATAGACAGCGGCCTCAACCATTGCCCGCGGGCGTTCAACACCCCGGATGGGTACTGGAGAACCCTCCCTTTCGAACATGCAATTGACGGAAGTTTTGCCGTTCGACTGCTAAAAACAGCATAATTAAAAAAGGATGCAGAGAAGAAGCCATGCCTGACATTAAAAATTATCTGAAGCGCCTATTTACACCGCGGCGGGTGGCCATCGCCAGCATCTCCCTGTGCGTTGTCATCGCGTTTATGATATTGTTTGACCAGGCACTTATGCCATGGTACACCAAACATGGTGAGGCGCTGGCTGTGCCCAATATCGTTGCAAAAAGGTATGAAATTGCCAAAGAAATACTTGAGGCGCAAGGGCTGGTAGCCGTCAAAGGTGGCGAAAAACACGATGCCGATTTGCCGTTTGGGTATATTGTTGAGCAGAATCCACGTGCGAACCGCCTGGTGAAACAGGGCCGTCGAGTGTACTTAACCATTAGCGTTGGCGAACCGGAACTCGAAGTACCTGGACTTGTAGGTCTTTCAGAAAAAAATGCTCTTGAGCGCATTAAGAGCCATGGCCTGAGAATAGGGGAAATCTTGTATGAGTTTATGCCAAATGAACTGGCGGACGTCGTGGTCTCTCAGTCGGAAGCAGTGGGAAATCGTGTAAAGGCGAGTACTTCGCTGGATATAACGGTCAGTCTCGGGCGGCCAACAGAGAATGTGACGGTCCCTTCGGTTTTAGCAAAAACACTTGATGTCGCCAGACGTGAAATCGCCAAAGCCGGTTTGACTGTTGGTGCAATCAAATTTCAGGTCAGTGAGCAATTTTTGCCAAACACGGTTATCGACCAATCCATTGAAGGAGGGGCATCTACAAAGCTCGGCACTTCGCTGGACCTCACAGTGACGACAGTTGATCCGCAGCCTTGAGTTGCTTCGCTATAACTCGGTGCCTCGGTAACATTTTTTATGAGGCAATGCTGTATACGCGTCGAAGAGTGAAAGAACTTGACAAAAAGCACGGTATTAGCTATATTTGCAGCACTTATAAAGTATCGAGCTAATGAAGGAGGAGGAAGCTTGTATGGCAAAAGGTCGAGTTAAGTGGTTTAATGATCACAAAGGGTATGGTTTTATTGAGCACGAAACAGGTGAAGATGTTTTTGTACACTTTTCCGTGATCGAAATGGATGGCTACAAAACGTTACAGGAAGGGGCAGAAGTAGAATTCGAATGTATTTCAGGTGAAAAAGGGCTACAAGCGACTAAAGTAGTACAGGCCTGAGTTTTACGCACGATAAGGGCAAATATCTTACTTGCAACCCCGATTGTAATCATCGGGGTTTTCTATTGACATGAAGATAGCTTGGAGCATGCAAAGGTGAAGTTTACTCAGAAGGATATTGATAAAATTGCTGCCGCGCTGGGTGTAGAATCTAAGCTTATGGGTAACAACCACCGACTGGTCCTTACCAACAAGGAAGATGGGCGCAAGCTGTCGCTAGAGATTTACTCTGACATCCCCATTGGAAGCCGGAAGGGAAACCTCATTACAGTATATACTTTAAACACGCATCTGCAACTTCATTTTTGCACCGGCTATGTTGTAAGTGATATGCTGGGGGAAGTGACTTTTGTTGGTGAAAACTCAGCGGTGTTATCTGGAATGACCATTGAAAAAGAGGCCGGATGCTCACTTTACGCAAATGTTGATCCAAGTCTATTGTCTGGAGATTTCACCAAGCTGGGGCCTGAAGTCATGCTATCCGGTATTGCCTTGTCCCTGGCCGAAGGCATACTACCTGAGCAACGCTAACTTATTTAGCACATCTCATCCCATGGAGAATTTTCTCCAAGAATTTCTTAATTTCCTGACAGTCGAAAGAAACTTGTCGGCGAATACGATTTCATCCTACCAAAACGACCTAAGCCGCTATATTTGCTTTCTTAAAGACCAACACAAGATAGCAAGCCATACTCAAATAACACCGGCACACATTTTTTCCTTACTAATAGCATTGAAAAATTCCGGTCTTTCTGCCCGGTCAAATGCCCGAAATTTATCGGCCATAAGAGCTTTTCACCAATTTCTTATTCATGAAGGGTATGCGGAAACAAACCCGACAACACATATCAGCTTCCCAAAACTAAGCAGATATTTGCCCGACACCTTAAATCCAATAGAAATTACCAGAATACTGGAACAGCCAAATCCGGACAAACATAAGGAGTTGCGCGATAAAGCCATGCTTGAATTTCTGTACGCTACAGGTGTCAGAGTCTCGGAACTCCTTTCAGTCACACTAAGTGATTTGTTCTTTGCAGATGGCTTTATACGAGTTTTGGGTAAAGGCCGAAAAGAGCGATTAATCCCCATTGGTGGGCAAGCTGTCTACGACACAGAATCTTACTTGCGCTCAGTCAGGGTAACGCTGGCCCCAAAAGGCAAAAGCGAGAATTGCCTATTTTTGAATTTACGAGGCAATCCAATGAGTAGAATGGGGTTTTGGAAAATACTGAAGCACTATGTCGTTATGGCGGGAATTGAAAAGCACGTTTCACCCCATACGTTTCGGCATTCATTTGCTACGCACTTGATTGAGGGCGGTGCGGACCTGCGAGCTGTGCAGGAGATGCTCGGCCATGCCGACATATCCACCACACAAATTTACACGCACATTGATCGGGAATACCTGAAAGAAGTGCACCAAAGCTTTCATCCAAGGGAAAAATATGCACGCAGAAGCCCCTAAAGGACAGGGGAATTACATTGATGTAGCGGCTGTCACCGCGGCGTTGGCCAAGCAAACGATTGGCCAAAAAATTATTCCTTTCCGCAGAATGGCCTCCACAAATGAGTATGCAATGTGTTTGTCGACAGGCGCTGTGCCGGATGGAACCATCATCATTGCGGAAGAGCAAACGCACGGCCGTGGCAGGCACAAACGAGATTGGTACTCTTCGGCTTTTCTCGGACTGTGGTTTTCAATTATACGAGCACCGAAATCCTTGGAGCATATTACATTAATTCCATTAATTGCAGGCCTTGTCATTGCAAAAACTTTGGAAGAACATTTCGCGCTTTCCCCGAAGCTGAAATGGCCCAATGATGTCTTGTTGTCTGGAAAAAAAGTATGTGGTGTGCTTTGCGAATCACGCGTTTTTAGTAAGAAAACCGCGCAGCTCGTTATTGGAATTGGCATGAATGTAAATCACACTAAAAATGATTTTGGAGCAAATATCAAGGATATTGCTACATCATTGTTTGTGGAAACCGGTGAAGCTGTTGACCGAACTGCGCTCCTGATTTATATTCTGCAAAAGATGGAACGTGAGCTTACAAGGTTTGAAGCCGGGAAAATAAAGCAGATCTTGGACCAATGGTCTAGAAGGTGCCCCCATGTTGGCAGAGCAATTTATGTGACCAATAATGGCCAACGCGAATTTGGTGTGTTCAAGGGAATTGACAATTACGGTAGATTGATCTTGGAGCATTCCGACGGAACCAACCAGCACCTTGCAGCAGGAGATACCACCATCAACCTGAAATCACAATAAAATAATAGGTTACAATCTTACATTTCAGTTACACAAGAGTCGTATTCTGATGACTTTTGTTCCTCAATTGGCCACTTTTCATCCATTCCGTAAGGTAGGTGGTACGACTTCAGACCACCAGCCATAAGGCTCTCGCACCTAATCCTCAGTAAAATCAAGCAGATAAAGTCTTTCCATAATTCGGCACAAGGCTTGCACTCAGAAGTATTCTCTATTCGTTAAACCTTGTATAAACCCTCGGCAATGAGATGAGTATGAATCGTATTTTGGTAGTGGATGATGAGCCCACCATTAGTGGCATGCTCAACGAGGCATTACGGAAACGAAGTTACCATGTAGAAACGGCCAATTCAGGCATGGAGGCTATGGACTGTCTGGACAAGAACGACTACGAACTAGTTATCACGGATCTTTATCTCCCGGACCTTGGCGGAATGGAGATTCTCCGCACAGCCAAGAGGAGCGACTCAGATACAGGCGTAATTATTATCACGGCACATAGCTCTGTTGAAACAGCGGTGGAAGCCATGCAAGATGGGGCGTACCATTACCTTATAAAAGGATTCTCGCTTGATGAGATTGAAGTTACTGTTGAGAATTTTTTTAAATACCAAAGACTCGTTAAGGAGAATCAACAACTCAGATCAGAACTGGGCAGACGCTACGGAATACAGAATATAATTGGCAAAAGCCCGACCATGCAACGTGTTTTTGAGACGGTGGAAATGGTGGCGCCGACCGATGCAACCGTGCTTGTTCAAGGCGATAGCGGGACAGGGAAGGAGCTTATAGCAAAAGCTATTCACCAGTGTAGTAACCGACGAGAGCGTGCTTTTATCAAAACGAACTGTGCCAGCATCCCTGCCGGCCTCATTGAAAGCGACCTTTTTGGTCATGTGAAAGGCTCTTTCACGGGAGCACATCGAACAACAAAAGGCAGGTTTGAGCTTGCTGACTGTGGCACTTTATTACTAGATGAAATTGGCGAAATTGACCCAAGTCTGCAAGTCAAGCTACTTCGAGTTCTTCAGGAAAAGGAATTTGAAAAGGTAGGTAACCCGGAACCGATTAAGGTTGATGTCAGGATAGTTGCGTCAACAAATAGTTGCCTGCGCGATGAAGTAAAAGCAGGTACTTTTCGTGAAGATCTTTTTTATCGCCTTAATGTTGTCCCCATTCACGTGCCAACATTGAATGAAAGAAAAGAGGACATTCCTTTACTTGTTGACCACTTTCTAGATCACTTCGTAGAAAAATACTCCGGCAGGAACAACCGAGTCATTAAAGGGATTGACGAGCAAGCACTCATCCAGTTGATGCAACACAATTGGCCTGGTAATGTCAGAGA